>CAYSZR010000001.1:0-72901 GCA_964435565.1 uncultured Coriobacteriaceae bacterium
CGTTATCGATTCGCCTATCCATAAGTTCGACAACGTAGCTATAACCCCGCACCTTGGCGCATCAACCAAGGAAGCACAGACACGCGCGGCCACGCAGATCGCCGAATACGTGATTGCGGGACTTGAGGGTAAGACCGTGAACACCGTTGTCAATTCCGCACGTATTCCTGCCGATGTCATGGCGCGCGTCGGCGAGTTTATGCCCGTTGCACAGAAAACGGGAGAGATCCTTGCGCAGCTTGTCGGCGGCGGCATCGATAAGGTTAAGGTTGTTGCGCGTGGCAAGATTGCCGATGCGGATCCGACGGTTTTGGGCACCGCCGCCCTTGCGGGTATCGTTTCGTTTGGCAGCGAAATCCCCGTCAATATCATCAATGCCGGCTATATCGCTGAACAGCGTGGGCTTGTCATCGAAACCGGGACGGACGTTCTTTCCGAGAGCTATCCGAGCTACCTTGAGATAACAGCATTTGCAAATGGCGAGGAATATACGGTCTGCGCTACGCGAGCTCTTGGTTATGACATGCCGCGTATCATCGAGATGCTTGGCTTGCCTGTGGATTTTGTCCCCGAAAAGGACATCGTCGTGATCGAATATGCAGATAAGCCAGGGCAGATTGGCAAAATCGGCACGGTATTCGGCGATGCCGGCATCAATGTCGAGTCCATGCAGATAGCCAAAGCCCCCGAACATCCTTTGGTAGAGGTGCTCCTCAACCTCAATCAGCCAGTGCCCGCCAATGTGCGACGCGCGCTCGAAAATGCAATTGATGCTGAGCGTATCTGGTATATAGATCTTTAGGGACGTCTTGATATACGTCTCAGGGCGAATATTCAGGCATGAGGATTCGGGAAATAGATGCAGATAGGAATACCGCGAGAGCATAAACCAGGCCAGACGCTTGTGTCTGGCACGCCGGACAGCGTGGCAAAGCTGATCAAGCTCGGTTATGAGGTCGTTGTGGAAGCAGGTGCCGGTATCGCGGCAAGCTTCTATGACGATGCCTATGAACGGGCCGGTGCGCGGGTTGTTGCGCGTGAAGAAGCATGGGGTGCTGATATCGTTATATGTCTCGACACCCCGGCAGAAGCCGAGCTCGCCCTCATAAAACGCGGTGCTACGCTTATTGCACGCATGGACCCGCGTTCGAATGCGCAAATAATCGCGACGTTCGAGGGAATGGGCATTACCGCCTTGGCCATGGATATGGTCCCGCGTCTGTCTCGTTCCCAATCGCTTGATGTGCGCTCGTCTATGGCGAACGTGGGAGGATATCGCGCGGTCATCGAAGCGGCGAATGTCTTTGGAAGGCTCTTCACCGGTCAGGTGACGGCCGCGGGAAAAATGCCACCGGCGCATGTCTATGTAATCGGCGTGGGCGTAGCGGGTCTTGCTGCCATTGGAACGGCTGGCTCTATGGGTGCAGAGGTTTCTGCTACCGACGTGCGTCCCGAGGTTGCCGATCAGGTCGAGTCCTTGGGTGCTGCGTTTGTGGAAATTCCCGTCAAACAGGAAAGTTCGGATGGATATGCGAAGGCTCTCGATGAAGACGAGCAGGCGCGCGTGCTCGCGGTGTACGACGAGCAGGCGGCCAAGAGCGATATCGTTATAACAACGGCCCAGGTGCCTGGTCGTCCTGCGCCGCTTCTGCTTACCGAAGCCGCGGTTGCGGGCATGAAGCCTGGTTCTGTTATCGTCGATATGGGCGCGAGCCCACTTGGGGGTAACTGCGCGCTGTCGAAACCAGACGAGGTTATCTATACCGAAGGTGGCGTGACCATCATTGGATATACTGACCTGCCAGGACGATTGCCAGGGCAGGCTTCGCAGCTTTTCGGTCAGAATATCGTCAACTTCCTCAAACTCGCAACTCCTTTGAAAGACGGATGTCTCGTCCTCGACGAGGAAGACGAGGTTGTTCGCGGTATCACGGTCACTCTTAATGGCAAGGGCATGTGGCCGCCTCCTCCCGTTCAAGTATCTGCAACACCGAAGGAGGCTGTTCCTCAAGAACAGGTACCTGCTGATGAATCAGAGAACAAGCAACCGAGCGCATTTAGAAAATGGTGGTGGAAGGTACTCGCCGTTTTGCTTGGTGGACTTGTTATCATGATGGCGCCTGCGTCGATGACGGGGCATTTTGTTGTCCTCGAACTTGCCATTGTCGTGGGATTCTACGTTATCGGTAACGTCACGCATACGTTGCATACACCGCTCATGTCGGTCACCAATGCTATTTCGGGGATTATCATCGTCGGTGCGATTTTGCTTATGGGCTCTGCGAATCCAATCGTCGCCATATTGGCTTTTGTCGCCACCGCTCTTGCCTCAATCAATATATTCGGCGGATTTCTAGTGACGCATCGGATGCTGAAGATGTTCGAGAGGAGCTCTGGAAATAAATGATGACCTCCTCTTTCCTCGATATTCTTGCGCATTTCGAATCGCTTGCGTATCTTGTCGCCGCCCTGCTCTTCATTCTTGCGCTCGCGGGTCTTTCAAAGCAGAAAACCGCCCAGCGTGGCAATTATTTTGGTGTAGCCGGAATGGCCCTTGCATTTATCGCTGTCGTTCTTGTGACGCTTGCGTGTCTTGCGCAGCCCGTGGGCCCCGTCATTGGTTTTTTGGTTCTTGCACTTGCTATAGGCGGAGCTCTTGGCATCTGGAAGGCTCGCACTGTTCAGATGACCGCCATGCCGCAGCTCGTTGCAATGTTGCATTCGTTTGTGGGTGCTGCAGCTGTACTCGTCGCCTTTGCCTCGTTCTTTTCGACTCCGGGTGATTTTACGGGCGGCGCAGAGAATGCGTTTCATATGGCAGAAACCGGCCTCGCTGTCTTCATCGGGGCGGTTACCCTAACCGGCTCGGTCGTTGCATACTTTAAGCTTGCCGCAAGGATTTCTGGTAAGCCACACGCACTTCCTGGTCGAAACGCTGTAAATCTTGGCATGGTTATTGCCTCAATCGCGCTTGTCGTGTGGTTTGCCAATACCCAGGGTGTCGAATCGGGGCTGCTGCCTCTTGGCGTCTTGACCGTTATCTCGCTTCTTCTTGGCCTTCATCTGGTCATGGCTATCGGTGGCGGTGATATGCCGGTTGTCATATCGATGCTCAATTCGTATTCTGGCTGGGCGGCTGCCATGGTTGGGCTTACCTTGGGAAACGACCTGCTTATCATCACCGGCGCCTTGGTTGGTTCGTCGGGTGCGTATCTGTCGTGGATTATGTGTCAGGGAATGAACCGTTCGTTTGCCTCGGTAATCTTAGGGGGTTACGGAACCAAGCCCGCGTCGTCAGCGCAAAGCGACATCTCCGAGCATCATGACCATAACGAGATAGGCGCTGATGAAGTCGCCGGTCTTTTGAGAGATGCTAAAAGCGTCGTGGTCTGTCCCGGATACGGCATGGCTGTTGCGCAAGCGCAGTTTCCGGTAGCCGATCTTACACGTAGGCTTATCGAGCGCGGTGTGGACGTCAAGTTTGGCATTCATCCGGTTGCGGGACGCATGCCCGGTCACATGAATGTGCTTTTGGCTGAAGCCAAGGTGCCTTACGATGCGGTTTATGAGATGGACGAAATCAACGATGATTTTTCCGATGTCGATGTCGTGCTTGTGATCGGTGCAAATGACACTTGCAATCCTTCAGCCGCAACAGAACCATCGAGCCCTATCGCCGGCATGCCGGTATTGCACGTGTGGGAATCGAGGCGGGTAATAGTTTCCAAGCGCAAAATGGGCTCGACTGGTTATTCGGGTGTGGATAATCCGCTGTTCTACAATCAGAATACTGACATGCTCTTAGGTGATGCCAAAGAAAGCGTCGAGGCGATTATCGCCGCGCTGTAGCCTTGTTTTCATAAGGGCCCAAAGCATCGTATTCACCATATTCGCACCCGATGTTTGCGGCGTCTATTTCATCGATGACGTTCCACAAGCCTGCTTCGAGTTTGCTTAATACCAGGTGTCCTGTTCCGGTGGATCCATTCCAAAGGCGCGTATGTCTTTTTGTGCCGTTGGGTGCCTCGTATTGCGCGAGCAACATTTCATCTTTTTTGCAGGAGACCGACGTCTGAAGGCGTGCATCGCGCGTGCTCTGATCGACGCGCCACTCAACGGTATCATCTGTTTCCCAGCAGGTGAAATCGGTCGTGCTCTTGGTCCAGGGTTTGGAAAAATTGAACTCGTACGGTCTGCCATCGTAATAGATGCAGCCCAACAGCTTGTGATCGAGGACGATGGGGCCTACTTTCGGTCTGCCGCCGCCTATCTCGAAAGCGCAGTTCCCAAGCTGCCATCCGGTCCGCGAGCTGGTCAGGTTACACGAGGAAAGCCAGACCCAAGGTGACGTGAAATCGCTTCCCCAGTTTTTATCCGAATAGCCGAACGAGGTTTCAGGATCGACAACGTAGGTTTCCCCGTCAAGGACGACGGTGCCGCTATAGGCGGTTTTGATTCCTTCGGCATGCCAATACATTTCGAAGAGTTGCGCGTTGCGCAGGGGCGCGCTTGCTCCGGGACCGACGTTGTATGCGATACGCTTGTCCACATGCAGGTCCCAAATCATGCTGCCCGCATCACTCATCCACTCTGGGTATGCTTTCGCATCGTTGGCAGACACCTCGACGCGTCCGATAAGATCCGTCTCGCAGGCAAGGCAATCATCAGCGCTTACGTAGTAGGGCACGTTTTGTCCCACTACGACATCGTTCCAGGCGAAGAACCTGTGTATTTGTCGGGCATCTTTACCCCAGCACCCTGCTTTGACCATGACGTATGACGGACGAACGCCCTGCCTCTTGTTTTCGAGAAGCTGTCCGAAGATAGGTGAGTCGCCGCCAAGCGCTGGGTTGATGCAGAAGAATTCGATAAAGAATGGCTTTGCTTCGCCGGTTATGGCGTGATGGGCAGTGAAGGAGTGCCACCACCAATCATAACCGCACGAGGCAAGGTCGCCCGTTAGCATGAACTTGTCACGTGCGATATCGTGTGTGTCAGATGCCATGCTGTCTCCTTAGGTTGGGCCCGGCCGACCTTAGCGGTTGACTGGAATTGCATAGAGACGGAATGTCTCTTCCTCTAGAATCGAATTCGGCTGTTCGCGGATTATGTATGCTTCCATATTTGCAGGACGCTCAACGTGTTGGTCGGCGAGCAGATACATGGTCTGCGCTTCGGGATATGCAGCTGTATAGCGCGCGAGCATTTCATCTATCCCCAAAACTTCGTTCCACTGTACGATTTCCTCGCGTGTTGTTCCCCAATTGCAATAAGTAAACGTAACGTCTGCTTTGGGATGCCAGTAGACAAAGTCGGGAGCGTAGACAACGACGCTTTCGGTTGCCGATGCGCAGCCTGAGACTATGACCGTTCCCGGTTCGACCTCACTTTCAAGATAACTTCCCATATCGACAGATCCGGAATAGGGCAAACGAACGTCTTGGATTGCGCTGTACCAGGCAACGGGCGCCGTGAAAATAAAGAAAGCGGTGAATAGCGCAATGTAGGTATTTTTCACAACGCCGCTGTGTTTCATGGGCGCAGCATCATCTAGAACAATCCAGGACGTAAGCAGCAGTATGGCCCAGAAGAACAACGTGCGTTGGTTTATGGAGTAATACACGAAAACGGAAATAGCAAGCTGTGCCCCTAATCCAAAGAACGCGAGCAAAAAAGCGCGCCAATTGCGTTTGGGAGCAAAGATAAGCGGTAAGAGCAGCGATGCAAATGTAAGCGCCAGGAGAAGAACGTATTCGAGCCTGCGCCAAGGAGCGGGTAATACGCCATAGCTTGCAAGATTGACGGCCAAGTCGCCCATAAGCGTGGTGAACAGACTCAATGGATTTGCAAGAAGCGGGAGGATTTTATCCGCCAAGCTTGAGCTTGCTGCACCTCCGCTCAGCTCAAGGTACGTTGCAATCATTCCCAAAAGCGCGATAGCTATTCCGGCAACAATCCATGCCCTCCGGCTTGCATTTGATTTCGAGATACAGTCCAGCGCCAGGATGACGATCATGCCCAGCGCGAGCCCCATGAGAATGACGTGTGTTTGGAACAGAAGTGCGGCGATGATGCCGAATTGAACAGGGTGCTCCAAGCGGTGCTTGTAGCAGGCGCTTGCTGCAACGATGAGAAGCAGGGCCAGGGCGTAGCTTCGCGAAATGACAGGCAGGTAGTAAGTGAAGAGTGCAGACAGGAGAATAAAAACCTGAATGAAATGTGGAAATGGCGAACGCCAGAGCAGGAGCCATGCTGCTATGCCTACGGCCGCACAACTGATCAGACGCATCGTGAGCATTGGCGCGCCGAGCTTTGCAAACGGGAACAAGACAAGATACCAGAGCGCAGGATGCCCCTCGACCTTGAGCAGGGAGAATATTTCGGGCAGGTTGAGATTCTGTACGATAAGCCACGCCTGGGCTTCATCTTGCCAGGATTCGTGTGTGACGGCAAAGAGAACCTGTGCTGCCACGAATACGGCAAGGATCGCGATGCGTGCAATGCGCCAAGTCTTTGTTATGTTCTCGTGCATCTAGCTCCGATTCCGGGATACATGCGAGGCGCGCTTGTATCGCGTCTGCAACGATTCGTGTATTTTACGCTGTAAAGAAAGCGCGCGAATTATTATACTCATTCTGAATCAGGGCACAGTCTCACCTGCGTACCGTTACAATGAATCCATCTGTATGCACATCCAAGGAGATGGCATGACGCGCAAAATCGCTATATTCGACACCACGTTACGCGACGGAGAGCAGTCACCGGGCGCGAGCATGAATGCGCAGGAAAAAATCGTCATCACACGCCAACTTCTGCGTTTGGGCGTTGATGTGGTAGAAGCCGGGTTTCCTGTTTCGAGCCCCGGCGAGTTTAAATCCGTCCAAGATATTGCGAAAATCGTAGGAGACAAGTGCATCGTATGTGGGCTTACACGTGCGGTTGAACATGACATAGATGTTTGCGCAGAAGCGCTCGCAGTTGCCAAGCGCCCCCGTATACATACCGGCATCGGCGTCTCTCCTGAGCATCTTGCGTACAAGTTCAAAGGAATCACCCTTGAAGAGGCCATAGATCGTGGTGTCGCGGCTGTCAGACATGCGAAAAGATACGTTGAAGACGTTGAATTTTATGCAGAAGACGCGGGACGTGCCGCCTACGAGGATCTTGCGAAGATGATGCAAGCGGTAATCAAGGCCGGCGCAACCGTGCTGAATATTCCAGATACGACGGGCTATAGCATGCCGCACGAGTTCGGGAAACGTATCGAGTATCTTATGGAGCATGTGGACGGCATAGAGGATGTCTGCGTGTCTGTGCACTGTCATAACGATCTTGGCATGGCGACCGCGCTTTCGCTTGCAGGCGTTCGAGCGGGTGCCACCCAAGTTGAATGCACTGTTAATGGATTGGGTGAGCGTGCGGGCAACGCCGCGATGGAAGAAGTCGTTATGGCCATCAAGATGCATGGCGGCGAGCTGGATGCCCATACAGATATCAATGCGCAGGAGTTGTCACGTGCCAGCCGTCTTGTCTCGTCGATTTCGGGAATGAGCGTCCAGCCCAACAAGGCCATTGTCGGTGCAAACGCTTTTGCTCACAGTTCTGGTATCCATCAAGACGGTGTTCTCAAGAATCGTTCAACGTATGAAATCGTCTTTCCCGAAGATGTCGGCGCTGCTGGAAGCCAGATCGTTCTCACGGCTCGTAGCGGGCATGCAGCGTTGCGAAAGCGTTTCGAAGATCTGGGATATACGGATATCCCAGATCAAAAGTTCGAACAGATACACGCTGCGTTCCTCGAACTGGCAGACCAGAAGAGCAATATCTACGACGAGGATCTTCTGTCGCTTATAGATGAGCATGACAGAAATGAAAACGCCATATACAAGCTCGATGCCGTTCAGATATCTTGCGGTCAGACGCTTGTGCCTACAGCAACCGTGACCATGACGGATGCGCAGGGCAATACGCATACGGTGTGCGAGATGGGCGTCGGGCCGATCGATGCCATGTATTCGGCGATCAACAAGGTGGTCAAGGCAGAAAATGACCTCATGGAATACTCGGTGCAAAGCGTTACGCGCGGTATCGATGCTCTTGGCGAGGTGACGGTTCGTATTATGGCACCCGATGGGTCCATATTCACGGGCCGCGGAAGCGATAATGATATTACCGTGAGTTCGGGCAGGGCTTACGTCAATGCGATAAACCGCATGCTCGAGCAACAGGCCGCCGAAACCTTAGCGCCCGCAGACGAAAACGGAGATATTCCGCCCCATATCTAGAAGCGTTGTTTTGGGTATGGGAAGGGGAGTCTCAGGAGCTTGCGCATGAGAGCCCCGGGAAAAGCGAATCTCAAAAAAGCTGCAAAATCCGTTTATAAGTGGAAAACTCAGAATTTCCCCCGTTGGTCGTTTGGGTCTCTCCACACGGGCTGTTGATTTTGAAAACCCTGCAAATCTATGTCGCATCAAACGGGTATGGTAGTACAGCAGGGGAGAACTGCTAGATAGGGGATAGACCGTACTTATGCCAGAGCTCGCATACACATCGAATCAGAACAGCAATATCGAACGCATCATGCCCCAGGACATCGACGCGGAAAAGGCGGTACTCGCGGCCATGCTTCTTGGCCTTGATAGCGAGGTCGTCGAAGAAGCGATGATGAAACTCAAGGCAGATGAATTCTACCGGCCGGCTCATCGTAAGATTTTCGAGGCGATGGAAGAGCTCTATAACAAGGGCGTTCCCATCGATCAGCTTTCGCTTGCCGACAGGCTCAAGAGCCGCGGCGATCTTGACGCGGTGGGCGGCAAGGCCTATATCGTCGAGCTTGGCAACAACACCTACGCTCTTGCAAACTGGGCTCATCATGCAGAAATCGTTAAACGCGAAGCTATGCTGCGCGACCTTATCGGCGCCGCGGTGCGAATCACCTCGCTTGGCTACGACGCTCCCGATGACCTTGACGAAGTTGTGGAAACTTCCGAGAAACTCCTTTTCGAAGTAACCAATCGTCGGGTTGCGACAAATTTCAAACGCATCGATTCGCTTGTTGTCGAGACGTTTAACGAATTGCAAGAACTCGCTAATACGAAGACCAAATATCGAGGCGTACGTACCGGTTTTAACGATCTGGATGATTTGTTCGGGGGGTTACGCGGTGGCGATCTGGTTATCTTGGCTGCGCGTCCCTCTGTGGGAAAGACTGCCCTTGCGCTGAATATTGCAAGCCGCGCTGCGCAGCTTGGCACGGCCGTCGCCTTCTTCTCGCTTGAGATGTCGGCAAATCAGCTTATCCAACGTGTTCTCTCGACAGAGACGCGCATCAATGCGAAGAAGATGCAGACAGGGCAGATGTCGGCACAAGATTGGACGACGCTGGTCACGGTTTCGGATACGCTTTCCAAACTCAAACTCTGGGTGGATGATACCCCGAGTGCGTCGATTCTCGAGGTGCGTGCTAAGGCGCGCCGTCAGCTACGCCATGTTGAGCCGGGCAAGGGTATGATCATCGTCGACTACCTCCAGCTCATGCAGCCGCAGAATTCGCGAACCGAATCGAGGCAGGTCGAGATTGCCGAGATTTCCCGTGGTCTTAAGATTCTTGCCAAGGAAATGGACATGCCCATCATCGCGCTCTCGCAGCTTTCTCGTGCGGTCGAATCGCGTCAGGGCAAGCGTCCCATTCTTTCTGATTTGCGTGAATCAGGCGCTATCGAGCAGGATGCCGATATCGTTATGTTCCTCGATCGTTCGTTATCTGAGAAAGAGGCAGATCAAGAAGAACGTCCGCCTTATGGAACAGCAGATGTCATTGTTGCCAAGCATCGTAATGGCCCCATCGGAACGGTGAGCCTTGCGTTCCAAGGCGATTTCACACGTTTTGATAATCTCGCCCATTCCGACGACCGCTACTAATGTAACGTTTGGGGCTGTCCCAGATGCCGCGTCTCGATGATTAGCTACAATAGGGCGCGGTCTGCTCATTTGAAAGTAAGCTTCTTAAAAGGAGATGCGCATGTCGGGTACTGTATTGGTAGGAACCCAGTGGGGCGATGAGGGCAAGGGCAAAGTCACCGACCTTCTTGCCAGCAACTATGATTACGTTGTCAGGTTCCAAGGTGGGAACAATGCGGGGCATACCGTTATCTACGGTGATACAAAACTTGCGCTTCACCTTATCCCATCTGGAATCATGTACGAAAGCGTTACGCCGCTTATCGGCAACGGGTGCGTTATCGATCCCAAAGTCTTGTGTGAGGAGATGCGGAGCCTTGAAGATAAGGGCATCTCATGCGAGCGTTTGCTCATCAGCTGCAATGCGCATGTCATAATGCCTTACCATCGCGTTCTCGATGGTGCGTCTGAAGCGCGTCTGGGAGCCAATAAGATTGGTACGACCAAGCGTGGCATAGGCCCTTGTTATCAGGATAAATATGCGCGTTATGGCATCCGAGTTCAAGATTTGCTCGATGCGAAGATGTTGCGTGAAAAGATAGAGGCAGCTCTTGCCGTCAAGAACGACATCTTGCGCGAGGTCTACGATATGCCCACGTATACGGTCGATCAGATCACCGAAGAATACCTTGGCTATGCCGATATGATTCGCAAACACGTCGTGGATGGCAGCCAGCTGCTCAATTCCGAAATGCGCGCAGGAAAGTCCGTGCTTTTCGAGGGTGCTCAGGCGACTCAGCTCGATATCGATCACGGCACCTATCCGTTTGTCACCTCAAGCAATTGCACTGCTGGAGGGGCGATGACGGGTGCGGGTGTTGGGCCGACGCGCATTGACAAGGTCCTGGGTATCGCCAAAGCGTATATGACGCGTGTCGGAAGCGGCCCATTCCCCACCGAGTTATTTGATTCCTATGGTGATACGCTTGGTGAAGCGGGTCACGAATTTGGAGTGACGACCGGCCGTAAGCGTCGGTGTGGCTGGTATGACGCGGTGGTTATCCGCTATGCGGCAGACGTCAACGGTCTTACCGATATCGCTCTTACCAAGCTGGACGTCTTGGGAAGCGTTGACACCATCAAGATATGTACGGCATATGAGGCCGATGGCGTCCGTTATGAAAACGTGCCCAGCCAACAAACGGCGTTTCACCATGCCAAACCTATCTATGAGGAGATGCCGGGCTGGCAATGCGATATTTCGAATTGCCGTGCCTACGATGAGCTTCCACAGGCGGCGCGTGATTATGTCGAGCGCCTCGAAGAGCTTGCGGGCGTGCCCATCAGCATCGTCACGGTCGGTCCCGATCGCGAACAGACCATTATGAGAAGTTGGAAATAGCCAGAGCGTCAGGTATGGCGTATGCCATATTGTTGGGCCTTGTTTTCGAGAAAGGGATCTACGATGAACATTCTGCTGTTGGGGTCTGGTGGACGAGAGTGCGCTATTGCATCTGCGCTCGCCAAATCGCCTAAATGCGATCGGCTTTTTATCGCTCCCGGTAACGGCGGTACCGCAGCACTGGGAAAAAACATCGAGCTTGAGACTGAAAACGGCGAGGCGGTTGCCGATTTTGCACAGGAAAACGATTGCGAGCTAGTCGTTATCGGTCCAGAGGCCCCGTTGGTCGCTGGTGTTGCTGATGTCGTGCGTGCCGTCGGTATCGATTGCTTTGGACCAGGTGCCGCCGGCGCCCGGCTCGAAGGGTCGAAGGATTTTTCGAAACGGCTCATGATGAAATACAATCTGCCGACTGCCGCTTATGGGACCTTTACCGATTCGAATTCGGCGCTTGCCTATCTGAACGAGCAAGGTGCCCCGATCGTCATAAAAGCAGATGGCCTTGCTGCCGGAAAAGGGGTGACGGTCGCCCAGACGAAGGATGAGGCAGCAGAGGCGATATGCGAGTGTTTCGATGGCCGTTTCGGCGAAGCTGGTTCGACGGTTGTCGTCGAAGAGATGCTTACGGGCCCCGAATGCTCGATGCTCGCCTTTACCGATGGCATCACCGTAGTGCCTATGGCGCCATCACAAGACCACAAACGAGCTTACGAAGGTGACGAAGGCCCCAATACAGGCGGCATGGGCGTCTATTCGCCCGTCCCCATCGTCACTGACGAAGAGCATGAGATTATGGTCGATGTCATGGAGCGTGCGGTTGCCGGCCTGCGTGAAGAGGGTATTGATTATCGCGGTGTTCTCTATGGCGGTTTCATGCTTACCCCCGAAGGCCCCAAACTTCTCGAGTTCAATGCGCGATTCGGCGATCCGGAAACCCAAGTTATCCTACCGCGTCTTAAAACCGATCTTGTCGATGTCATGGTTGCGACTGCGCAGCAGCGTCTTGACGAGGTCAAGCTCGAATGGAGGCCCGAATGGGCGGTGAGCGTGGTGCTGGCGAGCGCGGGATATCCTGGATCATATAAGAAGGGCTTCGAAATCACGGGCATTGATGCAGCAAATGCCCTGGAAGGCGTTCGTGTATATCATGCAGGCACGAAGCTTGTAGATGGTCGGGTCGTAACTAATGGCGGGCGCGTGCTCAACGTGACAGCACTAGGCGACAGTTTCCAGGATGCACGTGATAAAGCCTATGCAGCATGCGATTTGATAGATTGGGATGGAAAGTTCATGCGTCGTGACATTGGCGCACGCGCCATGAGGGGTCGAAGCGCATGGGAAAGCTGATCGAGCATTTCGAAGATAGCTCGCTCGAAGAAAAGATCATTGGGTCCCAGCGTGTGTTCGATGGTCGGCTCTTAAAGGTCGATACAGTTGATATCGAGCTTCCCAATGGGAACAGGAAAGTCCATGAGGTTATCAGGCATCCAGGAGCCGTGTGCGTGATAGCGCTCGACGACGAAGGCCGGATACTTCTTGTCCGTCAGTATAGAACGGCACTCGAGCGCGTGACCATCGAGGTTCCGGCAGGAAAGCTCGATGCAGGCGAAGACCCAGCGAATGCGGTGCAGCGCGAGCTGTCAGAGGAAACCGGCTATACAGCCGACAACATTCGCCACCTTGCGTCTTTTGCACCTGCCGCTGGGTATAGCGATGAGATCATCCACATTTATATGGCGACTGACCTGCATGCAGGCAAGGCGCATCCAGATGATGATGAATTTTTGTCCGTTGAATGGGTAAGCCTCGAATGTCTCATAGATTCTGTCCTCGATGGGCGCATCGAAGATTCGAAAACGATGATTTCGGCACTTATCTGCGACGCGTTGCGTCATAGGCTATAAAGGAGAATTTCCATGTCAGATGCAAAGCCGCTCGTTGGAATTATTCTTGGGTCGAAGTCGGATGCCCCGGCCTTCGATGGGTGCAAGGAAATGCTCGAAAAATTCGGGGTGCCCTATGAATTCGTTATTCATTCGGCGCATCGTAACCCGGATGACGTGCGCACGTGGGCTCTGAGTGCCGAGAAACGTGGTCTCAAAGTCATTATTGCCGGTGCCGGCAAGGCGGCAGCCTTGGGCGGCGTCGTTGCTTCCCATACGCCGCTTCCCGTAATCGCGGTTCCCATGAAGACAAGCGATCTGGGTGGAATGGATTCGCTGCTCTCGACGGTTCAAATGCCAACGGGCGTTCCGCTTGCCTGCGTTGCTATCAATGGGACCAAGAACGCTGCGATCCTTGCTACTCAGATTCTCGGCGTCTCGATGCCGCAGTATCGAGAAGCGATCTCTGGCTATAAACAAGAGCTTGCTGAGGGCTGACGTTTAAAACAATACTGCACCAAGAATGGGCCCGAAACTTCCTTATGCGGTGTTTCGGGCCTTTTTTCGACAGCCTCCGAGCGGCATTTTCTACACATCCCCTTCATAATTCGTTCGATTTCAGCTCTGTTCTCCATAAAAAACAAGCAGAAGGCGTATTGACATTCACAAGGCGAACACAATCGCTTGCATGGTCAATTCTCCTTGGTTAGGGTTTTTAGCCGTTGCAACGCAAACGAAGCGAAAACGAAGAACGAACATGGAAGAGATATGAATCTAAACGTAGCAAAAACGCTGGCTGTATTTGGGATTACAGGTGCACTTGTATTAAGTGCGGGTGCACCTGCCCTTGCGGCCGAATCGGCTTCAGCGGCCGCTAACAGCGCCGGCCCCGTTGCCGGACGAGTTATTGCCGATGTTATAGCAGGGGTAGTCGACGATGCGACGCTCGCAACAGGCGGCTCGGTCGATGCTGCTGGATACCTGCCTAATCTTGACGAAACCGTTGAATGGACCACCTGCGGGGCAAGCACATACGGTATCGGTGACGGGCTCATGGGCTCGGGTTGCTCGGATGGCTCGACGGTGACCGAGACGTCTATGGGCGTCGCGCACAAAACGCTTCCTCTGGGAACGAAGATCCAGATTGTCTATGACGGCACAGTGGTTAACGCTACCGTCTGCGACCGTGGCCCGTATATCGCTGGCCGCGATATCGATTTGCAGCCTGCCGTTGCCACGGCACTGGGCTTCGATGGCGTTGGGGATTTGCAGTATCGCGTTATAAGCTAACATAGGCTTATGCAATCCATAGTTATCAGACATGTGCGGGTAAGACGCGGGGCTCTCGACCTCGAGGTCGCAGCAGCCGTTGATACGCTTCACGTGACAGGCGAACAAGCGGATCGCGTGCTTGGCTTGTTGCCGAATCTCGCTCATCATGTGTGCGTAAATGGGTTTGGGGATGGAAGCTTCGGCGAAGAGCTGGTGGGGACTGAGCTTCCTCATCTGCTCGAGCACATCATCATCGAGCTCCAAGGTCAGGCATCGAACACTGCCAGACATTTCACGGGGCATACGTCGTGGCTCGAAGAGCTCGATACCACCGCTTCCCAAGGATATGCGCTCATGCGCACAACGGTCACGTTTGTAAATGATTTCGTGGCCCTGCAGTCGGCAAGTGATGCGTGCGCGATAATCGCATGGATTGTGAATCCTCAGGCATTCGAAAGACCTTGTATCCAGGATCTTGTCTCCAAGCTTGTGAAACTGCGTTGATCGTTAGCCCCTCTTGACTGAAATAGCGTGTTCAAAGGTGCTATAATCAGCGAACACACATCCCGTGGTCTAAGGAGGGCGCATGCACTGCGAACAAGAGCTGGCAAAGGGCCTGTACTGGATTGGCGGGGATGATAAACGCCTCGGTATATTTGAGGGCCATCATCCCGTGCCCAAGGGTATGGCATATAATAACTTTCTCCTGCTTGACCAAAAGACCGTTCTGTTTGACACCATCGACAGGGCGGTAGAAGAACGGTTTTTCGAGACACTCGACTATCTGCTCGACGACCGTGACCTCGATTACATCATCGTCCAGCATATGGAGCCCGATCACAGTGCGACGCTTGGTACCGTTGCACGACAACATCCAAATGCGAAACTGGTCTGCACCAAGGTCTGCGCACGCCTGATCGGCCAATTCTTCGGTCCCGATCTTGAAGATCGCACGATTGTGATGGAAGACGGCGACTCGCTTTCCACCGGCATGCATACGCTTGCTTTCGCTCTTGCGCCCATGGTCCATTGGCCTGAGGTCATGGTTACCTACGATGTTGAAGACAAGATACTATTCTCTGCAGATGCATTTGGTAGTTTCGGTGCGCTTGACGGCCGCCTTTTCGACGATATGTATGATTTCGAGACAGAGTTGCTCGATGAGATGCGTCGTTATTACACGAATATTGTCGGCAAATACGGCACGCAGGTAAATGAGCTCCTTGATAAGGCCGATACGCTGGATATCAAGATGATCTGCCCGCTGCATGGCCCGATTCTGCGCGATCATATTGGGGACCTGGTCGGAAAGTATCGCAAATGGGCAAGCTATGAACCAGAAGATGATGCAGTCGTCATTGCATATGCTTCTGTCTATGGTGGAACCAGAGATGTCGCCGAGAAGCTTGCCTTCAAATTAAGTGATGCCGGTATACACGACCTAGCGCTCTATGATCTTTCGATGACTGATCCAAGCTACGTGCTGTCTGATGCGTTTCGTGTCAGCAATATCGTGCTTGCCTCCGTTACCTACAACGCTGGCGTCTTTCCCAAGATGAACGAACTTGTTGATTCCATGGTTGATCACAACCTGCGCAAACGACGTTTTTCGTTTATCCAAAATGGCAGTTGGGGACCTATCGCCGGTAAAAAGATGATGAAGGCGATCGAAAAGATTCCCGAGGCAGAAACTGTGGGGGATCTGTTCACGATCAAATCTCGCATGACCACAGAGCAAGATGCAGAGCTCGATACGCTTGTACGGGCCATAGTCGACTCGATTCGCAACCCGGAAGAGCCTGTCATGGCCGAGCTGCATCAGGTTGCTCCTCAGCCTGTCCCCATCGTCGGCGCGGTTAAGCCCATTGCTGCTCCGCCTGCTCAAGTCCCCGTGTTTACTGCGGGGGGAGTTCCCATTGCCCCAGGTATGGAAGATAAGGTTAAACAAGACGCGCCGCCGATCAAACATGACCAAGAACAGAAAAGTGAGAAGATCATCCAAATATGGCGTTGCACGTTTTGTGGATATCAGGCAGAAGTGCCCAAGGGTACCGATATGGATACGTTTGTGTGCCCTGTCTGCCTTAAAGTCGGGCCGGGCCAGTTTGCGCTTGTGCGCGAGAAAGTTGTTCCGGTTTAACGGTCGGTCGGTCAACGTATTCGTCGGGAAACGTTGAAAATTGCAAGTTTTCGCTCATGCTCGCGGGTGGTGATGGTACTCTTTAGCAACAATGTTCTTGTGGTGGTACAGGCAGAATGAAAACCCAGGAAGGGCGTGGATAACATGAACAAACCTTTGGTTTTTGTCAGTGGTGCAGCTGCCGGAGCGCTCGCCGCTCTGCTTCTCTCGCCAAATTCCGGCGAGCGTAATCGTGAAATCGTTGCTGATAAGATTGATTACTATTCCGCGCATGGCGAGCAGGTTTTCCAGCAGACGGCTGACAACGTGCGCAGCAAGGTACGCAGTGTCGGTGAAATGCCCAATCCCGGTGCCGATGATATTCGTGAGAAGATTAACGAGGCTCGCGATCGTATTGCCGAACAGATTACGCGCAACAGTGCAGCTCAAGATGTTGCTGCTGATGTGTCCGACGTAGTCGAAGAGGCAGAAACGCCTGCCGAATAGATTTGGGCGAGTAGAGACTGTTAATCGCATATGCTCTCTTCTGACGAAGCACATAAACTGCGTGTCTATACACGCGATAAAAAGGGACGATTAAGAAAATGCGGGCGTATACGGGCCGTTGTCTTTCATCCTACAAAGCCCACTGTTGTGGGCTTTGTAATAAAACGCCCTGACCTGCTTCTTATGATCAAACGCAAAGATCGCTTTGTTGCATTTGATCGTCTCGAGCGGGTAGAGGGCGGTTTTTGTGCGAGTAGCGCTGCGGATTCATGGGACCGAGAGTTCTGCAAGCGTATCGGTGTTGATTATGACCGATGCATTATGTGGGAAAATATGCCGGTTAAAACCACGGCAGGCAGAGATTTGGGGTCTGTGAGTAACGTGGTTTTCGATGATGAGACAGGCGAGCTCGACCACATAGATATATCCGCAGGTGTATCGAATCGGATTATACTCGGCAGTTCTGATATCTCTGCATCAAAGATCTTGGGCTACAGCGATGGCTGCATCGTTGTCGAAGACAGTGTCGGAGAAGTCGAGGAATCGGGCGGAGCTGCTGCCAAGGCGGGTGTTGCATGGGCAAAGACCAAGCACGTCGCATCTGATACCACCAAAAAAGCGGAAGAGGCTATAAACGGCGGCGCCTATAAAGCGGGCGAGGCGCTTGGAGACGTTCGCGAGAAGGTTAACGACGCTGCTGCAAAGCATGAAGAGAAAAAACGTGAAGCCGAGGCGCAGGGCGAATACATCGGCGTCGACAAGGCGGCAAATCTCTTTGGCCAGCAGATAGGCAAAGCTTCGGGGATGTTCAAGAGCTTCAAAGACGAATTCGACAAAGCCTCGCATGATGAATAGCGGATGGTGACCAGCATGGCACAGCGCGTCAGGCGGGGAAGGAAACGCCGGCACGGCAAGTCTGCATCGCGGCCCTGCGTGGGCCCCGTCGGGCCCATTGAGATTAACGCGCATGGCTATGCATTCTGCGATACGGACGAGGGCAGTTTCTTTATTCCAAAAGGACGCTTGGGTGGTGCTATGCCCGGTGACAGGGTCGAGCTCCGAATAAGCTCCCACGATCTGAGCGGTTCGGATAGGAGGACTGCCTCCGTTTCCCAGGTCATCAGCCGCGCTACGGAATATATAACGGGCATCCTTGAGGTCAATGACCCGATTGCGGTTGTCGTGGCTCAAGATCCCCGTGTACGACATGATTTGTTCGTTACTTCTGGCCAAATCGGGAACGCACGTGATGGCGATGTGGTTTTGGCGCGTATTACGGCATATCCTGCGCGGCATGCTCCCATGGAAGGTTACGTTGTTGAGGTTCTTGGTCAGGCAGATCAGCCCGGCATAGACGTTGATATCATCATCCACAATCTTGGCTTGTCTACCGAATTCAGCGCTCAGGCACTTGAACAGTCCAGGACAATCTCGCTTGATGTCGATAGAGCTCTTGCTGAACCTGACCGACGCGATTTGCGCACCCGCAATATATTCACTATCGATCCTATCGATGCCAAAGATTATGATGATGCGATTTCGTTAGATGAGATTGGGGGAATGCTTCGTCTGGGCGTTCACATAGCCGACGTGTCGAGCTATGTAGCATGGGATAGCCCCATTGATATCAACGCGCGTAATCGGGCTACCAGTGTCTATCTTGTCGATCGCGTGTTGCCCATGCTTCCAGAAGCGCTTAGCAACGATATTTGCTCGCTCAAACCCGGACAAGACCGTCTTGCTATGACGTGTGACATATTTCTAGATGCATCGGCGCATGTCGTGCGTTACGAAATATACCCAAGCGTGATTTGCAGCGGCAGGCGTTTCAATTACGACGAGGTTCAAACGATTCTAGACGGGGCTGCCGATGAGCCGCACGCGGCGAAGCTGCGCCAGCTCGATGCCCTTGCGAAGAAGCTTGAGAAAATACGCGAGAATCGAGGGGCGCTTGATTTCGATTCGGTCGAGGCAAAGCCCGTTCTTGATGATGACGGGCAGGTTACACGTGTCGACTTGCGCCGTAAGACTGATGCGACATCGATGATCGAAGAGGCGATGATACTTGCCAATGAGGTCGTTGCAACGCATATGTTCAAACTTGCAGGCCCGTTTGTCTATCGTGTCCATGAAGCTCCGCAAGCTCAGGCCCTTGAAGCGCTGCTGCTTCAGCTTAAGGAACTTGGTTATCAAATCAGCGGTCTTGCATCGGGGGATCCAGGAGCGTTTCAACAGGTTTTGGGGGATGCTCGGGAAAAGCCCGAAGAGCCCCTCATCAATTACATGGTTTTGCGTTCGATGGAACGTGCTGTATACAGCACGGAGCCCAAAGCGCATTTTGGGCTCGCTTCGAAACATTACTGTCACTTCACGAGCCCCATACGGCGCTATCCCGATTTGATGGTGCATCGTCTATTAAAAGATCCGCACGCCATGGAAGATCAACTCGAGTGGCTTGCACGACATTCCTCGAAAATGGAGCGTCTTGCGCAGGAGGCGGAGCGCGATAGCGTCGAACTCAAGCTCTGCGAGCATCTACAGGGCAATATCGGGAAAGATTATATAGGGACGATATCGACGGTTACCGCACGTGGGCTGTATGTCCGCCTGGAAACCACGCTCGAAGGATTTGTCCGATTCGATTTCTTGCATGACGAGAAGTTCATGTTCGACTCGAAGTCGCAGGTGCTCGTGGGCGAGGAAACGGGGCGAACGTACCGTTTGGGACAGCAGCTGCGCGTGCGAGTTGATTTCGTCGATGTACGCGAACGCTCGGTCAGTTTTTCCATCGCATGAGGCTCTTTTGTCGCACGAGACAAATCTTCGCGTGAAAAGCACAGTGTTTGCACGACTTAGGTGTTAATCTATAAGGGTTCTGCCCAATTAGTGCATGACCGTTGCCTCGTGTGACGGTTTTGAGGAGAGACATCTCATATGAACTTGAACCCAGCCATTGTTATTCCGACCTTTTGGTGCGGGCGTCGTTCAGGACGTTCGGTTAACCGGGACGTGGCCTATGACCACATGACGTCAATCGACCAAAACGGTGAGCTTCCACGTTGCCTCGAATCGCTTCGCAAAGTCGTCGGCGTAGACCGAATCATCTTGCTCGTGGCTGCAGAATCAGGCGTAGAAAACCAGGCGGTCGAGCGTGTGCGCGGTATTGTCGATCACTTTAGCGACATGAACATCATCGTTATAGGCGAGTCCGAGATGCGTCATATCCACCGTCGGTTTGAGCAGATTGGTGCAGGCGAATATAAAGAAGCGGCGTGTCTTACGGGGTACGGAGCGATTCGTAACCTTGGTCTTATCGTTGCTTCCATCTTCGGGCACGATACGGTTGTCTTCATCGATGATGATGAAGTGGTCCCGGATCCGGATTTTCTTGAGCGTGCGGTTCACGGCATTGCCTGCAAGACGCCGTCAGGATCAATCATCACCGCGAAAACGGGCTATTTTTATGACAGCTATGATAGCCCCAAGGCGCATGAGGATCTTCCCTGGTATGACCGCTATTGGAACAAGGCGGCAGATTTCAATGACTACATAGGCGGAGCTTTGCGTGGGCCGCGATTTACTCGCTCGAATGTCTGCTGCGGAGGCTGCATGGTATTGCATGCCGATGCATACGGCAGTGTTGCGTTTGATCCGTGGATTGCCCGAGGCGAGGACCTCGACTATCTCATCAATGCGCGCATGTATGGCAGCGATGTCTGGTTTGACAACCAGTTGAGCCTCAGGCATCTTCCGCCAGAGGATGCCCAGCAATCGACACGTTTCGAACAAGATGTTTATCGTTGGTTTTACGAGGTTCGCAAAATCGAGTTTGCAAAGACTCAGATAGACCTCATGCAGATCGTCCCATCTGCGCTTGATCCGTATCCCGGTCCCTGGCTCGACCCGTCGATTCATCGACGTGCCCGCTTCACGTCGTATCTACGTGCCATTGGGCATGAAGAGCACTCAGAATACTGGCATATCGGAAACAAGGCGATTAAGGACGCGAGCATATTCGCCCGCGATAACTGTGCGAATTACTTCGAGTTTCAACACCAGTGGCCCAACATCGTTCGCGGTATGTGGTCGAATTCCCCGCTTGCGGCGCAGCTTGGTAGCGATCGCACGGTCCAGAGTTCGGGAGCTGGATTCACTGGAAGGTTTTCTGCCGTAAAGGCCGAATAGGCGGGAGCAGCAGATATGGATATGCAGAGGACGATGAGCATCGTCATGCTCACTATCTGCTACGTCCTGTTCAGCATCTTTGCGGTGCTGGGTGTGGTGTATTACGACACGATATCTCCAGCTATCTCGCTCTTCGCTATTATCGGCATGTTCGTCTTGACCTTCGTCGCCTTGCGCGTCGCCGGCATATCAGATCATGCGCGAGCGCGGCAGTCCAACCAGACGCTGGACCTTGCAAGCAAGACGGTGACATTCATGCGTGAGGGTCTTGATGCCCATTCTGCGCAGGCAGTATGCGATTTGCTATTGCCTGCAGCATTGGCAGACGCCGTTGCAATTACCAATCGCGAGAAAATCCTCGGTTTTTCCGGTCTCGACAAGGGCAACCATAATTTAAATTCCGCTATTCAGACGGAGAGTACGCGTGAAACGCTCGAAGACGGCATTACGCGCATTATGGAATCGTCCAAAGAAGTCGGCTTCTCAAAGGATTCTGGCAAACTCAGGGCTGGAATCGTTGTAGCACTTGTCGTCAATAAGCGGATCGTGGGG
This sequence comes from uncultured Coriobacteriaceae bacterium, assembly GCA_964435565.1. Taxonomy (GTDB): domain Bacteria; phylum Actinomycetota; class Coriobacteriia; order Coriobacteriales; family QAMH01; genus QAMH01. The sequence continues at coordinate 21,821 of CAYSZR010000001.1, forward strand.
ACTATTAAGTTTTATTATCGTTCCCCACGTAAGCTTGGAGAAAATCAAAAAGCGATTGCAGAGGGATTTGCCCAATTGCTTTCAACGCAGCTTTCGCTTTCGTATCTGCAACAGCAGACAGAACTTGCGGCACGCATGGAATTAAAGGCCCTGCAGGCACAGATCAATCCTCACTTTCTCTTCAATACGATCAATACCATTGCCGCGATCACGCGCACCGATCCAGTAAAGGCGCGTACCATGCTTCGCGAATTTGCCATCTACTATCGCCGCCTGCTTGAGAATTCCGAGGACCTGATTCCGCTTTCAAAAGAAATCGAGCAGACCGAGCGCTACCTGATGTTTCAGAAAGCTCGGTTTGGCGAGGATGCGATTCGCCTGCATATCGATATGGAGCCAGGTCTTGATCAGTTGCAAGTCCCGTCTTTTGTGCTGCAACCCATCGTGGAAAATGCGGTTGGACATGGAAGAAGGGATGATGGAAGCGCCCTGTACATCAATGTCAAGGTAATTCGAGCTGCCGATAGCGTCATAATCTCGATTGCGGATGACGGTGTCGGTATTTCGCCCGACAAACTCGAAAATCTTGTTGAAGGTGGCTCGAAGACGGGCATGGGTATTGCGCTGAAGAATGTAAACGCAAGGCTCAAGGCATATTTTGGTGCTATTTCCGGACTGTATGTCGATTCGAAGCTGGGAGAAGGCACCACTGTGTACCTGAGCCTTTACGATGCCCTGCTTGAACAAGGTGTTTCGGTTGAGAACGAAGAACTACTCTATGGTGGAAGCTGTGATGATTTGGCATTATCTGAATAATTGCCAGATGCGAAACTCAATGTTCACTCTACGTTTTGGTGTTTGATGATAGAATCTGGACGTTGTAGCAAGAAGGAGACAGTCTATGCTCAAGGCGATTATTGTTGATGATGAGGCACCCGCGCGTTCCGAGCTGCGGTTTCTTCTCGATGAAACAGGAGAAGTCGAAGTAGCGGCCGAAGCGGCAAATGTCCGCGAGGCTATAGAGAAGCTCAAAGACGTTGGTGCAGACATCATGTTTCTTGATGTGAATATGCCGGGTGTCGATGGACTGCAGCTTGCAGAAGCGCTGACCAAGCTCAAGTACCCGCCTTTTGTCATATTCGTTACTGCATACAGCGAGCACGCTGTTAAGGCGTTCGAGGTCAATGCGACAGACTATCTGGTGAAGCCTGTTGAGACAGACCGCCTGATGATTGCTGTCAATAAGGTTAAACAGCTTATTTCAGCACAAGGCCGATCGACGACCAACGAGCGTATTCCTGTTGAAAAGGGCGGCAAAAAGCTGCTCATACCTGCTAGCAAGATTCATTTTGTGATGGCAAAAGACGATTATTCCTATTTACATACAGAAAATGATCGTTATTTGTCTACGGTATCGCTTGCCCAGCTTGAAGCCAAGCTCGAGCCACTTGGGTTTTTCCGCGTACACCGTCGTTATCTTGTGAACCTATCATGCGTAAGCGAGGTCGATTCAGTCAGCGGCGGAACGCTCTTGCTGACGCTTAATGGGGAAGACGAGCAGATCCCTGTTTCCCGAAGGCGTGTATCGTCTCTTAAAAAAGCCCTGGGTCTTTAAGAGGCATTATTACCGTGGATGCCGCAATTCAGCAAGATCAAGCCGCCGGGTGCTTTTCAGAAGAATTCGAAGATGACCACCTGCATGACGAGTGCGCCGTTTTTGGCATATACGATGAAAACAAAGATGTGGGGAGACTCGCGTATTTTGGCTTACAGGCTCTGCAGCATCGTGGCCAGGAGTCCGCGGGTATCGCCGTAGGTGATGGCGACACCGTCGTCGTCAATAAAGACCTCGGCTTAGTTACACAGGTTTTCAAAGAGAGTGATTTTGCGGCTCTGACCGGCAAGATCGCTATAGGCCATGCTCGTTATTCGACAAGCGGCGGAGCGGGGTCCTGGGAGGCTGCCCAGCCGCATCTTTCTGCAATTGGAGACGAGATCATCGCCTTGGCTCATAACGGGACGCTCGTCAATACCGACAGCTTGCGCATAGAGCTTTTAGAGCGGGGCATTGGGTTTAGGTCGGCGACGGATTCCGAAGTCGCTGCAAAGCTCATTGGCTATTTTACCCAGGAAAGCCATCATATGCGTCAGGGCATCCGTCAGACTATGGAGCTTATCGAAGGCGCCTACGCCATGGTGCTCATCACGTCGACAGCCCTTTACGCGTTTCGAGACCCTAACGGAATCAGGCCATTGGTTTTGGGGAAATTTGACGATGGCGGCTATGTGGTCTCGAGCGAAACATGCGGTCTCGATATCGTGGGCGCCACATATGTTCGCGATGTGAAACCCGGCGAGGTACTACGCGTCAATCACGAAGGGCTTGTCTGCGAACAGGCGGTTCCAGCCCGAAGATATACAGCATGCATATTCGAGCATGTGTATTTCGCACGCCCAGACAGCGTTTTCGAGGGGGCGACGATCTATCAGTCGCGCGTTTGGATGGGGCGTGTACTGGCACAGGAAGCCCCGGCTGATGCAGATATATGCATAGGCGTGCCGGATAGTGGCATTCCCGGCGCGATAGGCTATGCGCATGAAAGCGGAATTCCCTATTCAGAGGCGATTGTCAAAAACCGCTATGTTGGACGTACGTTTATCCAGCCCACGCAGGAGCTGCGTCGTATGGGTATACGCCTAAAGCTCAATCCCATGCGCGCTTCTATAGAAGGTAGGCGCATTGTCGTTATAGACGACAGCATCGTACGCGGCAATACGTCCAAGCAGCTGGTACAGATGCTGCGTGATGCGGGTGCGGTCGAGGTGCATATGCGCATCGTATCTCCTGAAGTCAAATGGCCGTGTTTCTATGGCATCGATACCGATACGCAGAGCCAGCTTATTTCCGCGAACAAATCCGTTGAGGAGATATGCGAGTTCATTGGCGCTGATTCGCTCGCGTTCTTAAGCCTTCCAGGCTTGATTTCCACTATAGGTATGGAAGGCGAGCAGAAAGGGCATGCGCCCGATCCGAGCATGCATGGGGTGCCGGTGCGCACAACGAGTTGCGAGGATTGTTCGGATGCGGGGTTTTGCACGGCATGTTTTAACGGTGTGTACGCGGTGCATATTCCGCATAAATACTCTTCGGGTAGCTTTCTTGACGGTATCTACCCGCTGGTCAATGGTGACGAGGGAACAACGCAGATGAACCTCGACAGCCTGATTCGCTAGGCGGTTGCAGCTGGAATGGCTCTAGCCATGCAATAGATTGGAATATTATGACTGAGCAAATCACATATAAGGATGCCGGTGTCGATATCGATGAGGGCGCACGTGCCGTCGACGCGATACGAGCAAGCGTGAAATCGACCTACCGCCCCGAGGTCATTGGTGATATCGGTGGCTTTGGCGGTCTCTTTTCCGCAGCCGCGTTCAAGGATATGGATGATCCGATACTTGTGAGCGGTACAGATGGTGTTGGTACCAAGCTCGCGCTTGCGATGATGGCCGATAAACACGACACGGTGGGCATCGATCTTGTCGCCATGTGTGTAAACGACGTGCTTGCCTGCGGCGCCGAGCCATTGTTCTTTTTGGATTATGTCGCTATCGGCAAACTGGAAAGTTCTCATGTCGCGCAGGTCGTGGGCGGTATCGCTGAGGGCTGTCGCCAGGCTGGGTGTGCCCTCGTCGGTGGTGAGATGGCAGAGCATCCCGGCATCATGGATCCAGGAGATTATGATCTATCTGGTTTCTGCGTCGGGGTCGTCGATCGTCCGAAGATGCTCGATCCCGCTGACGTTGCAGAAGGTGATGTCATTTTGGGTTTGGCATCGACGGGCATACACTCAAATGGCTATTCGCTCGTGCGTCGTGCAGTTACCGATCAGATGACGAAAGACGAGCTCAATGCATCAAACGATCGACTTGAAGGAAAGTCCGTTCTCGAAGCGTTGCTTACGCCGACGCGTATCTATGTGAAATCGATTCTCGAACTCAGGCGCGCGATTCCTCAGGTTCACGCCGTTGCACATATTACCGGCGGCGGTATTACGGAGAATCTCAACAGGGCTCTTCACGGTGATGTTGATGCGCAGATTGAGCTGGGTAGCTGGGATCATGTGCCCATCATAGATTACGTGGTCGAAAAGGCGGGCCTTTCACGTGAAGAGGCGCTTAAGACGTTCAATTGCGGTATCGGCATGTGCGTCATCTGCCCGCCAGAGTTCGCGGATGCCACAGTGAAGCAACTTGAGACAACGGGAGAACGTGTCTTTAGCATCGGAACCGTTGTCAAGGGGACAGGGAAGGTCATCTACCATGGCTGAAACGCAAGGATACGTTCCTGCTCGGCCAATGAGGATCGCTATTCTTATATCGGGTACGGGCACGAACATGGTCGCCATTATCGATGCGATCAAATCCCAAGACCTTGACGCTGAAATCGCATGCGTCGTTTCGTCGAATGAAGCAGCGAAGGGAATCGAAAAGGCCCGTTCAGAAGGACTCGAAGTCATCGTTTTCAAGCCTGCTGACTATGCCGATCCCGAATCGGTCGATGCGAAACTGGTCTCGCTCTTTGCCTCGCTTGGCGTGGACTACGTCGTTATGGCCGGTTATATGCGAAAAGTTACATCCGTTTTGCTTAACGCATATCCCAATCGAGTGGTTAATTTGCATCCGGCCCTGCTTCCCAAGCATCGTGGTGCTCATGCCATCCAGGATGCCTTCGATGCTGGTGATGAGGTGACGGGCATTACCATTCATTTTGCCAATGAAGAATATGACAAGGGTCCCATAGTGTTCCAGCATACGGTACCCATTATTCCCGGAGAGACGCTCGACAAACTTGAGACGCGTATACATGATGCCGAACATGCATATTATCCCAGGGTCTTACAGATGCTTGCTCAAGGACGCGTGCGCGTACAAGGCGCGGACTGCATAATCGACGAATAATTTCAAAAGCGTTTTTGCATACGCTAACGATTGCTCCATGCCTCTGGTTATCCACAACGGGGCGTGGGGCTGTCTTATCTGGCATCACAATAATCATGCGCATGCAGTCTTCGATAGGGGTTTTGTCATCCGATAAGACGCTCTTTAATGCGTTGTACATTGACGCATAATCCAATGACCGGCAAAAACGCAGCTATGTTCCTGCCCGATTCTGTCCGGATTCCATTTTGGTTCAAGTCCAATTTGTATCGGATATGATCCGGAAAATCTTAGAAAACCACCCGAATCCATTCATCGATTTTGATAGGTCTGCAGTGCATCATGGTTTGCGGAAAGCCGAGGTGGAAGGAGGTTGTCATCATGAACATATACAGCATTGCCCTGTCGGTCCACGAAACTAGACGTTTGTCATATGGGGGTTGCGCCAGCCGGGATCTGGGTTCCTTCTCTCCCCTTCAAAGGCTGGTTGCACTTGCTTTCGTTTGTGTATTCGTGGAATTAATCTCCCTATGCAGCCCATTTGTGACACAGCCTGCCTATGCGGTCACTTCGCCCGTATCCACCTCGCCGCTTTCCGCGACAGTTATGTTTCATCAGACGTACTCGGCCGGTTGCAGAAGCTATGTACATAGCGGTATAGATATCCCCGCGTCTGCCGGTATGCAGATATCATCCCCACTTGCTGGAACGGTGCGCTTCACCGGCAGCGTGCCGTCCGGCGATTCAAGATGGGATGATAGCGTGCAGGTTCAGACCATGAACGCCGTTTCCATAGAAGTTGAAAACAATCGGGTTATAACGCTCATGCCCTTTTCGACGATAGATGTTACAGAAGGGCAAAGCGTTTCAGAGGGAATGGCTCTGGGCATATTGGCCCCCTCTGGAGATTGCTCGTCCTCCTCGTCTCATCTCCATCTTGGCTACAAGCATGGTCGGACGTATTTAGATCCCATGACGCTTTTTGGTTTGACAGGCAAATCTGAACCTGCAGAGCATTCAAATCAAAGTGTCGATGTACCTGCGCAGGAATCCACCCCGGGCGCCTATGCTGGCGAAGATGAGATAGCCAAACAGTCTATCGCGGAGCAGGGCGCTCCGGCAGAAAGCTTTGGGATGATCGAATCGGGGGCTTTTGATTGGAAGCCGCGCACTCAGGAAGCAGCTTCTCCCTTTACTGCTTTTTCATCTGGTCTAGAGCCTCTTTTCTCCGCTTGCCAAGAACAGCTCGACTCACTTGTCGATTCCATAAATGTTCTTTCAAATGGAATCGGCATTCCTTCGCAAACGCTGCTTGCAGCTATGTTCTCTCTTGTGGTCTTTGCCCTGGCTCTATTTGTCTTTGCTGGCATCCGCCTATTTTTTTCCTATGCAAGAAAAATACGCGATATTGAAATTCAGTCCTTGTCTAGCGGCAGAGGAGGTGATAGTATGCATAAGTTATTTCCTGCTCCGGGTACAGCCTTCATGTCCCGGGGCCGCATAGCCCGAGGGAGGTGACCACATGAAGGCTTATGAACTGTTGTTTTTTGTCGATCCGTCTATTGACGAGGAGACACGTATCGCCACAAGCAAACGTATCGACACTACGATCACGGAACAGGGTGGCAAAGTCAACAACGTTGAGGAATGGGGCAAGCGCAAGCTCGCTTTTGAAATCAACGGCCTCGCCGAAGGCGACTACACTCTTATCGATTTTGAAGCTGATCCCACTGCAATTGCAGAGCTCGACCGCGTGCTCCATATTATGGACGCCGTCGTGCGTTATATGATCACGCGTCGAAACAATGCAGAGACTTCGGTTAAGAGCGCATAACGCGACCCCGTTACGCTCAGCTGAAAGGAACGAATGTAAATGAGCATCAATAGAGTAATGATTTCCGGCAACCTCACACGCGACGCTGAGTTAAGGACGACGCCATCGGGCACGTCCATCTTGAGTTTCGGCGTTGCTGTCAACGACCGACGTCGCACTGCTGATGGCAACTGGGAAGACTACGCAAACTTCATTGACTGCACGATGTTCGGTCGTCGCGCCTCTGCAGTGGCCCAGTATCTTAAGAAGGGGTTGAAGGTGGCTATTGAAGGACGGCTGCACTACAGCTCTTGGGAAGATCGCAATTCGGGTCAGAGACGAAGCAAAGTCGATGTTACAGTCGATGAGCTTGAGTTTATGTCTTCGCGCAATGGCGCGAACCAGAGTTATGACGATGGTGGCAACAACTATGGCGGTCAGGGTGGCTCTTATGATGCCGGCCGTTCTTACGGTGACGTTCCCGCTCAGCAATCACCGGTAGGCAATATGCCGGAGCCTGCGGCTCCAAATGCATATGACGATAGTGACATCCCCTTTTAAGGTGTTTTCGTATCTAGATAATTTGTGAGGAGGAATAATGGCTGATTATGCTCGCCAACCGCGTCGTAAGTACTGCCCCTTTTGCAAGGACAAGGTCAATTACATTGATTACAAAGATGTGCAGTCGCTGCGCCGTTATATAACTGATCGTGGCAAAATCAAGTCTCGTCGCGTGACGGGTGTTTGCACCCAGCATCAGCACGAGCTTGCTGCTGCAATCAAGCGCGCGCGCGAAATGGCGCTGCTGCCCTATACCGTGAAAATCGTTTCCGGTAGCGGTGGCCGCAGAAACCGATAGCGCATGCTTGACGCGGTGGCGCTTGCCGTTGATCTTGCGCTTTTTATTGTGACCGTGGTTGTTGTGGGTCAAAAGCCCACTGTGGCCAAAGTGGTAGCAATGATATGCCTCGTCGCGGTAGTCGATTATGGATATTTGGCGCTTGTCGCAATGCAAGCGCAGGAAAATCCTATCGAGTGGTATCAACAGCTGCTTGGAGAGACCATGAAAGCGTATAACGGCGCTTTCTCCAATCAGTCCGCTGACTACGATTCTGTGATCGCTGTTGTCGCTGGCATCTCGCCGGCACTTTATGTGGTGCAATCGTCCGTATATGTTTTCATTGGACTGTGCATACGCTGGGTCATAGATCGTGTTCGTAGTAAGAGCGAGTGGTCGCCGTTTTCTCAAGTCGATCTTTCGGTTTGGTGGCTTATGCCTCTTTTGTTCGGTATTTGCTGCTATACCGCATCGCTTTTTCTGCAAAATGACGCGGCGCGAATCGTGTGGCTTGTTGCTATGAACGTGCTTGTGGTATCTGTCGTTGTGCTGTTTGCCCAAGGCGCAGCGGCTGGCAAGGGCATCATGAACCGAATGGGCTTGAGCATGACGTGGCAGATTGTCTTAGGCGTGCTCGGGATTATCTCGTGGATGTTGTTCCTTGTCGTGCCTTTCATGGGGCTCGTTGATTTTTGGGCGAATTTTCGCAAGATTGCGCGTGACGACTCTAAGTCGTCTAGCGCAGGCGCGAATTAGGCGCGTACATATATGTAAGCAGTCCTGTGCCATAGCGGGACATGGAAGAAAGAAAAATAATGAAAGTAATTCTGTTGAAAGAACTCAAGGGGCGCGGCGGCGAAGGCGATGTCGTAGATGTTGCACAGGGTTTTGCCGTAAACTACCTGCTCCCCCAGGGCATTGCAATCGAGGCGACCAAAGGCGAGCTTAAACAGCTCGAGCAGCGTCGTCACAACATCGAAAAGCGTGAGCTCGCTCGCACTACCGATGCTGGCACTATTAAAGATGCCCTTGACGGCAAGACCCTCAAGGTCTTTGCTAAGGTTGGTGAAGAGGGTCAGCTCTTCGGCTCTATCACGACCACAATGCTTGCAGATGCCATTCTCGATCAGCTTGGCGTTACGGTCGAGCGTAAGAAAATCGACTTAGGCAAAGCCATTAAGACTGCGGGCAAGCATGAAATCACGGTTTCTGTTTATCGTGACATCAAGGCGACGCTTGAAGTCAGCGTCATGAGTGACGATGCAGACCTCGAGATTCTTGAAACGCTTGACGAGCAGACCGCAGAAGAGACAGCCGAGGCTGAGACTGCTGCCGAGCCTGCAGAAGAAGCGGTAGAAGAAGAGACTGCTGAATAAGCAGCGAACGGATAAAATGGGCCATCGGGAATTTCCCGGTGGCCCATTTTCTATATTCGCACAAAGGAGCGGCATAGGTGAAAATCGGATTACACGACGTCGATGCTATCATTTTCGACTTCGATGGCACGCTTGCGGACTCAATGTGGGTTTGGGATAACGTTGACAGGATGTTTCTGGCAAAACGAGGCATCCCTTTTGCCAAAGAATATGGTGAGAAGATAGCCGTATTGGGCTTCGAGTTGGGCGCACAGTACTCTATAGAGCGTTTCGGTCTTGATGAGGACCCCGAAGACATCATTGCGGAATGGAAATCCGGTGCTGAAGACGGCTACGCGACACAGGTCGCGTTGAAGCCTGGAGCGCGCGAATATCTAAGCTACTGCAAGTCACAAGGAACCCCTCTGGCTATTGCGACTTCTTTGCAGCGACATCTTCTGGAGCCTGCGCTGAAAAATAACGGGGTACTGGGTATGTTTGACGCAATATGTATCTGCGATGAATTGCAATGCGGCGGCAAATCGAACCCTACGATCTATAGAGAGGCGGCTCGCAGATTGGGCGTCCCGGCTCAACGATGTGCAATCTTTGAGGATGTGGTTATTCCAGCAGAGTCGGCCAAGCAGACGGGTGCATATGTAATCGGCGTCTATGACGAGCACAAGCAACAGGCCACTGATAAGCTTAAAGGAGTGGTCGACCGCTTTATCATGGATTTTTCCGAGCTTCTAGATGAGGTTAGATGAAGCAGTGGGTCTATATCGCACGGTGCAGTGACGATAGCCTGTATACGGGGATGGCTTCTGATGTTGATCGTCGTATCGGTGAACATAATGCCGGGACTGGTGCAAAATATACGCGAAGTCGACGCCCTGTAGAGGCTGTATATCGTGAAGAATGCCTCGACAAATCTACCGCGCTTAAGCGAGAGGCGGCCATCAAGCGGATGACGCGTGCTCAAAAGCTTGAGCTTATAGACGAATGATCTTTGGCGAGGGAGCTTAAGACAAAAAGGGGCCTCGGCGGAAAAAGGGGAGGGAGAAACCGCCGAGGCACGTATGTTCGGGTTGGCGGCTGATGTGGGTGGGATAGCAGGGAAGGGGAGGGAGGCCCCTAGATTTGCGTACCGCCGAACCTGATAGTTGCACTATAGAGGGAGAACCTGAAGGAACCCTGAACTGTTTGACTGCTTTCAGACTCACTTAAGATTTGAAGCCGGGCTTACGAGTAAGTAGAATGCATATAGCTGGGATTATAAATAAAGGAAGTGCAGTAATGGTTTGTCCAGATTGCGGTAACGATAACGAAGACGGCAGTCCGTTTTGCTCTTCTTGTGGCAAGGATCTTCAAGACGGCAATAGTGCGGGAACTGCAGCGGATCAAACAGAGCACGAAGCGCAGCAGGAAACTACACAACAGCCTCGTAAAACGGCGGGAAAGCACGGCGCCCACAGCATCGAAAAACCGGGCGATGGCAAGGCGACTGCATCGTTTATTTGTGGAATAGCCGCCATCGTTTTGTCTCCCACTATAGTTCTTGGCATCATCTTGGGCTGCGCTGCTTTCATCTTGGGGGGCCTTGCGGTAAAAGACGGGCCGAATAGGATGGCGCGCCGGGGTGCCATCTGCAGCGTTGTCGGTGTGGCGTTATCTGTAGCCATACTTGTTGTGAGTCTTGTGTTTGGCGTGTGGGTGTTTGGCGGAGCTGCCAGTAATCCTGATGAGGTTAGCAGTTCGTCAAACACATCTTCGACCTCTGGAGGGTCGTCGGTTTCATCGACATCGGTTTATTCCAGCACGGCCTCGAGCGGTTCTTCGCAGCAGTCGTCTGCTGGCGGTACGTCGACTTCCTCTGCTGCATCCAGTGCAAGTTCGAATGCGGTACAACTCAATAATTCGTATATGAACGATCGTTTTGGTTTTTCAGTGGGTATTCCAGACGGATTTGTACAAGGCACAGAATCTCAGAATGGCGATGATGTAACGTTCACCGACACCGCTTTGAATATGACTGTGCGCGTATATGGGTATAACAATACCGACAACCTCAGTGAAGACGCGGTTATGAAGACAGTTTGGAATGGGTCGACAGATTCGATAAAACAGACCGGCGATGGTCACGTCTTTATTTATCAATATGACAGCTCAAAAGAATACTTCTACTGGATCTATCTTGGAGCAGGCTCTATCAATCGGATGGAGATATCCTACCCTCTGCAGGATGATAATGGCGACGAAATGGCGATGGCGGAAGCCTTCATGGGAAGCTTCGTACCAGGCGATCTGACTAAAACGCATTAAGCTTTACGTGTCTTCGGTATATAAAATGGAGAGGCCCCAACGGAGATAAAACCGTCAGGGCGCATTGGCTTTGGATTCGCCAGTTTAAATCAGGAGGGATGCAAGGAGGGGATGCCTTGCAGTGCATACCGTCGAACCCGATAGCCAAACTATATGTGGCCTGCCTGAAGTAATTCTGAAGAGGGCTTTCCTTTTTCAGTTTTACTTCAGGCCGTCATTTGCAACGTGTTTAGGCTTGTGTGCAGAATCGCGAATTTATGAACGAACGACGCTCACGCGCTCGCCGATATGGTCGCCAGATTCCGCGAGGTCGACCATCGCTATTGCATAATCGGCGTATGAGATCACCGGGCCTTCAGAGCCAACCATGAGCTCTTCTCCTCCAAGCTGATAACTGCCGGTCCTTTCTCCGTCAGCCTGAAAATCTGCTGCAGGTGAAAGATAAGTCCACTTTACATCCGTACGCTTGCGTAAATCGTCTAAGGCTGTTTGCATAGCAGCCGCAAGCGGTTGAAATGCGTCGGGAAAATCGGGTGTTTGGTTGAGCGTCATCGTGTGCTCTGGATTAACGAAGAGGCTCCCTGCGCCGCCGACAATCAAAAGTCGTGTATCGGTATTGCTCAAGATGTTGCACAGATGTTCCAGACTTGAAGAATGCTTGGGAAGGTCTTCGGGTGCCCAGGCGCCGAAGGCATCTAATACCGCATCAAAGCCGGCCAGGTCTTCTGCGGTAAGCTCGAACAGGTCTTTAACGATTGCCGTTTGCGAAGCGCTCTTATTCTCGGAACGTACGATAGCCGTGACTTCGTGTCCTCGCCTGACCGCCTCTTCGGCGATGAGCCTGCCTTCTTTGCCGTTTGCTGCCACAAGTGCGATTTTCATAATGGTGTCCTTTCTCTTGGAACGGGGTTATCCCGTACCGCTTCTTTCGACAGTAAGCACTCTATAATCAATAGGGTCATAAAGAAAGTAAGCACAAAATAGTGCTATAGGAACCATAAGGTATGTATATCCTTTCGTAGGAGGGTAATCCGCTTGCGGAGTGGGGGGCAAAAAACATATTGCGGCAAGGTATCATTCTTGTTGTAGGTACGGAAAAAGAGAAGGACAAGGAGAGTCGCATGGCTAAGAATTACTTCGATTTGACCGATCAGGTTGCTGTTGTCACTGGCGCTTCCGGTGGTTTGGGCGTTCAGATGGCAAAGGCGCTTGCAAACCAGGGTGCCAAGATTGTCGTCATGGCGCGACGCCAGGAGAAGATCGACGCTGTCGCGAAGGAAATCGCCGACGAGTTTGGCGTTGAGACTGCTGCAATCCGTTGCGACATTACCGACACCGCAAATGTCGACGCTGCCGTCGATGAGGCACTTGCCAAGTTCGGCCGTATCGACATTGTTATCAACAACGCTGGAACTGGCGCTGTTGCTCCTGCCGAAGACATCACGGACGAACAGTTCGACAATGAGATGCAGATCGATCTTTTCGGCACTTTCAAAGTCGCTCGCGCAGTTGCGAAAAAAGCGATGATTCCTGCTAAATATGGTCGCGTTATCAATATCGCCTCTATGTATGGCCTGGTTGGCAATAAAGTCGCCGGTTCTGCTCCGTATCATGCGGCAAAGGGCGGCGTCGTGAACCTTACCCGCGCGCTTGCAGCCGAATGGGGTAAATACAACATCACCGTCAACGCTATTTGCCCGGGCTATTTCTACACCCCGCTTACCCAGGAAACGCTCGATACGGAATTCTTCCAGCAGAATGCCAAGACGATGATTCCGATGGAGCGTTATGGCAACGAAGGCGAGCTCGATAGCACGGCTTGCTTCCTTGCAGCGCCTGCTTCAACCTATGTTACAGGTGTTATGGTTCCTGTTGATGGTGGCTATACCTGCATGTAAGGGCTGTAGTTTTATTCTGACCTTAGGTTGGATGTGCAAGATTTTTAATTGACGATAAGAAGCGGGTTCGGAACATCTCCGGGCCTGCTTCTTTGTATAGGATGCTGATCTCGAGTAGGCTGTGGTAGCGAAAAAACAAAGGCCACGAGCATTTGCTCGCGACCTTTTTGTTTTAATGGTGCGGCATGAGGGATTCGAACCCCCGACGTACTGATTCGTAGTCAGTCCCTCTATCCAGCTGAGGTAATGCCGCATTTGAAGCTTGACCATAATAACACCGACAAGAAGCGTGTCAACGTGATTTTTAAAAAACCGCATGATAGGCGGAGGATAGTTTGCCCGCCGTTTGCGACAAGTTGCTGCATCTATGTGAAAATGGTGGTAGGCTGATTTTGTAAGCATGAGTAATACTATTTCATAATACGTATGAAAATACTGGAGGAATACTATGTGCGCGAATGGCGTGAACACACAGCAACTTAAAGATACCGTGACTCAGATTGATGAAACGATTGCGCTTACGCGTCGTTGGACGCATCGTATGTACCATCTTGCTGACGGAGGTCAGATGGAGCGTGCGGCGCAGAAGCTTCAGGCGGTGCAGGGTATGCTTGACGAGGTCCGTTCAATTTTGGATGAGACACAGGACGCCATCGATAAAGATGATGCGGATAATGGCGTAACGGTGACTGCGGTCTAGCCAGGCCGGCATGATCAATGCACAAGAGACAACGCTTGTTGTATTAACTGCAGACACGCTGGATGCCCGCGTTGCATCTGCGCTGCAATCTGCAGCGCGGGCGCTCGGCCACGCAGATGGTTGCCGCATCGTCTTGCTTCCCAGTACGGGTGATTTACGTAAATTCGTCTATGAGAGTGATCCATGGAGCGTTATTGCCATAGATGACGCTTCTGTCGATGCGCTGCGTACGTCGTTTGGCATGGACTCTTCTCAATTTGCTCATGATGTTCCGGCGCAGGCTGCTGGCTACATATTTGTTGCAGTTCCGGATTTCGCTTCCTGCCTTGATGATGAGGATGCCAAGCGTGTTGCCTGGCATCGTATGAAGGCGGCGGCGCATCCTGGCAATCCGCTCGGCTAGCCCGGGCATCTCCCGGGGAGCAAAATATCCTCGACGCACTTCAAGTGGCAGTATGCTATCATTTCGATTTGCGTCGAATGGTACGGAGAGATGGCCGAGTTGGCTGAAGGCGCTCGCCTGCTAAGCGAGTATAGGGTTAAATAGCTCTATCTGGGGTTCGAATCCCCATCTCTCCGCCAGACGCATTTCATGCCGTCCAGAAGAAAGGAACTCTGTGAAACCCCGACCTCACAGTAGCTAGCCTTCTCCGGACCTCTTTTATGGTGGCCCGGGAGGGTCGTATCCATTTAAAGAGGAGTTCTCTTGCATGATTTATCTGCGTCAGATTCTCAAACAGCCTGTCTATGACCAGACAGGGGAACAAATAGGTGTTATCAGCGATCTTGCCATTGCCACGGGCGAAGTGTTTCCGCGTGTCACGTCATTAGCTTTCGTCGGTCCGCGCAAGACGCCGTTTATGATTTCGTGGAGAAAGTACGTTGCATCCTATGATGGCAGCAGCGTGCATCTCAACGTGCCTTCTTCAGATATCCGTTTTTCATATCTGCAGCCAAACGAGGTCTTGCTTGCGCGTGATCTGCTTGATAAACAGATCGTCGACACGCAGGGCATGAAGGTCGTGCGCGTAAACGACCTTAAGCTTTCCGATAGCATAAAAGGTTTGCGTTTGCTGGGTGCTGAAACAGGTATTCGCGGCTTGCTGTGGGGCATTGCGCCGTTTTTGGAAAAGGCGGTCAACGGCATTGCGACTTTATTCGGACACCCGCTGAAAGAACGTCTTATTGCGTGGAACTATATGGAACTGCTTGAACGCGACATGTCGCAGATTAAGCTTTCTATCAGCCATAAGCGCCTGCATGACATGCATCCGGCGGATATCGCCGATATTATCGAGCAACTCGATCCGCAGCAGCGTCAGGCGGTTTTCGATCAGCTTGATACTGAGGCTGCAGCAGATGCAGTGGCTGAGCTGGAAGACGAATTTCAGGCAGACGTTATCGATGACATGCCCGAAGGACGCGGCGCCGAGCTGCTCAACGAAATGGATCCAGATGACGCAGCCGATATTATTGGTGACCTTCCCTACGACAAGGCAGAAAAGCTTCTCAAGCTTATGGGTATGGAAGAAGAAGCGAGCGTACGCGCGCTTCTAGGATACAAAGAAGAGACCGCCGGTGGCATCATGACGCCCGATTTCGTCTCCGTTAACGACGACCTCACTGTTTCTGATGCGGTCGATGCCATTCGTTCGATGGATGAGGATCAGGAAAGCATCCATTATCTGTATCTTGTCTCTCCCGATGGCGTGCTGACCGGTGTCTTGAGTTTGCGCGAGCTTGTTATTTCCAAACCCGAAACGCCGCTTGATGATATATCGACCAGAGAGCTCATAACGGCTCCTCCTGAAATGGATCAGGAAGAATGCGCCCAGATGATTGCCAAATACGATCTTCTCGCACTGCCTGTCGTTGACGAGAGAGGCATCATGCTCGGCGTCGTTACTGTTGATGATGCCATGGACGTTATGGAAGAAGAACATGAAGAGGACCTGCAGCAACGATCGATTACCAGCCCATGGGTTATCGGAATCGTCGTTTGTCTGCTTTTGATTATCGGCACGCTCGTTTTCATGTTGAATAGCTAGGGTCTTTGGGTTCGATTATGATGGCGAGAAAACAGTCGATAGAACAAAATGCGCAGTTGGCCGCATCTCAACCGCGTGGCCGCAATCGTATCATTGTCATACTTGCCGCGCTTGGACCCGGCGTCGTTGCCGCTATGGCGGGAAACGACGCTGGTGGTATCTCGACGTATTCGACCATCGGCGCTAACTATGGATACGGAACCCTTTGGATCATACCCATCATGGCTGTCATGCTTGCTATCGTGCAAGAAGGCGTTGCGCGTATGGGGGCGGTTACGGGCAAGGGTTTTGCCTCGTGCATCCGAGAGAGTTTTGGAATACGCCTTACCACGCTTGCCATGGCTGCGCTTCTGCTTGCCAATACCGCCACAACGCTTTCTGAATTTGCCGGCATCGCTGCTGGTGCTGAGCTTTTTGGGATAAGCAAATACGTTTCTGTCCCGGTTGCCGGACTGGTCGTATGGCTGCTTGTTATGGGCGGAAGCTACAAGCGCGTGGAGAAGGTGTTTCTTGCGATAAGCTGCGTTTTCGTCACATATATCATCTCTGCATTTCTATCAAATCCCGATTGGGGCGCAGTTGGCGTTTCGACGGTGGTCCCGCATTTTCAAGGTGACGTGAAGTTCGTGAGTCTCATTATTGCGACGGTCGGTACGACCATTGCCCCCTGGATGATGTTTCTTACACAAAACAATGTCGTGGACAAAGGCGTGACACCGGAAGAGCTGGGCGAAGAACGTGTGGATGCGATTGGCGGCGCCGTAGTTGCCTGTGCAGTTGCGTGGTTTATTATCATAACAACCGGTACAGTGCTGTTTCCGCAGGGCATTGCCATTGATAGCGCCGCTGATGCTGCCAATGCGCTGGCGCCCATAGCCGGACAATATGCTTCGATCCTGTTCGCCGTCGGTTTGATCGCAGCGAGTTTTCTAGCGGCATGTGTATTGCCGCTTGTGACTTCGAGCGGCATCTGTGAGGCATTCGGATGGGAGCGCGGTGTCGATTGCACATGGCATGAGGCGCCGGCGTTCAAGGGAATCTATACTGCGATTATCGTCATTTCAATCGGGGTGACACTTATTCCCGGCATCGATTTAATGGGGGTTATGCTCACTGCGCAGGTAATCAGCGGCGTGCTTCTGCCCGTGCTCCTTATCTTCATGATGCTGATACTCTCTGACAAACACATTATGCGCTCCTATACAAATCACCGTGTGCTCACTATTCTTGTCTGGGCGCTCATCGTGGTGGTTTTTGCCTTGACCATTGGCTATTTGATCATGACCATTCTTGGAATCTGAGCGAGGTTATCTATGCGTTGTTGGGAAGAGAGAGGCTGCGGAGGGTCGATGTCGGCTGACTGCCCGCATGATGCGACGGGGATCTGTCCGCGTACCTGTATGAACACGCTTTGTGACCGCCCGTGGTATACACGTGCAAGCGGCATGGAGATGTTCGATGCCTACGATGTCGATTTTGGCGTTGCGCGCAAGGAAAATTGCCATAACTGCAAATTCTTCCTTGAGCGGGCTCCGCGTATCGCGTAAACGCTATTTGTTGAATACGAGTTCTATAGCACGCATGTTCAGGGCATGGTAGCTGGGCTTCACGCGTTCGCGAACAGCGGTTTCAATCTCTTCGCGCGTCATGCCCAGTGCACCGCTTTTGACCGCAGCGGCAAGCAGGACGATGTTGAGTACTTTCGCCGAATCCACTTGCGCGCAAATTTCCGCCCCGTCCACTTCGATGATATGGGCATTTGGAAGCTCCCTCAGGTATGCGAGCGCTTCTTTGCCGTCGTATTCGATGCCTTGCAGTGCGGCTGTAGGGGGTTGCGAGGGCTGTGTGTTGACGATTACGGTCCCTCCAGGGGCGAGAAAGTCAATGCAGCGAACGGCCTCTCCCGGTTCGAATGCGATGATCACGTCGGCATGTCCTTTGGGCACAAGCGGCGATTGCGGTCTTCCTCCGCGTACGTGACTTGCAACGGATCCACCGCGTTGCGCCATACCGATGGTCTCAGCTGTCTTCACGTGTTCGTTTCTGCTTAGAAGCACGTGTGCGATAAGGCGCGAGGCAAGGACATTGCCCTGACCGCCAACGCCGCAGATAACACAGTTCAAGCTACTCATGATCGCCCCCTCTGTGTAATGCACCTGTGGGACAGATCTGGCAACAGAGCTCGCAGCCAAAGCAAAGCGCGGTATCGACCGCAACATGTCCGTCCTCGATTGTTAACGCAGGACATCCGATCTGATTGATACATGCACGACAATCAGTGCAGGTATCAAGATTGATGCGTACTGGCGGGTTCACAGGAGGCGCAACATAGATGCAGGGCGACTTGAAGATGATGGCGCGGACGCCTGTCTTTGCAACAGCGTCCTTGACAGCTGTTTTCGTAGCCTCGAGATCGAGAGGGTCAACGGTGACGCAATCTACATCAAGCGCTTCGAGAATGCGCGGGATGCTCATCGCCGCACCATCGATACCCATCATTGTGCGGCCTGTGCCGGGATGTGGCTGATGCCCTGTCATGGCCGTTGTCGAATTATCGAGGATGCAGATTATAATGTCGTGTTTGTTGTAAACAGCGTTGATGACACCGGTAATGCCGCTTGCAAAGAATGTCGAATCACCGATGAAGCTGAATGCAAGGGTATCCGGTTCGATGGTTTGGATACCCTGCGCGACGGTTATGTCGGCACCCATGCACAGACAGGTGTCGACCATGTCGAGCGGCGCTGCATTGCCAAGCGTATAGCAGCCGATGTCGCCGCAGAATACGGCCTTGCGGTTTCCCACGGCTTTTTTCACGGCGTAGAAACTCGCACGATGCGGGCATCCTGCGCAGAGCACGGGCGGGCGAGGGGGAAGTTTGGGAGTTGGCTTTGCGGCTTGCATATCTTGGCCTTGCGCGCTTGACGCGTCGGGAAGGAGGCCGAACTGCGCAAGCGCGTCGCATATTGCCTCGACGCTTTGTTCCCCTGCATAGCTGAAATATCCATCAAGCTTACCGTGAATGGTGTTGGCGCGGCACTCGAAGCCGCACTGGAATGTGAGCTCGCGTTCGATATATGGATCGAGTTCCTCTACGCAGATAATCTCATCGACTACATCAAGAAATTCGCCTGCAAGTTTCGCGGGGAAAGGATAGGGCGTCCCTATTTTCAGTACGGGCAATTCGAGGCCCCACATCTGAAGCGCTTCCATCACATAGTGGTATGAGACACCACCGCAGGCTATTCCAAGCGGGAAACGCAGATCGTCTTGGCTGTTCAAGGCAAGATTCTGATCTTGATGGGGAGTGCCGCTGATCTCGATACGATTGGGGCGATAGCCGCTCGAAAGGTCTTCGGCGATCTGCGCGGCTCTGCGTTCGACTTTGCCGTGGTTCAGGAAACTCGTGCGGGGAAAGACGACCCAGCGTTGCGTGTCTTTGATAAAACCTGTTGGTGTGTGATGGTCCCAGGCTGTATCGTCGTCAGAGCGCTGCGCGTTTTTGTAATCTGCCCCGCAATCTGCAATTCCGCCACGTGTTTTGATCGTGCCGCAAGCATGACTTACGCGTGTGGTGGGACGAACGAACACAGGCGTCTGATATTTTTCAGAAAGTTCGAAGGCATCCTGAATCATGGCATATGCTTCGCCCGGGCTTGCTGGGTCTAAGACGGGTACTTTGGCAAACTGGGCGAAAGTGCGCGTGTCTTGTTCGGTTTGGCTGGAAATGGGGCCTGGGTCGTCTGCCACGACGATGACAAGGCCGCCTTCGACGCCGATATAGGAAAGAGTCATAAGGGGGTCACTGGCGACGTTTAGGCCTACTTGTTTCATCGTGACCATTGCTCGGGCGCCTGCATACGCTGCTCCGGCAGCAGCTTCAAGCGCCGCTTTTTCGTTTGTGGACCATTCGACGTGGATATTTCCGTCATTGTTCTTCGCGACTGTTTCAAGAATCTCGGTTGAGGGCGTGCCTGGATAGCCGCTTACGAAATTGACGCCTGCGTGAATAGCGCCCAATCCGATCGCCTCGTTGCCCATCAATAGCTTGACTGGCATATTTATACCTCTCCATCTCACGAGAAAAGCAGAACAAGATCCTAATGGCTGCTTGCCCCTTAATGTCTAGAAAAAGCGCAGGCGTCTGTCCGCGACGCCGAATTTATTCAGTCATAAATGGTACCATCTATCGCACGTTCGTCTAACCTTGGAGCAGATTATGGAAATCCGCTATATCGACACACGTGGCAACACGACAGAGCCACTTGCATTTACCCAGGCGCTTCTCAAAGGCATTGCCCCGGGCGGCGGGCTGTTCGTCCCCGAACAGATTCCAAGGATGACTTTAGATGAAATCGTGGAACTTGCGGATATGACATATGCCCAGCGTGCTGCATTTGTCTATAAGCGCTTCGGTATAGATTTTGACGAAGCCCAGATCGACAGCCTCATGCAGCGTATCTATGGCTCGAATTTTGACACGCCGGATATATGCCCGATTGTGCCTGTTGGCGACGGCATGCATGTCCTAGAGCTATGGCATGGTCCCACAAGCGCCTTTAAGGATATGGCATTGCAGTGTCTGCCCGTGTTCTTTTCAGCGAGCGTTGAGAAGCAGCGAAATGCGGGCGGCGAGGGCAACGACTATCTCATTGCTGTTGCAACAAGCGGCGATACGGGAAAAGCAGCACTCGAAGGTTTTGCCGATCGCGACCATATCTCAATCATCGTCTTCTATCCAGATGGCGGCGTGAGCGATATCCAGTATAAGCAGATGGCAACGCAGAGGGGGGCTAACGTATGCGTATGCGGCGTGCGGGGCAATTTCGATGATTGCCAAACGAGCGTCAAGCACATGTTTGGTGACGACGCATTCAACGCGCGATTGTTGGCAGATCGCAACATAGCGCTTTCTTCGGCAAATTCCATTAACTGGGGCAGACTTTTGCCGCAAATCGTCTATTACATCAGCTCGTATGCCGTTATGGTTAAAGACGGGTCGGTTGTGGCGGGCAACTCCATCGATGTCACGGTTCCTACAGGGAATTTTGGAAACATTCTCGCATGCTGGTATGCAAAACAGATCGGTGTCCCCATTGACCGTATCGTGTGTGCAAGCAATACGAATCGCGTGCTTGCCGATTTCATCGAGACGGGTGTATACGATATTGCAGACCGTCCCTTTGTCCTTACTCCGTCTCCTTCGATGGATATCCTGGTTTCGAGCAATCTTGAGCGGCAGCTCTTCGAGCTAACCGGCCGTGATCCGGAAATGATACGGACATGGATGTCAGACTTGCGTGATAAGGGACGCTTCGAAGTAGATGAGGAAACATTTGCGGCGCTTCAGTCCAACTATCGCGCGGGGTCTGTAGATAACGAGGCATGCCTGGAAACGATTCGGGAAGTTTTCGAAGACTATTCGTATCTGCTTGACCCGCATTCCGCTGTCGCCTGGAAGGTTGCGGTTGCGAACAAGAGCGACAATCCGATGCTTGTCGTCTCGACGGCGAATTGGGCGAAGTTTGGTGCGAACGTCTATCGGGGTCTTACGGGAATCGACCCTGAAGCCCCACTTCCTGCAGAACTCGATGGCCTTACCGATGTCCAAATCAATCGTAAGATATACAGCATGACGCATGCCTGCCCCGTGCCACCGGCCCTCGATGAACTTGATGATAAACAAATACGATTTACGCAGGTCATCAATAGTGATGTGAAAGCAATTGAAGAGGCCGCCTTGGGTTTTGTCAAATAGGCCGGGGGAGTGGTTCATTCCGTTGGATTCCTGCGTTTTTTCATAGCTTAATCTTGCTAAATGATAAAGAATTTGCTATTTCTATTGCGAGGGATTTTATAAGGCAACACTGACGGAGGAACTTGCTATGGTAGATAGGAAGAATCTCCATGCGCAGGTAAAACTTATGGTCACTGCATCTGAAGACCGTAAGGGCCCAACCTTTGGTAAAGGCGCGGCAACCTTGCTTCATGGTATCGAAGACAATGGTTCATTGAACAAGACCGCCAAGAACCTGCACATGGCCTATAGCAAGGCATGGAGCATGATCAAGAAGGTTGAAGAGGGTCTTGGATTTCAGCTTATCGATCGCTATGGGGCACGCGGTTCCAAGCTTACCGATGACGGACGTGAGTTTTTGAAACTCTATGATGCCTATGAAAAGAAGATTGAAACCTATGCGGAAAAATCCTTTAGGGAGATTTTCAAAGATTTCTAGCGTTTCATATACACTAGTGCCAAATGGGGCCTGCTTCTTTTTGAAGATGCAGGCCCCATTTACTATCTCTTGCCGACTTTAGTTCGACTTGCTCGAGCTCGATCCAGATCCCGTGCCGACAACAATGGTAATGGTGTCGCCCTTGTACGCGGAAGACGGGTAATAGCTGATGACTTCGTTTTTAGTGCCTGAACCAGACTCAACGTTGACGCTGAATCCGCTCGATCTAAGCGTGCTCGTTGCTTCTGATTCCGAGTAGCCGACAACGTTGGGCACTGTTACCTGCGAAGGAGAGCTCGCAATGCTCAAGACGATCGTGGTTCCTTGAGCGACTTGAGTGCCGGAGGCGATACTTTGTGCGCACACCGAACCAGCTCCGACCTCTTGGCTTTCTGCAGTTTTCGTCTGAACGACTAAGCCGAGTTTTTCAAGAGTGGCAACAGCGTCGTCCTCATCGATACCAACCATGTTGGGAACCTGAACGTTTTGCGTTTTCTTGCCTGTCGACACAGTGTAGGTGATTGTGCTGCCGGCAGCCACTTGCGTGTTCGCGCTTGGATCTTGTGCGAAAATCTTGCCAGATTCATAGCTGTCACTGCTGTCTTGCTTTGAAGAGCCCTTGAGCCCGACGGCAGAAAGCTGCTGTTCGGCTTCAGAGGCCGTCAACCCCATGAGGTTTGGTACAGAAACCTTCTCGCCGTTCGTTTTTCCGGTTGAGACAACAAGATTAACCGACGCTCCTGATGAGGCAGAAGAGTTTGCCTCGGGATCCTGGCTAATGACATTGCCCTTATCTACGGAATCGCTTGTGTTGTATTGGAGCTTGCCGACTTTGAGGCCGGATTGCTGTAGAGTCGCACGCGCCTGTGTCTCGGTTTGTCCTACAACGTTTGGAACAGTTACCTTAGAGCCGATGAGTCCAGTGCTCGATGCGACGAAATATCCGATGCCGATGAGAGCGATTATCAAGACGATCGCAATAATCACGTTTTTGGTCTTGCGCTTTTTCTGAGGCTGGGGCCTGGAAGCCTCTTGAGGATTGTTGAGCACGGTTGTTTGCCCAGATGCCGGCATAACGGTTGTTTGGCCAGCGCCGTTGCCGTATGCTGCGGTTGCTCCGGCAGCCGCATAATTACGATTGATGACCTGCGTCTCTGCAGCAGCGCGTCCTTGCAGGTAGTCATCGATGGCACGCTGCATTTCCTTTGCCGTCGAATAGCGGTCTTCGGGGTTTTTCTCGAGCGCACGCATGATGATTGCTTCGAAAGCAGGATCGATATTGGGATTGATCTGACGTGGAGCAACAGGGTATTCGCTCACTTGCTTCATGGCAACGGAGACAACATCGGGACCATCGAAGGGAAGCTGGCCGGTTGCCGCTTCATAGAGCACGACGCCCAATGAATACAGATCGCTTGCCGGCGTGAGCCTTCTGCCCTGCGCCTGCTCGGGGCTCACGTAATGAGCGGTTCCCAGTACGGACGAATCCTGCGTCATGCCGGGGCGGCCCGCTTGCGCAATGCCAAAGTCCATGACTTTCACATTGCCATCGCCTTGTACCATGATGTTTGCGGACTTGATATCGCGGTGAATGATGTCGTATCCATGGGCGACTGAAAGCGCAGAGCAGACCTGTGAGCCTATTTCGGCCACCTTGCGTGGATGAATACCGCCACGTTGTTGGATGGCCGTCTTCAGATCGGTGCCACGCACGTATTCCATGACGATGTAATACGAATCGCCATCTTTACCCCAATCGTAGATATTCACGATATAGGGGCTGCTTAGGTTAGCGGCTGCTTGTGCCTCTTGGCGAAAACGCGCTGCAAAATTTGGATCACGTGCGTACTGCGGCAGCATGACTTTGACGGCAACGGTCCTGCCAAGCGTGGAATCGGTGGCCTTATAGACTTCAGCCATGCCGCCCATGCCGATTCTTTCTGTGACCTGGTAGCGGTTTCCGAATGTGCGATTAGCCACGTTTATACTCCTGTCGCTTATGATACGAAATTGTGCATCCGTATCTATCAGGCAATTTTACCAATGTAAGACGCTCAATGCGTACATCATGTAGAAAAAGTATGCCCGTTCTCATATTTACAGCGCCCCTAATCTACTTAAGGCGGCATTGAATACGTTTGATGCTTTGGGTGCGGCAACGTCACCGCCGCTGTCACCTTGTTCGATGATGATGGCGACGGTTACACTTTTGCCATTTGCTTCCGCCGTGCCCACAAACCAAGCATCGGAATTTGCTTTTCCAGTTTCAGCCGTTCCTGTTTTGCCGATAACGTTTGCGCCGTCGACTTGTGCTTGTGTACCCGTGCCACTTGTAACGACGGTCGAAAGGATCTCTCGTTCGGTCTGGGCGGTTTTCTCAGAAATGACCTGTCCAAGAATCTGAGGTTGCGTCTGGTACGTGGTTGCCCCAGAAGCGGAAACGACTTTTTGGATTATGTAGGGATGCACGGCGACCCCGTTATTTGCAATGGCTGACATGCAGACTGCCATCTGCATGACCGTTGCTTGGGGACCTGCGGGGCTTTGATGCTCTCCGACGGGCTGTCCAACGCCGGCCCAGGCGGTTTCCCATTGGGTCATTTCGGCTGGATCGGGCATGAGCGAGGTGCTGAGGCTGAAGTCCAGCGCTAGCGAGCTGTTGTTAAAGCCGAATTTCTTGGCATACGAGACAAGAGCCTCAGAGCCAAGATCATCGGCTATCTGCGCGAATGCGGTATTCGAAGAAAGCGCGGTCGCTTCTTCGACTGTGGTATTGCCGTATGCGTGGCTATGGTAGTTGGTGATACTGGCGTTGCCTATGCTTATGGAGCTGGGCGACGAATAGACGGTACTGGCTTTGACCGTGCCCGTGTCGAGCGCCCCTGCCAGGGTGACTATCTTAAAAGTCGAGCCAGGGGCGTATAGGGTTTGGGTTGCACGATTGACCAGATCACCGTCAGAGTTGCTGTTTTTGATGACGCTTTCCACATTGTTGTTGTCATAGGTGGGCGAAGAGGCTTCGGCAAGCACTGCTCCCGTCGAGGTATCGAGCACTACACAGGCGCCTTTTTGTCCGGCGATCGACGCTTCTGCTGCCTGTTGTATCTGAGAGTCCAACGTTACGACAACATCGTTGCCTTGAGGTTTTTCTCCCGCATATGAGCGAATCGCATCGCCAATCGTTTCGAAATGCTCTTGACCGACAAGTGTCGTGCCCATCGAGTTTTCGACTCCGGTGCTCCCATAACGCTGGGACGAGTAGCCAATGGCATGTGATGCAAGCGTGCCCTGAGGGTACGTGCGCTTGTATGTGCCGTCTGATTGCAGGACGGATTGGGCGAGCACGACATTGTCTGATGTGAGAATTGCCCCGCGTTGTTGTTGGGCGATGCGCTGCAGCGTATGGTTATTGCCGTTCATGTCTTGAATCTCGTTGGCGCGTACGGCCTGGATGAACGTGAGGTTGGCAATAAGTCCTGCAAATAACAAGGCGAAAATGGCAATAAGCCAGGTCAGGCGTTTTCCAAGGGCGCTACGTCCCAAAACTCCGGTTTCCCCGGGTTTTTTAAAGGAGGTGGTGCTCGTCATTTCGGTTTGCAGGCCAGTTCCCTCGTTGCCGGCGCACAAGAGCAAGCCGACGATGATGAAACTCGAAAGCAAAGATGAGCCGCCTTGGCTCATGAAGGGCAGTGTCAGCCCCGTCAGGGGGATAAAACCCGTTACGCCACCAATGATGATGAAGGCCTGCAGGCATATAGATGTGGTAAGACCAACTGCAGTAAATGCAGCCATGTCGCTTTTTGCCCGAGCTGCGATAAGAAAGCCACGGACAGCAAAGAGCATGAAGAGGAATATGACGCCTGATGCTCCGAGCAAGCCAAGCTCTTCGCCTATGGCCGAAAAGATAAAGTCACTTTGGACTTCGGGGATGTACGTGGGCATTCCTCGGCCGATTCCCGTGCCGAAAAGTCCGCCGTCAGCAAGCGAGTAAAGGGATTGGACGAGCTGGTATCCAGAACCGCTTGGGTCCGAAAAAGGACTGAGCCAGATTGCGATACGCGTTTGAACGTGTGAGAAGACCTTGTAGAGTCCAAAACCGCCCAATGCGACAAGGCCGACACCGATTATCACGTACGAAAGACGGCCCGTGCATACATAGATCATCACAAGGAATATGCCAAAGAACAGCAAGGCGCTGCCAAGGTCACGTTCGAAGACGACGATGAGCATGGCGATAACCCACATGGCGATAAGAGGAATGAGCGCTCGGAAATCGGGATACTTAAGGCCGATGCGGCTGCGTCGCATGACACTGAGCAGCTCACGGTTATCCGTCAGATATGCAGCGAGAAATAAGACAATAAGGATTTTGGCGATCTCACCAGGCTGAAATGACATACCGGCTATGGAGAGCCAGATGCGCGATCCGTTGTACTCGACACCAATGAATGGCGTGATGGGCAGCAGAAGAAGAAGCAGGCCGAAAAGAAGGCATGTGTATTTGTAGCGCCCAAGTCGCTCGACGCTCGGTACAAGGATAATCGTTGCGATCATGAGGGCGATTCCGGCAAAGAGCCAGACAATCTGCCGGCCTGCGGTGTCGGGTGCAAGTCTTAGGACGAAGCAGATGCCAATCCCACATAGTAAAAACGCGATGGGCAGCAGGGCGGGATCTGCGTTGGGGGCAAATTTCCTCAACGCGATATGTGCAATGACAAAACTAGCGACTAGGGCGATGGGTACTGCGAATGAGTTGAACGTCAGTGGGGTATTGGCATTGACGAGCAGCATTAAGAACAGCAATAACAGCACGGGCGTTGCCGCTATGAGGAGCCATAATTCTGTTGCACGGCGTGAGCGCATCTGTTTAGTTCTGCCCGCTTTCCTGGTTGATTGTTATGCCTGTGGATGAAGATGTTGCTTTTTGGCTGGCTGAAGCAGCTGCAGAGCTATTCACGTTGTTTTGCACTGTTCGGGCATCGCCAGTTGTCTGGCGGTATTCAGAAAGCAGCGAATTGGCTTCATCTATCGAGTTGACTGAAATACCGTTTGCCAGGCGATTTTGGGTGGTCGGGCTCAGCTTGCTCACATCTATATCGGACGCTTCTTCTTCAAGCCACGAGACGGAAAGTGTGCCTATATGTCCGGGCAAGCCGCGATAGACGTTGACCACGCCGTTTTCAACGATGAGGTAATACGAGTTTTGGGCGTACGTGTAAAAGCCAAATCCGGCAGCAGCCAAAATCAATACGAATGCAACCGCCCAGATAAGAGGGGCAAAACGTCCCTTTCGTTTTCTTTTTTTGATGACGGGCAAAGGAGTGCCCGAATCGGGTTTGCTCACCGGTTTGCCGACGACGCGTTCTTCAACAAAATCGCCTTTGTCTATGACGGCTTCTTCAGGTGGTTCGCCCAACGGGTCTATGACGATGACGGAGACATTATCAAGGCCGCCCGCGGCAAGGGCCTCGTCAACAAGGGCATCACACGCCTGTGCGGGTTCTGGATTTGCCACTAGGAGCGTTTCAATAGTTGCATCTGTGATCATCGAGCTTAGGCCGTCTGAACAAAGCAGAAGGCGGTCGCCCATTTCGACATTGATGGTATAGAGGTCTGGCTGCATCTGTGAATCGCTTCCCAATGCGCGCGTGATTACAGAGCGCTGGGGGTGGAAGCGAGCTTCAGCTTCGGTCAAGCGGCCTTGTTCGATAAGGTCTGCTACGAGCGAATGATCTCGGGTTATGCGATGGAGCGTGTTGTCATGTAGCAAGTACGCCCGCGAGTCGCCGACCTGAGCGACGATCACCTCATGGTCGAAGATGAGTGCCGAAGTCAGCGTTGTTCCCATGCCCGGCTTGCCCGTGCCGTCTTCAGCGCCGCGCAATACCGCTGCGTTTGCTTCGATTACGGCTGACATAAGCTCTTCTGCATTGGGGCCCTTCGGGATGAGGGAATCCATGGTGTCGATGGCGATCTTGCTCGCCACTTCTCCCGCCTCATGTCCACCCATGCCGTCTGCAATGACAAAGAGGGGGGATTTTGCCAGATAGCTATCTTCATTGTGTTCGCGTACGCTGCCGACGTCAGTGCGTGCGGCATACGAACGAGGCGTATGCGCCTTGGTAAAGTTGAAGCTCATTGACGACCAATCTTAATATCGACGTTGCCGATGGTTACTATGTCGCCTGCTGAGCAAGCGACTTGGTTCGTGACAGGGTGCCCGTTGAGCAATGTGCCATTGGTGGAATTCAAGTCCTCGACCATAAGACTTGTTCCTTCTAGAGTGAAACGCGCGTGACGGGCCGAAACATAGTCGGTTGGTATGACAATGTCGGCGCCAGGCGCACGCCCGATAACAATGGGCCCCGCAATGGTGAGACGGACTCCTTTGAGTGCTCGAGGCCCTTTCTCAACATTCAAGGTCCACGTTTTTTCCTTTTTGTTCTGGCCACGCACAAGCCCGACGCCTGTTCTGACAACGAAGAAAAGAAACAGGTACAGCAGCGCGACAAGAAGCAGACGACCGGCTAGCAGCAGAAGATCAACCATGCTCGCCTAGCCCTCCTGAAACTCGAGTTGCGTTGTTCCAAGATCGATGATGTCGCCATCGTAGATGCGGGATTGTGTTGTGACGACCCCGTTTATCACCAGGCCATTCGTGGAGCCTGTGTCGCGGATAAGCCAGCCGGAGTCGTTGTGCAGAATTTCTGCATGACGTCTCGAAACGCTCGGGTCGGGAATGACGACATCACAGTTAGTCTCACGTCCGATGATGGTGCGGTCGTTGCGCATCTGATAATGCTTTTTTGTCTGGAAGCTATAAAGAACGGCTTGGGGCTGCTCGATTATAGCGTCATTGAGCATAACTGTTCGTTCAGCGGCGGGCTGAGGGATAGGCTCGAGCTCGCTTTCTTCAAATGGAGTCGCCTCGGGCTGTGCGGGCGGCATTTCCTCGGGAGGATATGCGCGGGGCGCCTGCTGTTGCGCGCGAGGATTCAAACGCGGGCCGGGTTCGTGGCGAAAAACGGGTTCTGGCTCTGGTTCGGGTTCAGGCTCGTCATAATATCCAAAATCATCGGCACCGTCGTTGAAATCGCCTTCGATACCGTAGCGGATCATCTCCTCATGGCGCAGCTCGCTGATAATCGCAGGACTGACGCTTTCTGCAATGACATCGAACTTGCCACGTTTGAGACCGTCATCGACTATGAAACGAACTAGCGGTGGACAATCGAACACCAGCCCACCTTGAGAGCCCTGACCGCTCAAGTAGGTCTCAACTTCGCCAGCAAGCGATGGGTAATAGCCGCTCATCGCAGCATCGTCTTCGGGTGAAACAAGAATGTTATAGAGTGTCGGCGCGTATTCATGGCCTACGCCAACCATTTTCTCGCGCTCCATTTCCTTACAGGCGCGTTTTGCGAGCTTTACGGGCTCGATGCCACCGCGCCCCCGGCCTCCGGAGCCTTCGATGACGTCTTCGGCTTTATTTTCGAATCGTGAAAACATGCCCATTATTACTCTTCTCCTTTATGACGAACCGGTGCACCCAGAGCGGTGATGACACATAAAACAACGCAAGCGAGCACTGTCGATACAGTCCATGTGATATTTGGGGCTGTCCAGATGCCCATAACAAGCCACATGGAAAAACACTTTGCCGCAAGCAAGATGCATGCCGCAAGAATCGATCCAAGAACAGATAATAAACGAGTCTCGCGCGCGCAGAACAACGACATCAAAATTGCGGACAAAACCCAAGCTATCATGATAGTCCAGGTTTGCACGCTTGTAACGATGCCAAGTGGTGATTCCACACTTGTAATACTAATAGGCACAAGCATGAGTGCAACCTGAACCATCGCCGCGCCAAGCGCGCGCTTGGGTGGCAGGCAAAAACCAGCAATCATGGGCGCAAACGGGGTAAAGGCGAATATTTCAAGCGGCGCGACGATAAGTGCGCAATTGGCATCTGTGGTTCCTTCTTTTCCAAAGAGGGCAACCCATATTATGGCGGCAGCTAAGAGAATGGCTCCAATCAGAGGCGAGGCGCCCGGATTGGCAAGTACCGAGATCGCGCACACCACCAGTGCTATGAAAGTGCCGAAAGGCGGTTTGACGGCACCGGCCAATGCGGGCAGCAGTGCAATAAGGGCTGCGGTTGTGGCAGAAACGCCAGGTATCCCGGGCAAAACGGAAGCCGCAACCCACCAGCATAATCCGGCCGATGCAGCACGTCCTGCGAACTTGACGAGCCATGTGGGTATGCGACCCCACAGCTCAGCGTCAAGACTTGCGTCTTGTTCCTCTTCATCTTCGTATTCTTCTGCAGAGGCAATTTCATGTAGACGCTTTGCGCCTTGGGCTGGGTTTCCAAGGTAGGGTATGAGTGCATCGAGAAAAGAATCGACATCGTCATAGCGATCTTCACGTCGCGGAGAAAGTGCAGCAAAGAGAACGCTGTCTATTCCAGGTTCAAGATCACCGCGCAGGTCAGAGGGAGCGGGTATAGTTGATTTCTCGATGAGTTTTGTGCTCGCGTCAAGCGATTTTGCTGCAAAGGGGCATGCGCCGACAAGAATTTCATAAGCAACGACTGCAAAGGAGAATTCGTCGCATCGTTCGTCTAGGGCTTCGTGGTGCATTTGTTCGGGGGGCATGTAACCGATTGTGCCACCGCTGGCTTCGCCAAAACCGGCGGCGCCGGCGAGCTCCGCGACGCCAAAATCGCTGACTTTGCAGGCTCCGCTGCGCGTGATGAGAATATTATCCGGTTTTATATCAAGATGCAGGACCTGGTTTTCGTGTGCAAAGCATATGGCGTCTCCGACTGCTGCAAGAATTGCCGCTGCGATATCGAGATCGAAGGTCGCCGGCGGGGTTTCGCGTATGAGTTGCGAGAGGGCCGGGCCTTCTATAGCCTCCATGATGAGAAAAGCTTCGGTTTCAGTGGCATCGAAATCATAGACGCTTACGATGGAGGGCCGATTGAGCATTGCCCCTGTACGTGCTTCTGCCAGGCCAGGGACGGCTCCGCTTGAGTCGACGGCTGAAATGGGCATGCGCTTGATGGCCACGCGTCTTTGAATACGCGTGTCCCAGCACAGTTCAACCGTGCCACTTCCGCCTTCGCCCTTGATTTCTATGGGACGATAACGGTCCAGAATCAACGGACCTTGCACCCAAGCCTCTTTTCATATTTGCGCTACGTTTGTTAGATGCCTATAAGACATTATAGATAAACGACAGATAAGGTTTAACCGCAATGATTAAAAAAGGTCGGCTCGAAAGAGCCGACCCAGATGTGCTGTTGGTGCGGGCGAGAGGAGTTGAACCTCCACGGGCTAATGCCCACATGGACCTGAACCATGCGCGTCTGCCATTCCGCCACGCCCGCATGCTGCGCTTTCGCGCGAGAACGTATACTAGCACAAAAGGTCATACAGGGACAGAACGAAAATCAAAAGCCTCCCGTTTGCTTGCGCTGTGGAATGGAAATGCTTGATCGTCCATGAAACAGTGCGAGAAAAACAGAGTGTTTTCATATAGAGGGAGCTTTCTGCAGTCATATTCTGATACGACTCGTGCCAGTTTCACCACTGCTCGTGCCAGCACTCTTGTTCGGCGCAATTTGGCAAACTAGTCTATGACTGATTGCGCAGGCGCTAAAGAGGAATGTGCCTGCATCGCACAAGGAGGAGATATGCAACGTGTAAAAACCAAGAAGATGCTCATCGTCTTTGCCGCAGCCCTTGCTGTAGTGGCGATGCTTGCCCTTGCGGCTTGTGGCGGCGGCTCAAGCAGCTCAAGCGCCAAGGCAAGTTCAGCGAGTTCTAGCGCGGCGGCTTCGACGAGTGCGTCGGCATCTGCCAGCGCTAAAACCAGCAGCAGTGGCGACGTTTTCGATCAGGCCATCGCCAAGATGACCGAGTATTACATGGGTGTAACCGAAGCTGGCGAGACCGTTTACTATGCAGGCAATGACACCGAGGCTATTCTTTGCTTTCTGGACCCGGCTTCTGCCAAGAGTGCAAGCTTTGTCGGCTCTGTTACCAGTGCAGGTACCGATTCTGCAGGTGCGCCTATGCTGACTGTAACCGACAGCACCACGGGCAACACGCTGACTTTCAGTGTTGCGCAGGGCACTGATGGCACGGTCGTTCTTGATATGGGCAGCAGCCTGGGCAAGGCAACCATCGCCGCTTGTACTGCCGATGAGATTGCTACTGCGTTCAAGCAGATCAACGCGGGTGCAACCGAAGTCAATAAGTAAGATTCGCTGTCATCTTTGGTGATGCGAATTATTATCTAGTTAGGGCCGGTCATGACGAAAAGCGTGATCGGCCCTAACTGTTTCGAGGCGAAGCGAGCATTACCGATGCGCGAAATACGCCTTCGTCGCATTCGAAACGGGCTATTCCGCCATGTTTTTCTGCAATAGCGCGCACTGATTCGGTGCCGATGCCGACTGCATCTCGCTTGCTCGACATGATCGATCCATCGTCGAGAAATATCGGATTATCCAAGCACGTGTTGTCGATGGTAATCACAAAAGGCAGAAACGAACTATATGTTGTGCGCATTCGCAACTTCAGCTGCTTTGGATCTGCGCCTGATTTGATCGAACGACTTAGCTCGTCAAGAGCGTTTTCCATGAGATTGCCAAACAGCGCTGTCAAATCGGCACTTGGGTAGGAAATATTCGCGGGGACATTTATGCGGATATCGGGGTTGATACCGATTTGCCTGGCAAGGTCACAGTAATAGAGCACGACTATATTTACAGCAGTATTTTCGCAGTACACGAGCGCTTCTGTATCGGGTGCTTCCTCGAGAAGCTTTCCTGCGTATTCTCTAAATCCTTCTAAATCATCTCTTTTTGCAAAATCGTTGAGGACTTGGATGAACTGTCGATTGTCATGATTGGCTCGACGGGCGGCTGCGATGTGGTCGTCAAGGTGCTCTATAAACATCGTTTGAACGGACCTGCGCCGTATTCGTTCGATTTCGACGATGTTCTTGTCCGCCGAGTACATGAGATTCGCGACTATGACATAGAACAGAACGATAATCACGAATAGCGCGACAAGAATAACCCCGTAAGCCTCGCCTACGCGCGCGAAGAGCAGCGTTAGGGTTTGCTGCGGTCTGATGTAGAGAAGCGTTACGCAAACGACCGTGGGTGAAATCCACGCGATATTCCAAAACGAGCGTTTCTCGCTCGATGCTGCGCGGCTTTCAAGCAGATGCGGGAGCAGATGACGCGCTGGCCACTGGAGCAGCAGC
The DNA here is from genome assembly GCA_964435565.1 of uncultured Coriobacteriaceae bacterium. Classification (GTDB taxonomy): domain Bacteria; phylum Actinomycetota; class Coriobacteriia; order Coriobacteriales; family QAMH01; genus QAMH01. Next base: position 55,258 of record CAYSZR010000001.1, read on the forward strand.
ACGAATAAGATTGAAAGCCCCCCATTGAACTTCCATACCGGGCCAGGCAAGAAAGACGCTGGAAAGCGTATCGCCCACGACTATGGCATCGACGAGGACCGCCCATGATGCGATATATACGCTGACAACGAAGGCGCTGGCGCAGATGAAGATAGTTCGTGCCCAGTCAAACTTTGCGAAATGTTTGTATGCGATAACGCAGGCTATGGCAACGGGGATGTCGACATGATTGCCGGGCAGGCCGATTCTGGCGCACAGGCAACCGAGTAGGACGGATAATGCAACGACGACGCATGCGCCTATGATAATTTGACGTGCAGTCATGCCGCGCATGTCCATAAGTGGCATGACTGCAAGCAGGTAAGGCACCAGAAAAAGGAGCTGTTCGGAGATAGCGAACAGATATTCGACGGGAAATGGCTGCACGCTAGCTGTTCCTTGCCTGGGCAAAGACGTGATCGAGCCAGGCTTTGCGAATAGTTGGGAGACTATCTCTGCTGATAGGCACCCTGTCTCCGTTTATAAGCACGAGATTGTATCCATCGATTTCGGATACCAAGTCGAGATTTGCCAAATAGCCACGCGCGGATGCGACAAAATTCCCATGCATGCAAAGAGCCTCTTGTGCACTGCGAAGGGTTCCGCGAACACGTCGCGACCCCTGTTTGGCGTGCAACTCGATATAGTGTCCGTCGGCGCGACACCAGATGATATCTCGAATAGGTATGTCAAGTTCAACGCCTGCAATGCGCACAAGCGGCGCAGGCAAGGAAACACCATCAAGAGCTGACATAAGCTGCTCTGCGGAAAAAGGCTTTACTAGATACGCAACCGCCTGAACCGAGTACCCCTCAACAGCGAAGTCCGAGCTGGTGGTTGTAAAAATCACGGGCGTGCTGTCTCCAGCATCACGTATATGCCGGGCAAGATCCATGCCTGTCGTAGCATTTTCGTCTTTGGAGAGAATGCAGTCGAGTAGCACGAGCGAGAATTGATTGGGGGACCACGCCTCAAGAAAAGCGCCTGCTGAGGAAAAGCCCTGAACAGTGCCGACAAGATGACGGGAATCAAGCCAGTCAGCTGCAACCCCAGCGGTTTGCGCGCATATCTTCGGATCGTCTTCTACAACAGCGATACGCACGAATTCCTCACTTTCGGATGGGCCGCTGTCAGTTTGGGTGATGGGAATCCAGCCTTTCTTACTGCCTGCCCGCTCGTCAGGTAACGGATGGCTAACCTTCGATGCGCACGGCGGTGCCGTAAGCGGTGATTTCTATGGTCCCTTCCATAACGGTATCTTGGCAATAGCGCATGCAATATATGGCATTGGCTCCCATTGCCTGTGCTTCCGCGCACATACGCTCTTCGGCAGTGTCGCGCGCTTCGCTCGTCATCTGCGTGTAGCTTTTGATTTCTCCGCCGGCTATTGATTTCAAGCCTGCCATCATATCGCGACCGATGTGCTTGGAGAAAACGAGGTTGCCTCGTACCATTCCCAGAATCTGAGCATTTACATTGGCTGGAACATCGCATGTCGAGATAAGCATCTTGGTTCTCCTTTGCTGCCTGTGGTTTTACCGCACATGCATTCATTATAAATTCTCTGCTTGTACCTTGCTGCCAGAAACCCAAGACAATGATGATTGTTCGCTCGTGAAGAGTTTTGCTCGATTGGAGCTTCTCTTTAATAACCTGAATAATTCGACCTTGTGAAATCGCGAAAAGGGGAATCTCCCGTTTCCAATTGTGGTGAAATTGTGAATGCGTCGTGCTAAAATTAGCGTGTCAGTAATTTTTGGGGAAATGTTCTATTGGGTAGCGAACAAGGAGGTTCATCATGAGCAGCTCTACGACTGTGGCATTGACCAATGCTCAGGCAGAAAGCTTGGTCACTCTTATTCTCGCATCTCTTGCACTGGTGGTTGTACTTTCGCTTGCTTTTTACGTCCTGCATGTCATTGCGTACTGGAAGATGTTCACAAAGGCGGGGAAAAGGGCTGGAAGTCAATTATTCCCATCTATAACATGTACATTGCGTTCAAAATTGCGTGGAAAGACGGGAAAGCCTTCTGGATTTATCTCATCGCCACGTTCGCGACTGGTATCGTGTCTAGCTTTGTTGTCAACGCCGATGGATCGTCGAATATTATTGCCGCTCTCCTGGCTACGGTTGTTAGCATCGTTGCTTTGGTTTGGGCAATTCGTTTTTCCATTAAGCAAGCTCATGCGTACAGCAAAGGAACGGGTTGCGGCATCTTGGCAATATTCTTTCCCAATATTATGACGCTCTATTACGCTTTCGCATCGTCTGCTGTTTATGCAGGGCCGCAAGACTAAAAGTTCTACTGATCGCCTGTTCTCAGATGATCAGAGGGCCGAACCGGAATTTTATCCTGGTTCGGCCCTCTTTTTGTTCTCTATGTGCTCTAAGAGTGTGTATATAAAAGCCCTTCGCGAATGCTCGTATCGGCTACTGCTATAGCTTGTATATTAAAAAAGCGGGCGAGTTCTTGGATGATAAGTTCTCCAGGTACGATTGTGTGGATGCGATCGGGGCACGTCTTGAGAATAAGATCTCTGCTTGCTTTTTTGTCACTGCAGACATAGTCGACTATTGAATCAATTTCACTTTGAGCGAAATACGACCTGTCGTCACACGTTCTTTTTCTTAGAAGCTTGCCCATCGCGCGTGCAGAGCCGCCTATGCAGTACATTGTTTTTGTCTCGGGCCAGTTCGCGGCCGCGCTGCGTTCGATTTCATTTCTTACGTGCTCTTGAATCCGTTTACGTTCTTTCGACGTGGGCAATATGCCGCTTACGTGCCGTTTAAAAAGTCCGAGGGAACCAATACTCAGGCTCAATGCGTCTAAAGCAAAATCACGTTCGAACAAAACAATCTCGGTTGAGCCACCGCCTATATCCGCGACTATCCCGCAATCTGACGAAATGATATTTTTAATTCCTTCATATGCAAGCAACGCTTCCTCCTGTTTCGAGAGAAGTGAAATCGGAAGATTTGTTGCTTGCCGAAGTTGCGCCAACGCATTTGCACTGTTGTGAATATCGCGAAGCGATGCTGTGGCAAATATGCGTTCTTCTTTTATGCCAAGACGGACGCTGATAGCGTGCAAATTTGTGAGCGCCCAGATTGCAACATCGATTCCCTCATCTGACATGATGCCGTTTTCAATATAGGCGGCAAGTCCCGCCATGATTTTTTTTGAAAGAAGCGGCGAGGTACGCGTATGACCGTTTCTGTCGGCGGTTTTGCTCTGGTCATATATGCTGAGTCGTATGCTGTTGCTCCCTATATCGATAATCGATATTAGATCGTCCATGTTGGCCTCGTTTATTTCATGGTCTTGTCGCTAACAAGATATTCGGTCCATGAAGAAAGGCTTTCGGCGTGGTCTCCTATCCGTTCAAGGTATTTCGCGATCATAAGAAGATCAACGCCATTTTCTGCATCTATTTCGCGATTGAATATCCTGGCGATCGTTTCTTCGCGTAAATCGACCAAGAACGCGTCGAGCTCATCGTCTTCGGATGCTGCCGTCCGGGCCTTTTCAACGTCATGTTCCAAGTACGATTCAATAGCGGTGATGACCATGTGCTTTGTCGCTTGAGACATTGTCGCAAGCTTTTCATCGCGTGCGTCGCAGAAGCTCTCGCCCATAAGATCTGCCACACGGCACACCTCAAGCGACAGTTCCCCGATGCGTCTAAAATCAGTCACGGACTTAAGGGCGCCTGAAACATCGCGCAGGTCGCTTGCCACCGGTTGCTGGCACAAGAGGATTCGCAGACACTGCGTCTCAATGTTGCGCTCGTGTTGGCTCAAGTCAGATTCGTATGTGCGAAACGGCCAAGTCGAATCAATCGTTCCGCGGGTAACGATATCGCACGCATGCGTCATGCACATCCGCGCAATATGCGCTATGCCGTGCATTTCATTGGTAAGGTCATTTAATTGCTTTTCAAATGCGGGGCGTGGGCTCATCAGCCAAACCTCCCAGTCAGATAGTCTTCAGTACGTCGGTCGCGTGGGCGGGAAAAAACCTGTTCGGTTCGATCCCATTCGATGCAATCGCCCAGTAGAAAATAGGCGGTATTTTTCGAAATGCGTGCAGCTTGCTCGATGTTGTGAGTGACGACGATGACACAAACGCCTTCACCGGAAATCTGAGCAATCGTGTTCTCTATTGCAAAGCTTGCAATAGGGTCGAGAGCGGAGCATGGTTCATCCATAAGAATTACGCGTGGTGTCATTGCAAGCGTGCGAGCAATGCAGAGTCTTTGCTGCTGGCCACCGGAAAGCGCCAGCGCATTTGTGTGTAGTTTGTCTTTCACTTCGTCCCAGAGTGCGGCTCGCTGTAGGGAGCCCTCGACGGCTTCGTCGATTTTGCCCTTGTCTTTTATCCCATGCCGGCGCAGCGCGAAGGCGATGTTTTCGTAGATGGACTTACGGAATGGGTTGGGTTTTTGAAAAACCATACCGATATGCCGGCGCAGCTCATAGATGTTTTCATTTTTTGTATTAATGTTATGTCCGTCGAAATGAACTTCCCCATCGATATGGCAGCGCGGTATTTCGCGGTTCATCAGGTTCAGGCAGCGTAGAAATGTTGACTTCCCACAGCCCGATGGCCCAATGAGCGCTGTTATCTCCCCGACGTGAAATGCAAGATTTGTTTTTCTTAATGCGCCGCATGTGTCGTTATAGCGAACGCCCAAGTCTTTGGTGTATAGCAGCGCAGTGTCGTTCATTCTGCCACCAGTTTCTTTCCGAGTTTTCTTCCAAGGACGCGCGCTGTAAGGTTAAATATCAAAACGCATATCATCAGAACTGCAGCTGAGCCATTTGAGACAGCGTCAAGATCGGGTACAACACCTTCAGAATTTATCTTCCATATATGTACGGCAAGGGTTTCGGCAGGTCGCCAGATATTAAGTGGGCAGCTTGGATTTGTTAGATCGAGGCAGGTGAAGTCGAGCAAGGGCGCTGACTGGCCTGCCGTATATATGAGCGCCGCCGCTTCGCCGAAGACTCTTCCTGCGGACAGGATGACGCCCGTGACTATGGCAGGCATAGCGCAGGGCAGCAGAATGTGGACGGTCGTTTCCCAGCGGGTGAGTCCGAGCGCGAGTGCCGCGTCGCGTTGCGTTTGCGGAACGGATTCAAGCGCCTGTTGTATCACGCGCACGAGAAGAGGGATATTGAATATAGTGAGCGTGAGCGATCCCGAAAGTATCGAGAACCCCCACCCGAAATAGATTACGAAGAGAAGGAATCCGAAAAGCCCAACGACGATGGATGGAAGAGAGCTCAGGACCTCGATAATGGTCTTTATTGCATGCGTCAGGGTGTTTTCTGGCGCGTATTCTGTCAGAAAGATTGCGGCTCCAAGTGACAGAGGCAGTGAAATGACAAGTGTGAGTACGAGCATGTAAAAGGAATTGAAGAGCTCGGGGCCGATGCCGCCGCCTTCCTTGAACTGTTCGGGCTTTCCTGTTAAAAACGCTGGATCGAAGGCTTTAGCGGCACCGCTTATGATGATATAGGCGATGATGGAGACCAATAATATAAAGATAACCACGACGGCTGCCGTCAGTGCAGCTGTTGCTAGATGGTCACGTCGACGCGCAACAATAACCTGTTCAGCGATATTCTTAGACATGCTTCACCTCCGTGTTGGTTTTCATCGGCGCCCAGCACTTTCACCGCTTCGTTACCCATGCTCATGGTGAGGATTGAGGTGAGTGTCGAGGCTGCCTGAGTGAGTGAAGAGGGAATGATTGGCGCGTTGCCGATGACCATCTGCACTGCAAGGGCTTCGCCGAATGCACGAGCCATGCCCAAGATGATTCCCGTGAGGATGCCTGGGGTTGCGGCCCTGAGAACGATATGCCATATGTTTTGCCAGCGCGTGCCTCCGAGCGCAGCCGATGACATGCGATAGGAGGCGGGGATAGCTTCAAGTGCATCGATGATGAGTGATGTGACTGTGGGCAAAATCATTATTGCGAGGACGAGGGATCCCGCGAGTATGCCGTACCCGGTCGAATCAGACCACGATCTGATCCAAGGAACGAGTAGAGTGAGTCCCGCTAAGCCAAAGACAACTGAAGGGATGCCTACAAGAAGTTCGAGAGTCGGGCGAAAGAAACGTTTTCCGAATTTCGGATTGATTTCTACAGTAAAAATAGCAGAGCTGATGGCAAGTGGTACCACGAATAGGCATGACAGAATCGTGATGGAAAACGAACCGAAGATCATCGGCAATGACCCCATGGCGGGAGCGCCGTTAGCATCCGTCATATGGGGATTCCAGGTATCGCTTGTGAGAAACGCAACTGGATCGATGCCGTCAACCATGAAGGTTGCGAGGCCCCTTTGCGCGACCATCATCACGAGGGCGATGACGATGGTAATGACAATCGCCACGCAAGCCCCCGTGATGCCTTTGCCGATGTGTTCAAGCTTGCTCTTTGCAAGATGATTGGCGCTAGATTCATTCATGGTCATGTTTTATAGATTCTTGATCGCGCCGCTTGCGTCCTTCTCGACCTTCATCGACTTGATGGCGATGTAGCCGTTTTTGGAAACAAGGGAACCCTGTACGTCATCACTCATCATGTAGTCGATGAAAGACTGGGTTGCTGTATCGGGGCTTGCCGAGGTGTACATATGCTCGTAGGACCAGATCTTCCAGCTGTTGGTTTCAACGTTTTCTGCCGAAGGTTTTATATTATCGACGGAAAGCGTCTTGAACTTTGAGTTGTCGAAGTACGAAAACGCAAGGTAGGATATAGAGCCAGGGGTTTCTGCCACCATCTTGGCGACGGTTCCCGAAGAATCCTGTTCCTGCGGTTTGAAAGTCGACGGTGCCTGTTCGCCGCCAAGTACTGCGCTTTCGAATGTCGCTCGAGTGCCTGAACCAGCTGCTCGATTGATGACGGTTATTGGTTCATCGGCGCCGCCGATTTCCTTCCAGTTCGTGATCTTACCGGTGAATATGCCTTTTAGGTTTTCCATCGAGATGTTGTCGATGGCTACACTGCTGTTTACGACAGGACCCATGCCAACGACAGCGACGCGGTTATCTTTTATCTTTGACAGTGCAGATGTGTCTTTGAGTTTTGTTTCTGCAAAAACATCTGAGTTGCCGATTTGGACTGAACCGGCTGCTATCTGCGTGATGCCTTGGCCTGATCCGCCACCTTGGACGGTGATTTGCACGTTCTTGTTCTGTTGTCCATATTGCTCGCCTGCAGCTTCGACTAAGGGCTGAAGTGCGGTAGAACCAACTATCGTGACAGATCCGCTTATATCTTTTTTCGCGCTCGATGACGCGCTCGAACCGCCGCATCCTGAAAGCCCGAGTGCGACTAGCATGCCAGTTGCTACGGCACCGATAACGAGCACTCTAAGTAATTGTTTCACAGTCTTTCTTTCCAAGTTCATTTTTTCTCCCTGAATTAGTTCCCTATTTTTTATATACAGGCCATACCGAATATGCTGGTCTAGCCGAATCTCCCTGTGATGTAGTCCTCGGTGCGCTTGTCTTTTGGATTTGAGAAGAGCTCCTCGGTTTGTCCGTGTTCGATTAGGGTGGCGGGAGCCTCCATGGACTCACGGAGCATGAATATCGTTTCGTCAGAAATACGCGTAGCCTGCTGCATGTTGTGTGTGACGACAACGATGGTCATGTGCTTCTTGAGTTGGCTCACGGTCTCTTCGATTTGATTGGTTGAGATAGGGTCAAGGGCGGAGCAGGGCTCGTCCATAAGCAACACTTCGGGATTGGTTGCAAGAGCGCGGGCAATACAGAGCCTTTGCTGTTGGCCGCCAGAAAGTCCGCATGCTGGCTTTTTCAGATCATCTTTAACTTCACTCCAAAGGGCAGCGCGACCTAAGCATCGGGCAACGAGCGCGTCAAGTTCGCTTCCGCGCAGATTGCCGCGAAGTCGTGGTCCATAGGCAACGTTATCATAAATGGATAAGGGGAAAACGGCCGGTTGTTGAAAAACCATGCCTACGCGCATGCGCAGTTCGATTGGATCGGTCTCCCCGTTGTAGATGGACTCATCGTCAAGCTTGATATCCCCGCCTACCGTAACGCCCTCAATCATGTCGTTCATTCGGTTGAGGCAGCGTAGAAGTGTGGACTTTCCACATCCCGAAGGCCCGATGAGTGATGTCACCTTATGGGGGGCGATATTTACGCGCACGCCAGCAACGGCCGTTTCGCCCGAATAGGCAACCGATACATCCTCTAAGTGAAAACTTCCCTGCACGTGCTCTCCTTATTCGATCTGTCATTTGAGGCAAATCGTAGGAGTGCGAGGAGGACGAGTGGTTACATCGATGAAAACTCATGTGTCATCAATGTGAAAAGAAAATACCCGATAGAGAGGGTTTGCAAAAAGTTTACATATGCGCTGACGATGTTACGCGGAGTTCACCACTGGCGCATCGCAACACAATATCGTAGATGCGGGAACCCGCTCTCCTGGTGTGCGGGTTTCCGCCCCGAAACCAGGGATGCCAGGGTAGTCGGAGATGTGGATACAGATGATCAGCTTCAGCATGTTTTTGGGAGCGCTGCTCACCAACCCCGTTCTGTTTATTATTACGCTGCTTGTCGTAGGGACCATCTTCGTCAATGGGGCCACAGACGCTTCAAACGCTATCGCGACTGCCATAGGGACGCGATCCATCAATGCGAATCTTGCTATCGCGATGGGGGCGGTATGCAATTTCGTCGGTCTTATAGTCATGACCTATCTTTCAACAGCCGTAGCAGATACGATTTCGAAGATGGTGAACTTCAATGGCGACAGTCATATGGCTTTGCTCGCTTTGGCTGCAGCTATGGTCTCCATCATTGTATGGGGTGTGGTCGCCTGGGCGTTTGGCATCCCGACGAGTCAAAGCCATTCTCTTATCGCTGGGCTTACCGGGGCCGCCATCGCCGTCCAAGGCGGTCTTGGCGGTATCAACTTCTCCGAGTGGGTCAAGGTCATCTACGGTCTTGCGCTTTCGACGTTTCTCGGCTTTGGCCTTGGATGGGGAATCTCCAAGTTTATTCCGTATCTGTTTGGGAGGGTGAAACGCTCGACAGCGCAAAAGGTGTTCGGTCCAGCCAATGTTGTGGCGGCCGTGTTCTTGGCATTTATGCATGGCGCGCAAGATGGACAGAAGTTCCTTTCCATAGCCATGCTTGGCGTTGCGCTTGCCTTAGGGATGGATGGTGCGTACGGCGATTATCCGCTCTGGATCATGGCGCTTTGCGCGGTTGCAATGGCGGTGGGGTCTGCTGCCGGCGGAAAACGCATTATCAAGTCAGTTGCCATGGACATGGTCAAGCTTGAGAAGTATCAGGGCTTTTCGGCATCGCTTGCTGCAGGGGTATGTTTGCTGCTCGCTACTCTTACGGGCATTCCGGTGTCGACGACCCATACGAAAACGACTGCCATCATGGGGGTGGGGGCAGCCAAGCACCTGCGTGCCGTGAAATGGAACCTTGCCGGCAACATGGTGCTCACCTGGGTATTTACCTTTCCGTGCTGTGGGGCGATTGGCTATCTTCTTGCCGTTCTCTTCATGGCGTTTCTCTGATACGCGAAAATATGACCGAGGTTTGTTAACTAATTGTGAAATAGGACATATAGATGCAAAATCGGTGCATGATGGAAAAATCAGGAGGGATGGACCATGCCCAGCATCTTGTTGGTTGAAGATGATCAGACCATTCGGTTGACCGTAGAATTTGCGCTCACCAAAGCAGGCTATGCCGTCACCGCAGTAGAAGATGGCGTCAAGGCGCTTCAGGCTGCGCGCCAGATATCTCCCGATCTGATTGTCCTTGACTTGATGCTGCCGGGAAAATCTGGTCTCGAAGTGGCGCGTGATCTGCGTGACCAAGGGGATGACGTTCCTATTATCATGGTGACCGCCCTCGATCGCGAACAGGACAAGATCGCAGGTCTCGATGCAGGCGCAGACGATTACGTCACCAAGCCGTTTTCAACTGAAGAGCTGCTTGCTCGGATACGTGCGAATATACGGCGTGCGGGAGGATCGGGATCGCATATTGGCAGTGTTGAGGCTGGCGAGCTCACTATTGATATCAACGCAATGCGCGTGTTGATTAATGGAGAGCCGGTTGATTTGCGCAGCAAGGAATATGCCCTGCTTGCCGCTATGGCAATGCGTCCTGGCGCGTTATGCACGCGGCAATGGCTTGCACATGAAGTATGGGGCGAAGAGTTTCTTTCAACCTCGCGGACTATTGATACTCATGTGCGCCGTATCCGCAAGGCGATAGATCAAGATGGATGGACCTATATACAGACGGCACATGGCATGGGTTATCGTTTTGAGGCACAAAGGTCGGGAGACGAGCAATGAGGCCTAGAAAGGCGGGCAACTGGCGCGCATGGCTCATTGGTGGTTATGTCATCATCGTCGTCCTGCTTGCGGCATTATGGGGATGGTCGCTCTTTTCCCCTATAGACGAAGCCGAAAAGGACCAGCAATTCGAAAACCTCACCGCGTTGGCGCATGTCGATTCAGTCGCACTTAAGAATATGGAATGCGATGCAAAAAGCGCGGTGGCCGAACTTGCCACTGGAGACGATATGCGCGTTACGCTTATCGGCATGGATGGCATCGTGTTGGCGGATAGTATCACCGAATCCTCGAGCATGGAAAACCACTCCGAACGCCCAGAGGTCCAAGCGGCGCTTGTCGGACAGATCGGGTATGACCAGCGCCATTCAAGTACGGAAGGCGTTGACTATCTCTATGTCGCCATGCCTGCTAGTTTTGGCGGGAATGCCGTGGTCTTGCGTGTTTCGATGCCGCTTTCAGAGGTGCATACCCTGGCCAAGGATTTTCGTAATACGGGGCTTGTGCTGCTTGCCGCCGCTGTTCTGCTCTCGCTGCTTATAGCATGGCGTGTTTTCTCGAAGGCATCCGAACCGGTGAATCAACTTGAGACAGTACGTACCGATTTCGTCGCAAACGCAAGCCATGAACTCAAGACGCCTGTGGCGGGCATTAAGTTGCTCTCCGAATCAATCAGTCAGGCACACCGTGATGGGGATGGAGAGGCCGTTAAGCTTTTTTCTGATAGGCTCGGCAAGGAATCGGCGCGCCTTGAACATCTGGTTTACAGCCTTCTTGATCTTTCGAGGCTTGAAGACGAGCATCGCAAGGGACTGACAGATGAAACATGCGATATGCGTTCGGCTGTTGCCACATCGTTCGAGGGATATGTATCCAAGGCGGGCGAGAAGGGACTCTTCTACGAGCTGCATGATGATATGCCCGCGGATGCCGAATGCCGCGTGAACTTGTCGCCTGCTGATGCTTCGCTTATCGTCGACAATCTTATCGAAAACGCTATCAGCTATACCGAAAGCGGGGGTGTGACTGTGGCGTTGCGCATGAAGGGCAGAGAGGCGCTTCTCTCGGTTGCGGACACTGGTATCGGTATAGCTCAAGGCGAACAAGAACGTATTTTCGAGCGCTTTTATCGTATCGATAAAGCTCGATCGCGTGACATGGGCGGCACGGGGCTGGGGCTTTCGCTCGTCCGACACGCTGTCGATAGGGGATGGGGCACGATCAGGATCGAAAGTGGTCTTGGTGAGGGAACAACCTTTACAGTCTTATTGCCGCTCGCGGGAGATTAGTGAGGCGAAGGATCGGGAAACTCCGGGTGCCCATATACGCGCAGCCAGGTCTATAATGTCTACTTAAACAGTCGGCATTAAATTACGAAGACCGGAGGCATACGATATGCAGGTGTCCACGAAAGGGCGTTATGCCCTGCGCTTCCTGCTCGACCTTGCCCGACATGCGAGTGACGGTGACATTCCGCTTAAGGATGTCGCGGCACGACAGGATATTTCGAAGAAGTATCTGGAACGCATCGCTGCATTGCTTGCGCCGTCTGGCATGATGCGCGTGACGAGGGGCGCATATGGGGGATACCGGCTCGCAAAGGATCCTACTGACATTACGGTAGCCGATGTTCTACGTGTGACAGAGGGAAGCCTCGCTCCTATTCCGTGTCTCGATAATGACCCACAAGGATGCGAGCGTCGCGTGGGTTGCACGACGCTTAAGATGTGGCAGGGCCTTGACCAGGCGGTGGAAGCTTATCTTTCTGGGATAACGCTGCAGGACATGATTGATGACTTTGCACCAGCGCCCGAGTACTTCATCTGACGCCGAGGTGCTGGGGAGCATACGTGCCGTGACTCGGCCGCATCAAGATTCAAAGCGAGTTATGAAAAAACTGAATTGACAGTGCATGGTACAAGGCGTAAAGTTGCTATCAATAAAAACCTACCAAACCGATAGACAAAGTAGGAAAAAAGAAAGGATAAGAAATGGGCATTTATAGGAGCATCGACCAGCTTGTTGGCAATACGCCGCTTCTCGATGTTACAAGGGCGTTTGGCACGGCGGGCAATGTTATCGGCAAAATCGAATACTTCAATCCCATTGGGTCGGCTAAGGATCGTATCGCTGTTGCAATGCTCGATGATGCGGAGGAAAGGGGCCTTATCGAAAAGGGCGCCACCATCATTGAGCCTACAAGTGGCAATACCGGCATTGCGCTTGCTGCTATTGCCGCGTCGCGAGGGTACAAGATAATTCTGACCATGCCCGAGACTATGTCTATCGAACGTCGCAAGCTGGCGGCAGGTTATGGTGCCCAAATCGTTCTCACTTCGGGCGCAGATGGCATGAAAGGCGCGATTGCGAAAGCGGAAGAGATCGCCAGCGGGACTCCAGGATCCTTTATTCCCTCTCAATTCACCAATCCATCAAATCCAGCCATTCATGAAAGGACGACAGGTCCAGAGATCTGGCGCGATACTGAGGGGCATGTTGACGCCCTCGTTGCTGGCGTGGGTACAGGCGGTACGCTTTCAGGCGCGGGTAAATACTTGAAGTCCCAGAATCCCGATCTTAAAGTTTTTGCTGTCGAGCCTGCATCATCGCCAGTGCTTTCAACTGGCAAAGGCGGACCTCATAAGATTCAGGGTATTGGAGCGGGCTTTGTCCCCGAAACGCTTGATACGAGTGTCTATGATGAGATCATCACAGTCGCCAATGAAGATGCGTTCGATTACAGCAGGAAAGTGAGCGAGCTTGGCTTGCTCGTCGGCATATCCGCTGGCGCCGCGTTGAAGGCTGCGGCCGAGGTTGCAGCGCGCCCTGAATACACTGGCAAAAATATCGTGGTGATTTTGCCTGATAGCGGGGAACGTTATCTGTCGACTGCGCTTTTCGACTAAAAGAGGCTTGAAAAATCAAGCCTCTGACCTTGCGTATTGGAGCGGGTGACGGGACTCGAACCCGCGGATACCAGCTTGGGAAGCTGGGGCCTTACCACTTGGCTACACCCGCTTTTTGCGTGAGGGCATTCTAGCACATACAGCGCAATGCTCTATGTGTGTTGCATAATCTTCTCGAGTGCGGCCATGCGAGCACAGACGGTGAAAACACGAGCCGCCTGCTTCAGGTCGTCGAGGCTGGGGAAGCTTGGGGCTATGCGAATGTCGGCATCGTGCGGATCGTCATGATAGGGCCAGGTCGCGCCTGCGCTCGTAAGTATAACGCCCGCCTCTGATGCTTTCGCGACAGTTGCTTTTGCCGTTCCTTCAAGGCCCGTAAAGCTGATGAAATATCCTCCATTGGGCTTTGTCCAAGCAGCAACTCCAGTGCCCGCAAAGTCCTCTTCGAAGATATCGAATACAGCTTGAAAGCGGGGGCGAAGCAGCGCGGCGTGTTTGCTCATATGCTGGGCAACACCATTTGCATCTTTAAGGAAGCGCGTATGACGTAGCTGATTGATCTTGTCAAAACCGATAGTCTGCACGCCCATGCCAGCTAGGAGTTCTGCGACATTTTCCTCGCTTGATGTGAATGCTGCGATACCCGAGCCAGGGAAGGTGACCTTTGAGGTCGAACAAAACCCAAAGACCATATTGCTGTTTCCTGCTGCGTCGCACTCGTCGAATATATTAAGCACGCGGTCTTGGCGATCGGCTTCATCGTACAGATGGTGCACGACATACGCGTTGTCCCAGAAGATGCGAAAGTCAGATGCAGCTGGGTCGAGTGCCGCAAGGGCACGTACGGTCGCGTCGGAATATGTATATCCGCAGGGATTCGCGTATTGCGGCACGCACCAGATTCCTTTTACGCTCGGATTTTTTACGAGCTCGCGGATTGCGACCATATCCGGGCCATCTTCATGAAGCTCGACGGGAATCATTTTGATGCCGAAGTGCTCGCATATCGCAAAATGCCGGTCATAACCGGGCGACGGACAGAGAAACTGTATGTCGTCTTGTTTCCCCCAAGGCTCGTTGCCCCCTAGTCCGAAGTTCCAAGCGCGCGAAAAAGTGTCGAACATGATGTTAAGGCTAGACGAACCGCAGACAACAGTCTGTTCTGGTCTTACACCCATCAACGATGCCATGAGCTCACGCGCTTCGGGCAGGCCTGCCAGTACACCGTAATTGCGGCAGTCTGATCCGTCGGAGGCGGTCAGCTCGCTTGCTGAATTGACGCAGTCGAGCATGGGCAGGCTCAAGCTAAGCTGCTCTTCACCTGGCTTGCCACGTGCCATATTGAGTTTGAGATCTAACGAACGATACTCGTCGTACACGCCTTCAAGTTCGGTATAGCAAGCCCGGAGCTCGTCGTTGTTCATATCTCTATAGAGTGTCATGTCCGCTTCCTTCGATCCTGTGCAAATTACCGCCGCACATTATAAACACAATGGCTATAATGCTTGCTGCATCTGTTCAAGGCGGGGTGAAATTCCCCACCGGCGGTAAACGGTCGTATGAACCGTGTAGTCCGCTAACTCCCCTGAAGGGGAGCCGATCCAGTGGAATTCTGGAACCGACGGTTACAGTCCGGATGAGAGAACAGAAAGGAGCGGATACTTATGTCCGATTTCTCTCACACAGGCGGAGTCTCGATTCCGCAACAGCAAGGCAAACAAGGGTGGAGCACGAAGAAGCTCGTTATTCTGGCGCTGTTCACGGCACTGTCGCTCATTCTCTCGTTTGTGGAAGTTCCCATTTTTCCAGCAGCTCCCTTTTTGAAATATGATGCCTCGTCTGCAGTTGCGGCACTTGCTGCCTGCGGTTTTGGGCCGGGAGCTGGAGCAGCGGTAGGCATTGCCTCGGCTGTCATACACGGTTTGATCATGGGTGATCCGTGGGGATCTCTGATGACGATCGTCGTGCTTATTTGCTGGATTGTGCCTATTGCCCTTATTTACCGCATCAAGCGCACGCGCATGATGTTGATTGTAGGTTTGGCAGTTGGCTCGTTGCTTTCGCTCGCGGGGGCTCTTGGCGGGAATCTTCTTATCACGCCCGTGTATACGGGAACGACTGTCGAAGTTGTCGCCGCAATGATTATTCCGATCCTTCTGCCGTTCAATGCACTTAAATTGCTTATTAATGACGTGCTCGTTTTTCTACTGCTCAAGCCAGTCGAAAATCTTGTGGATAAGGATTAGCTCGGGCCTATGACCAGTGCTGGGCATATAGAGGGTGGGGTTGTCTTCGAGGACGTCTCGTTTGCGTATTCCCACGATGCCCAGTCTGTTCTCGACCATATCGACCTTGTCATCAATCCGGGTGAATTCGTTGCCGTCCTTGGTGCGAACGGATCTGGGAAATCAACGCTTGCAAAGCATATAAACGCTCTGCTGGTGCCCATATCCGGCAGTGTTGTGGTCGGTGGTCTCGACACTGCGGATGCAGGGAACGTCTTTGAAATACGCAGACATGCAGGCATGGTCTTTCAAAACCCGGACAATCAGGCGGTTGCGTCTGTCGTGCGCGATGACGTGGCGTTTG
Organism: uncultured Coriobacteriaceae bacterium; assembly: GCA_964435565.1. Classification (GTDB taxonomy): domain Bacteria; phylum Actinomycetota; class Coriobacteriia; order Coriobacteriales; family QAMH01; genus QAMH01. The sequence goes on from CAYSZR010000001.1 coordinate 71,167, forward strand.
GGCCGGAGAATCTGGGTTTGCCTGCAGATGAGATCAAAGCGCGTGTGGACGAGGGCCTCGCGGCTGTCGCCATGCAGGATTTCGCGCTTGAGGAGGTTTACAATCTTTCTGGTGGGCAGAAGCAACGCGTCGCAATCGCCGGCGTGCTCGCGATGCATCCCCAGATACTTATTCTCGATGAACCCGGTGCAATGCTGGATATGCGCGGACGACGCGGAATTACCCGCGTTGCGCATGAACTCAATGCCGAGGGAATGACCATAGTGCTCATCACGCATTTTATGGAAGACGCATTGAGTGCGGATCGGGTGATAGTTCTTGATCGCGGGCGCGTTGCTATACAAGGTACACCAGACGAAGTCTTCACAGATGCAAATCGGCTGCGCGACCTGCGACTCGAACTTCCATTCTCTATCAAACTGGCTGAAGATCTTCGCGAGCGCGGCATGCAAGTGGGCATGGGGCTTTCAGAAGACGCGTTGGAGGAGGAGCTGTGTCAATTGCTTTTGAACACGTGAGCTTCTCCTACAACGACCAGCACGAGGCACTTCGAGATATCGATTTCACGCTCGAAGATGGGGAATTCCTGGGGATTATCGGCCACACGGGATCGGGCAAATCTACGATAACCCAGCTCATGAATGCGCTGCTTATTCCTTCATCTGGACGTGTCTTGGTCGATGGAATGGATACGCACGACCGTAAAGTGCGACGCACGGTGCGTATGCGCGTCGGTCTGGCGTTTCAATATCCAGAAGCCCAGCTCTTTGCTCAGACGGTGGCGCAAGATGTTGCGTTTGGCCCGCGCAATTTGGGACTTGATGATGCCGAGATCGAGCGACGTGCGCATACGGCGCTCGAACGTGTTGGCTTTGCCTACGACGAAATTGCGTCATGCAGTCCGTTCGACTTATCCGGTGGCCAGCAAAGGCGCGTTGCCCTTGCGGGTATCCTTGCCATGGAGCCAAGCACGCTTGTCTTGGATGAACCAGCTGCTGGTATGGACCCGGCGACGGTGACCGAAATTCGATCGTATTTGCGCAGGTTGAATAAGCAGGGTCTGACCATCGTTCTTGTCTCGCATTCTATGGAAGAAACCGCAGAGCTTTGCTCCCGCGTGTTCGTCTTGGATCATGGCTCTATTCATATGCAAGGAACCCCTGGCGAGCTTTTCACCGATGAGAATGCGAAGGAACTGCATCGAATTAATCTTGGGATTCCTCGGGCAACAAAGTTTGCACTAGAATTAGCTGACAGAGGTCTGGAATTGTCGGGGACTATACTTGACGAGGCGCATCTGGTCGAAGCGCTTTTGGCACGATATGAGGAGACGATGGGGCATGACGCAGATTTCCAGCGAGCTTGATAAACTTTCGGTATCGCTCATCCAAACTGCAATCGATATGCTGGATGTGCACGATTCCGTTCCTGCCATGCTTGCCGTCGATTGCGATGATGAGCTTTTGACCTTCGAGGATGATACGCCAGACGGGTGTTATCGAGCAGCCCGTGAGCATATTCACGAGCTTGGGGCACAGTGCTCGCGTTATGTGATTCTCACACAGGGTTTTGTGCAAGAAGATGAGACGGATTCTGGGCAACCGGCGCTGCTTTTCGAATTTGCGGAACGCGGTATGGAATCTGCTTGGAGCGGCTACATGCTTTATCAGCGCGCGGAAGATGGCACGATCGAAGTGACTGACCCTCAGCCAGCCGGTGAAGAAGAGCTGCTTTT
>CAYSZR010000002.1:0-65673 GCA_964435565.1 uncultured Coriobacteriaceae bacterium
TAAATCTTACTATTTCCTAACATTGGGGTTGGATTGGATTTTGGGGGTCAGGCCACGGGTTTATTCTAACAGAGCTCTTGGCTTTGGCAGGTATAACTCCTTTGCCGGTGTGTGCTTATGAATGGGTATGCATCTACTCATTTATACGTATTTCTACTGCCTGTCTCCACAAAAAATCAACTGATATCCATCTGGCATGCCAATGGTTTTACTCAATGCCCCCTCTGTAATCTGGGGACGTCAAGTGGATTCATGGGAGGAATCCCCAAGACTCTCAAGGAGGAGAGTATGCGAGTTGAAATGCAACCGTTCCCGTTATGCGAGCTCAAAGGTTCATGGCGTGACATGGGTGTCCAGTACGGAAAGGACATGGCTCCTGAAATCGAGCATATGGCTAAGTGGTGGGAAGATGTGCTTATGGCTCATTTTCCGAACTTCGATAGGCGCAAGGGTTTTCATGGAGCCATTTCGATGTATGAAGGTGAAATTGAATCATATGCGCCGCGCTGGATAGAGTTTATGAAAGGTGCGGGCGAAGGCAGCGGGCTCGGTTATGAGACGATTTTTTGGATTAATGCGGCTTCCAATCTTCTTGAAGGCCCAGTGTGGGCCCTTAAGGACATCGGCGGCTGTACAAGTCTCGCTGTAGAGCCTGCTCGCACGGCTGATGGCAAGACCATCATCGGCCAAAATCTTGATTGGCATCCCGAGCTCAAAATGGTTGCCATCAGGCTTGAACCCGAAGATGCTCCGCGTGCAATGACATTCGCACTTGCTGGTGCGTTGCCGCAGCTCGGTGTAAATGAGAATGGCTACGCTGCCGTTATGAACACCATTGGGCGTGCAAACAACCAAAGCGGCGTTTTGATGAATGTTATTTGTGCCGAAGCATTGTTTGGCAGCTGTATAGGTGAGGCAGCCGAGCGCATCACCATGGCCAAGCGTGCTATGTCGTTCAATCATATGCTTGCGGCCAAAGATGGTGCAATGGTCGATTTTGAAACGACCTGCGAGACATACGGGTTTCTTTCGCCGGTCAATGGCCGTCTTGTGCATACAAATCACTTTCAGACCTCGTGGTTACAAGAGGGCGACACGTTCAAGGTCTTTTCCGATACGATTATTCGTCAACATTGGGCAGAGACGATTATCGATGCCGAAGAGCAGGTCACGATCGATTCATTTAAAAAAGTCTTTACCGACCATCATGGAGACCGGACGCGTTCTATCTGCTGTCATCCCGCCAAAGATGCGTCGTTTACGGACACGTGGTCGACGGTGCTCTCGGTCATCATAGTTCCCGAAGATGGAAGCATGATCGCAACACATAATCCCTGTGAAAACGAATACGTCGAATATAGCCTGTAGCCTCTCGTGAATCGAGTAAAGAGGAGGATTTTCAATGCTTGAAAACTCACGCAACATTTCCAAAGGCCGCACAATATTGCTGCTTGTCGCATTATTCTTGTCGAGTATGTGCACACTCGGCGATATGGTCGTTACGCCCATCGCCGCAAATCTCTATGAAGTTTTCGCCGATTCCCCTGAGGCGCTTATCAACTTCGGTATAACAGGACCCGCCCTTGTGGGCTTGCCTTTCTCGTTTCTTGCCGGCTGGCTGTGTGACCGGTTCGACAAGAAATGGATTATGGTTATTGGCTTTGTCGCCTTTACCATCACAGCTGTTCTTGGTGCGGCTGTTCAAGATATATGGTATTTCGTAATCACTCGTTCCATTGCAACTGGCGTTGCTTGGGGCACCACGAATGCAGCGGCTATGTCCATCATCGCGGATCTTTTCCTCGATGAAGACACTCACGGCAAAATGGTTGGTTACTATAACGCGACCATGTCTATTCTTGGTGCCATTCTTGCGCAGGTCGCAGGTATTCTTGCTGCTTCTGGCAATTGGACGACTGCTTTCCAGGCGTATTGGATTGCCATTCCCGTCGCTATTATGCTGATTGTGTTCTTGCCATCCATGAAACCGCGAGCAAAGGCTGACACAGAACAGACGGGGGCAAAAGCTTCAGAGAGCAGCCCAGCAGGCTGGTGGAAGCCCCTCATGCCTTTGACTGTTCAGGTTTTCTTCATTGCCCTTATGTATTTTGTTGCCATGTATATGATTGCTCTGTTTGTTGCAGACGCAGGTATCGGTGACGAGGCCTTTGTTGGAACCGTTGCATCTGTCATGACGTTGTCTTCGGCAGTCGGCTCTGTCGCGTTCGGCTTCTTCTTTGCCAAGATGAAGAATACGGTTTACTTTGCACCTGTCGTTATCATGGGCGTTGCATTTATCGTCATGGCGATGGCCCCAAGCGAGATTATGACAGTCGTCTGTGGTGCCGTTCTTGGGTTTTTCTGGCCGTTTTACTTCTGCTACTTCTATGCGCATTGCACTGAGCTCGTCCCGGGTAACCGTGCTGGTACGGCGACGGGCATCGTTGCACTTTCGGACGGACTTGCTGCGACGTTATGCTCGTACCTTCTCACTGGCCTTATCGGGGCAACAGGCATGAATTCTGTTCAGCTTTGGCCCTACTTTGGCATCGTGCTGATAGCCGTTGCGGTCATTTCGATTGTCGCGCACTTTGCAAAGGCGAAGAAGGGTGCCGAAGCGGTATCCATCTCGTAGACTTGTATACGCTTGTTTTGTTGTGAGGGCCCCGGGTAATGGCAGACGCCAGTGCTCGGGGCTCGTCTGTATGTAAATATAAAGCCGTGCCTTTCGTGGGATAGCGCTCGAAATGCTCTCTCAGGGTGCCGAAAGGGCGTGCCTTTCGCGATGATTTGCTTGAAGGGCACGAATTTCGAGGTGCAAAGAGAGCCCTTCGCATGGTTTTGTCCGAAATGCACGCCGTTTTTTGCTGCTAGTCGTGCCCTTCGAGGAATAGCGCTCGAAAGGTTATTTGGCGCCCTTCAGAATGGTGCGTACAACGTTCTTGCCTGCGTGCTTCGCTTCGTAGAGCGCCCGATCGACGCGAAGATAGAGCGTGTCAAGATCATCACCGGAATCTGCTTCGGTAACTCCCAGGCTGATGGTCTGCGGGCTTGCCTCGGGATAATCGAGGTTGCTGAAGCACTTTCGTATGCGTTCCGCTACATCGCTTGCTTCTGGATCTTGTATGCCGGGAAGAAGCAGCATGAATTCTTCGCCGCCCCAACGGCCTGCAGAGAGGCTGTTCACGCCGTACTTTTCTCCATCGAGCAGAATGTTTGCAAGGCACTGGATAATGTAATCGCCCTGCCGATGACCGTAGGTGTCATTCAAGACTTTGAAATTGTCGATGTCGAGCATGACAAGCGAGAAAGGCGACTCTTCCAGATTGCAAAGAGCTTCTTTAATGCGCCTTTGAATTTCCGTGCGGTTATACAGGCCGGTAAGACCGTCGATCGTCGATGCCCGGTGCAGCTTCTTTTTCAGAAGCTCTTGTTCGGTGATGTCATAGATAAGCGCGATGATGCCGCTTGCCTTGCCATGTTCGTCGAGTATGGGCTCTTTGGTTATGTCATAGAACTCTTTGATACCGTCGGTGTTGATTTCGATCGTATAGCGTGTGCCCTGGCCGGTCTCAAGTATCTTTTTGTCTGCTTGCATGGCGAGAATCGCATTGTCTTTATCTTTGCGAATCTCTATATCGGTCTTGCCGCGAATCGTCCAGTTGGGATCATCGCTATAATCAAGGTGGTGCCAGTAATGTGTCGCAAAAATATACCTGCCTTCGGAATCCTTCATGAAGATATTGGAGGGCAGCACGTGCACGAGCTCAGAGAATTCATCGAAGGTCATTGAGTCTTTAATATGAATAGCATTTGCGATGCGGTTTTGGACGACTACTGGGCATGCGGTTGCGCCGACAAGATCGAGGATTCCATGTTGCAGGGCATCAGCGGCTTCATCTTGCGAGGGAGCATCTGAAAGTCCCAAAATCGGTATGTAATCATATCTATGGTCGCTTGTTATCGCATTGATAAAGGCATAGTTGTCTGCAGAGGCCATACGCAGGTCGACGAGCACTGCGCTGGTGGTCATATGATGAGTGTCGAGATAAGCAAGGGCATCTTCGCAGGTCTGGACCGTTACGTACGCATACTTGCCTTGCAGCATGTCGCGAATCCAGTATTGCGTTTGCGTGACCAGGAGCGCTGTTTTATCCATGTCTGTTCAAATCTAGAATGCAGCGTCTTATAGGATGCACTCGTGCAAGTAACTCTACAAAAAAGATTATAGACGCTTGCAGATGTTCGGTTGTCCGCTCTTTTCAGAAAACCAATATAAATATACGGATACGCAGTTGAAATTAGGGCCTTACCCCATTGCGATTTGCCAGCCGTTGAGGAATGAGGGGTAATCTTCCAGGGGCATTGGATGCGCGAAATAATAGCCCTGGATATAATCGGCGCCGCATGCGATGACCTTCGACGCTTGTTCTGCCGTCTCGACGCCTTCGACAACGACCTGATGCCCCTTGCGATGGAACATTCCTATAAGCTCGCATACGGTCTCATAGCCATCCCGTGTTCCCTGGTCCACAAGGCTCTTGTCTATTTTTATCTTGCCAAATGGGAATTCAAAGACTGCGGCGATACTGGAAAAACCTGTGCCGAAATCGTCCATAAGAAACACGTAGCCAAGGTCGCGCAAACGCGAAAGCGAATTGATGACCCGTTCATCGCGGCTGACGAGCATGCGTTCTGTGATTTCAAGCGATACCTGATTGCGATTGATACCGTGCAGGGCAAGCGTCTCTTCAAGCTCGTCGACGAATCGTTCATTGACGAGCTGCTGCATTGAGAGATTGATAGAGACGTTTTCGAGTTGTTCGTGGGACTTTGAGCTGAGAAATCCGCAGACGTCCTCGACCGTCTGTTTTCCAATATCTGCTATGAGCCTGCTTTCCTCTGCGATAGGAATGAACTGGCCGGGAAGTATCATCGTGCTGTTGGGGCCGGTGAGCCTGCAAAGTATTTCCCCAGAAATCAATGTGCCTGCGCGAACGTCGTATATCGGTTGCACCCATGTCCTGAATCTGCGGCTCTTCACGGCATCTTCCATGTAGCTTGTCAGCTTCTTCTTGTGATTGAGCTCCTCTGCCACAACGGCATCGACACGCATCTCAATGGTTTCATCGTGACGCATCTTATCCTGCGCGTATTCTATGCGCTCGAGCGTTTCTTCGGGGGTCGCCCCATCGTTTCCAACGGTATAGTCGATGAAGCTCAACGATACTTCGATCTCTTGACCGCCCACGTGAATCGCATGGGGCGCATCGGCCACGAGCGAGGAAAAGAACTGGTCGCCCTTTTCAAGAGCGCATGTAGAAAAGACGAGGGCAAACGATGTTTGGTTGATACGGTAGACGTTGTCCCGATCACATCTTTTGCATGCCCATTCGGCAATTTTATACAATGCACGGTTTCCCCGATCAGAGCCATAGGTCGCATTGAGTGAACGCATGTGATCAAGCTTGATGACGAAGATACGGTCTGGATTGCCACGTCGCCTCCAAGCTTCAGCTTCAAAGAGGAAGTCGAGCTGATTGCCAAGGCCGGTCAGGGGGTCTGTTTCGATGCTGTGCCGTTGGATGACGAGTTGCAAGACGAGTGCAACACACGCTGCGGTCATGCCGTTCATGATTATCTGTGGATAGAAGGCCTGAAACATCAGCAAAAGCAAGACGGCAGGTGTGCCGATGCTCAAAATGCGCTTGATGTCATTGGAAATGTCCTTGCGGTGGATGATAGCGCAGACGAAGATGAGAACTATCATTGCCGCAGCTTGCATGTACCCGATAGTCCATAGTGAGCCGTGGTGAAACACTTCGCTCGCATCGAAATAATATACCCATGACGTGATGGGATTAATTAGGAGCAGCGTCACGGCACCCGTGCCAATCACGCGTACGGAATGTATCGCAATTGAAAGCGCGCGTGGGTCGTCGGTGCGCCTGAGCATGTTATGGAGAATATACATCGCGTAGGCTTCTATCATGCCAAAGCAGACAAGGTCATAGGCGGTTTCGGTGATGGCAACGAGAAAGGCAGAAGCTCTTGATTCCGGGGCTGTTATGAATAGGAATGTGGCATCGATGATGATTGAGAGCATATTAAGGATAACTGCCGCGAAAAAGTACTTTTGGATATCGGCATGGCGCAGGCTGCGTTTGCCGGTGCAAGCAATAACAATTGTCAAGATGACGAGGGCAAGGAACTCCGCGACAAACGAAATCATTACCGTTTTCTCCTCAGACGCTTTTGGCTACATTTAATTTACGTTAAGCGTGCGCGTTATTTTAGCGCAAGCGCAGGCAGACTATAATGGGAGCAACAAGATTTGTTCAAGGAGGCATCATGCATATTGAAAAACCACAGCATCAGACGCCATCGGTCATGAATTGCCCCATGTTGCAGGTTGTAGAAGGATGCACGCACAACAAGTGCCATTTTTGCGATATCTACCGTGACATTACGTTTCATAAGGCGCCCATTGAAGAAATCGAAGAAGACTTAGACGAACTGGCCGCGGTGCTCCGTCCCAATCAACAACGTATCAATCTTATAGGTGGAAACCCGTACGCTCTATCGACAGATCAGATCATTTCGATTCTCGATCGTATTAAGGAAAAACTGCCCTATATCAGGAGTTTTGGCGGGTTTTGCCGCATCGCGGATATCAAGCGTAAAAGTGATGAGGAACTTGCCCTCCTTGCTTCGTATGGCGTCAATGACCTGAGCATCGGGGCTGAAAGCGGCTATGATCCCGCACTTTCGTTCATGGAAAAGGGGCACACGGCTGCAGATGTTGCCGAACAGGGGCAGCGCCTGCACGCTGCGGGCATCGACTTCACCTATTTCTATCTGGTCGGCATGGCGGGGGCGACAAAGGGACATGCAAATGCGGTTGCAAGTGCGAAGGCGTTCAGTGAAGCGGCGCCGGGTCACATTCTTATCGTTTGCATCACTCCAACCAAGACGTGGCCGCTTTCTGCAGATATAGAGGCCGGTCTATGGACGCCACCCGACGAGATTGAAATGATCGAGGAAATACATTCCTTCATCGAGCACCTTGATTGCAAGACATATGTGAACTGCTCGCATGATACTGATGTGATTCGGTTCGAAGGCCTGTGCCCGAAGGATCAGAAAAATATGTTGCTGCTAATAGAGGATCGTTTGCCAAAGGTCAATCCCGATGCAGCACGTCGCATGCGAGAGATGATACACAGAGCGACGTTTTAGGAGCGTACATGGAGGCTGAAATCAAATACCTGCCAGGCGTGAAGCTTACGCATATTCCGTCTATAGATGATTGCGAATATATGATGATTGAGCAGGAGTCTGGCCAGGATGTCTATGTGGCTGCAGTCGATGCGAAAGGGGAGCAACGGGTCGTTGCCTTTATCGACGCGGCAACGGGTGCGGCATTTCCCTGCGGGCAACTTGGGACAAAGCCGGGGGATAATCCCCGTGACAGGGGCGAGGAGCCCCTGGTCAAGCTTGTGGGAACGCCAGATGAACAGACGGGTCAAATTGTTATCAAGCAAACCGAAGGTCATTGGCGCCGGTATAGCCGTTGGGACAAGGTGACTGTTGCACCGCCTACGCAGCCGCATGCCGTCGTGCGAACGCTGCCCCAATGCGGGTGCGGTGGTTACCTTGGAGCGCCGTCGATGTTCGATTCGTTCGAGGAGATGATCGCATATTTCTTCGTCGTGTTTTCTGATGCCCAGGCGGTGAATGCAAAGCATGCGGCCAATCTTCGCGGCGATGCGTGTTGCGCGATCTAACGGTGATACTATCGTTTCGCAAATGCGTTTTAAGAGAAGGCAGGGATTGTCATGAGCGAGCTTGTGCGGTTTACGGTAGCGATGCCTGAGGATCTGCTCGATGCGTTGGATACGTATACGGCGCGTCGCGGTACCGCGCATAATCGTTCTGAGGCTATCCGTGATCTGGTGCGCGGGGCTCTTGTCGAAGAAGAGGTCGAAGATCCTGAATCGCGCATCTTCGGCACGCTCACGATGGTTTTCAATCACCATTCGAATGACCTGCGCGACAAACTCGATGCTATCCAACATGAACACGTCGAAGAGATCGTCTCGACGGTTCACGTGCACCTAGATGAGGAAAACTGCCTGGAAGTCGTGCTTATGCGCGGGCAGAGCAGAACGATTCGCTCGATTGCCGATACGTTGCTGGGAACGAAAGGTGTCATGCACGGCAAGCTTGTCGTGACGACAACGGATGCACCGCATGCCCACAGCCATGACCATGCGCATGGCCATGTGCATGAGCACTAGGCTTTGGGGGCTTCTTCCGGCTCCTTGTCCTCTGCTGCGGGGGCCTTCTCCGCTTTGGCCTTGCTATCGTCGTCATCGAACATCTTGTCGATACGGTCTTGGAAACTCTCGACCTTGTCGAGCACGCCGTCTTTGTCGATAGTGTTCAAATCGACATCCGTGCCAGCCGCCTTCGCGCCGCTTTCGATGCTTTTCTTAGCGGCTTTCCCCGTTGCTTTGACCTGTTTGTTGAGCTTCTTGAATAAGGCGGGGCCGAAGAGTACGCAGATGATGAGTACAATGATGATGAGTTCAGGAGCGCCCAGTCCAAAAATTCGCATAAGATGATCCAGTCTCTTTCTATGGCATATCGTGTGCCCATAATATCCCATGGCATCCATATTCGTGGGCAATCAACATACAAAACCAATGTGCGGATGCACATTTACGTTAAGATGACGGGAGAGATATTTCAAAGCGTTGCGACGAGGGGGTTTCGTGAATCAGGATGCTGCGAGGTCTGCAGATGTATACGATCAGATCAGGGCGATGTCTGAGCCAAATAGGCTTAAGATCATGCGTCTTCTTTCAGAGAAAAGGCATTGTTCACGTTCCCTTTCCCTCACCTTGGGCATCAGCGAATCGGCCGTTTCGCAGCATATGACTGTTTTGCGTCAGGCGGGGCTCGTCGATGGGTTGCGCCATGGGCACCATATCCACTATCTAATCAATAAAGATGCGGTCGAAAAGATTTCGGCCGAACTCGATCGCTGGATTGCGAGCGTAGATAATCTGGGCGATTGCCACGAGGTCGACACGTGCGAGTATCGTCTTGACGATGGCTCAAGTGGCTGTCTGTACTATTCGGGCAGCTAGTAAGTTCGCAATCCATATTTGCAATTAAAGGCTACCTTTGATTGCAAATGATTTAGACGCGTATGAAGAGAGGGATTTATGGTCGCTTTGCCATTTGGAGCCATGCAGTCGTATCGCGTGCCCCCCGAATTTCGCTCCTATGAACATGTGAAGGAAATCGAGTTCATCGAGATCGATCCTGATAGGCCCTATCCGCGATCGGTGGCATACCGGGCTGCGGAAGATGGAGCGCAGATGCTCATTAGGCGTGCCGCGCCAGAACTTGATGAAATCGAGCTTTGCGCAGATGAAGCCCGTGCCTTGATCGAAGATGTGGCTGCTGCCGGCCTCTTCGAATGGCAGCGCGTCTATAAGCCCGTGCAGGGCACCTTCGTGAATGCTTCTCTTGAATGGCGTATCGAAGTGAGTTTCGATGAGCCATACGCCAAGCGCGCAAGTTCATTCAAAGTGGAAGGTGAAGGTACTCGTCCTGATACTTATGACCAGGTGATAGACGTGCTGATGCGCCCTCGGGAGCAAGGCTGATATGGCAAAGAAGAAGGACGCCAAGACCAATGCGATGCGTGCCCTTGATGCGGCGGGCGTCAAGCATGTCGTGCATGTTCTAGAGGCGACAGGCGATGACACCGGTGTGGACATTGCCATGAAGGCTGGCGAAGACCCCGATCACGTCTTTAAAACACTCGTCACGCAGGGCAAGGATGGCGAACACCTGGTCTTCATGATTCCCGTTGCCCAAGAGCTCGACCTGAAAAAGGCGGCGAGCGCGTCTGGCCAAAAATCCGTTGCGATGCTTAGGTCCCGCGACCTATTCGATTTAACGGGATACGTTCATGGCGGATGCAGCCCACTTGGCATGAAGAAGAGCTTTCGCACGTTCATTGACGAGACATGCGTTCTTTTCGATACGATCCTGTTTTCAGGCGGCAGAATCGGCACCCAGATAGAGATGAGTTTTGATGATCTTGCGCAGGTTATAGAAATCAGTGCAGTCGACCTTACCGTGTGATATACAATACCCCCAAGAGGGCACATTCCCTTCGAAAAGGTGTATCCAACAGGTGTAAGAGAAAGAGGCAATCATGGGTGAAGTCAGCTTTTTTCGTTGCGAACGCTGTGGCAACATCATCACGAAGATCATCGATGCGGGCCCCACGCCCTTCTGCTGCGGTGAACAGATGGTCGAACTCACTGCAAACACTGTCGACGCCGCTGTTGAAAAACATGTTCCCGTTATAAGCATCGATGGCGACAAAGTCACGGTTACCGTGGGCGCAGTCGATCACCCCATGCTCGAAGAGCACTACATCCAGTGGATCTGCCTTCATACGCAACGCGGTTTGCAGTTTGCGATGCTCAAGCCCGGCGACAAGCCGCAGGCGATCTTTGCGCTTGCAGGCGACACCGCTTTAGGGGCATATGCGTATTGCAATCTTCATGGATTGTGGAGTGCCCAGGCATAGAGCTCGCCAATGGTATGTGGTGGCTTGTTCGGGGTTTTATGGATTGTCTGTGATGGGTCTTTTAGCTGATAGAATTGCCTTTATCAGGCACAAGAAGACGGGAGGAGCAAGGAGGTGGGAGGACGCGTGGTTGAAGAGCATGTGGGAAAAAAACGCCGCAAAGAGGTGCGGCAGGCCATCGCCTTGAAAAAGGAGATGAACAGATCCCTTCTCTTCATTCTGATTGCGATCGTGGTCGGTGGTATCTTGGTTACGGTTCTTACCGTGCTTACGACTTCGGGCGTGATACAGATCGACAATGTCGTGACTCAGGCCATCCCGCTCGCCGTCCTTGCCCTTGTCTTCGTATTCATCGGCCCCCGCTGCTCTAAATGGCGAGACATCCACGATCAATACAAGCTGCATCTCAAGCGCTATAACATCAGCAAAGACGACATGAACGCTCTTGAGCGCGGCGATTTATAACTTTCGATTGTGGCACCAGAAAAACGCGGTTAGATTCGGTTTTAATTTCGCATGTAACGTTGCGTTGCGGTACAATTAGTCATCGTTGTTATAGGTGAAACGGGTGTAGGTTAACGGTGTCGAAGTATTCGAATGGCAAACATGCTATCGAACGCTTTCCTAAGGGTACGCACTCAGTTGAGCGCTATCCTCTTGGACAGCATGGCGTCGCACATCCTTGCACGTGGTACATCAATCGCGAAGTACGCAAACGTTCCGTTCCCGCAATCGCCGTTCTGCTTTCTTCAAGCATGGGCGTGGGCAGCCTGAGCGTTCCCGTGCGTGCATTCGCATCTGAATTGCAAAACGCGGCTCAGGCCGAACAAACTGTGTCTACTGGCCAGACAGCGCCTGATCCCGATCGCCTGGTTTATGAAGAGGCAACTGGCCTTTACCTTGACCCCGAAACGGGCCTGAGGTATGCGCCGGGCACATATGAACTTGTAGATTCGCAGACAAGTTCAACCACGGACGATACGGAAAAGACCTCAACTGAAACGCCAACTGCCCCGACTACGGATCCTTCTAGCTCGACTGGCAGCTCCTCTTCGTCCAGTTCGACGCAGACAAATGGGACCAGCAGCTCGACCGCAGGGCCGGACGCGTCAAAATCTTCTAGCAGCTCAAGTTCGACGACGTCTCAAGAGGCGACGCAGGCAGCCGAGTCGTCAGCAGAAACCACTGCCAGCGAAGCAGAGACAGAAGATACTGACTCCAGCTCTGGATCGTCCTCTGATTACACGAGCGTTGCCGATGACGGTACGACGCTTTCGGCGACCATGACAGAACTGCAAGTTGCAGCGCGCTTGCTTGATGCGGGCTGGACGCCCGAGATGATTGCCGCCGCGCTTGGAAACATGTATGCCGAATCTAGTTCGAATGCAGCGTCGTTCTGCGATATGAGCGGGCAATTCAATTACGGCTACGAAGTAGCGGGCGGCTTGTTCCAGTGGACTGACGCGGGCTCTTCTGCAGCATCGCTGTCTTCTTCTGGTTTTACCGGGCTCACGACTTATGCAGCGCAAAAGGGAAAAAACTGGACTGACCCAACGCTTCAGACTGAATACTTCCTGCAGACATGGCGGGCAAGCTGGGCAGAACGTCAGACATATTATGATTCCGCTTCTCCCGAATATGCGGGAGTCGATGTTTCACTTGCGTCGTTTGATGAAAGCCGCGGTAACGATTTTGATGGTGACGGGATTGTTGACGCACGCGATGACGATGTCGATGGCGATGGCGTGAAAAACGACAAGGACAAAGCTACGTTCGTGACCGAAAACGGCAAGGTTGTACGCTATAAGTCTGCCGATGCGGCAAAGGCGATTCCAACGCCAGTGAACATGCGCACGGATGCTCAGAAGCAGCAGCACGTTGCAGAGCTCACCTTTATGTTCATGGCTGGCTATGAAGGCCCGTCTGCAAGCGTCTCGCATCTGGACCGACGTGTCGCGCATGCGCAGCGCGTGTATCCGGCGATCGTTGCCCTTGAAGAGACTCACGAACTCGGTGTTACCAACAAGAATTCAGGAATGGTCATTGCATCTGCCGAGACCATGCTTGGCGGATCTTATGTGTGGGGTGCTGAGTCTCCTGCTGAAAAGACCTTCGATTGTTCCGGTCTTACCAGATGGTGCTATTCGCTCGTGGGCGTTGATCTTGATCACTACTCAGAGACGCAATATCTGCAGGCAGATAAGGTCTACAGCATCGACGAAGCGGTTCCGGGCGATATCCTATGGAAGCCGGGGCATGTTGGAATCTACATTGGCAACGGCCAGACGGTCGAAGCCAAGGGCAAGAATTACGGAATCGTCTATGGCGAAGCATCGTCGTTCATGCAGGCGCTGCATTTCAACGAACTCGACCTTAAGCAGATTGAACAGGTCCAGCAGAAGGCTCAAAGCGCCCGTCTCCAGCAAATCGTGAAGACCGTTTGCTAGACAGCGTATTTTCAAAAGGGCGAATAGGCGAAACGACGACACTCCGTTCATGGTTCTTACCTGCGTGAACGGTATAAACAAACACCTTATTTAATGCTATAATATAAAGGTTAAAAAGGGCTTGCAAGCGGGTCTTATGTGCCTTGCGGGTTCTGAAGCGCATGTTGAACGTGTCAGCTGGGAGAGTGCGTGGTGATAAGCGGGCGTAACATAGCACGCGCACATCGGGGCTTCACGATGATGGAGCTTCTGGCTGTTGTTGCGATTCTGGCGATTGTTGCGGCCATTGCGTTTCCTGCCGGCGCCAGTTTGGCCCGCTCTCTTGATATGACACGCAGAGACGATACGGCAAAGCAGATTTATCTCTCCGCGCAGACCAGGCTTACGGCCCTGCAGTCGAGCGGTCAATTAGACAATCTTTTTACGAACATCAAGGAAACAAAAGGCCCAAATTCGATAAGCAAGCCCTCTGATTATCCCGAAGATGATTATGCGGGCCGCGCTCTATATCAAGTTGCGAAATCTGACAACGCTACGACTCAATATCTTGTTACGTCGAACGGCGACTTAATGACTTCGACGATGTCGGGCAGCTATATTATCGAGCTCAGCCCGTCAACTGGCGAAGTATATGGCGTGTTCTATTGGGACGACGCCTCTGATGGCAGCGCGGTTACGCACAGCTATGATGAAATCATAGGCCTCGTGGGCGACCGCACTCGAAGCGCGCGCGAAAAGGCTGGAATCGGATATTACGGCGGTGGCCCTGTAAGTGCAGCCATCAATCGCGGGGGCAAGATCTCCATTGATGACACGGACATTAAGACGGTTAACAGCGAAGAGCTCTATATCAAACTCACGAACAAATCATTTGGCAAAATCGTTCAGGAAGGCAAGACCGACAAACTCACAATTAACGTTACGGTCAGCGGACCGAAGCTGGGAGTAGGAAGTTGGTCGACGGCCACGAGGACACTTTCTTTTTCGGGGGCCGATCTTGGCATGACGTCGCAAAGCGACGAAGTGGATATTATCCTCGACAGCATGATCGACGGAAAGTCCTTCTATGACATTATCGATAAGGACCGCGCTTCAGGCGAGCAGATTCAGCCAGGAGCTGATATTACATATGATGTGACGATCACGTATGATGCCGTTGATTACAAGCTCGGTGGTTCAACTGTTAATTCACTGTATGGCAGTTTGGGGGCAAGCACGGCCAATCCGGGCAGCAATCAGATAACTGTCTATGCTTTGCGCCACCTTAACAATATTCGTACTACTAAGCTGCACGGAATCATATGGGGTTCAAATAGCTTCAGGGACATCGTTTTCCAAAACAATACGTCGGAAACGTCAGACGATTTTATTGATTTCAATGCTGCAAGCTGGGCAAATACTAGCGTCTCCATCCCTAGTCGAGTCGGGGGCGTCTCGACCGGAGCTGCACAGAATCCCCTTGCTTCTACAACAACGAAGCTCATCTCATTGGATAACCTTGCCGTCGACGGAACCGCACTCAGTTCTGGTTCGGTGGTTACGGGTAACGGTTTTCTGCTTAAAAACTTCGAGGTCACCCAGGGTATAAGCGGTGCTACAGGATTGTTCGGTTCAGTAGGGCCTACTATTACGAGCCTGTATATGACCGATCCCATTGTGAAGGGCGGGAATAATACGGGCGCGCTGGTCGGGAATTTGACGAATGGCTCCGTTTCGAATTGCGGAGTGTATCTTACGAGCGGGGCCGATCGTGCTAATCGCACGGTTTCCGGCGGAGAAAATAGTGGCGGGCTTGTGGGTACTGTAAATGGGGGAAGCTCTGGCATCTCAAGTTCATTTGCCGCGATTGACGTTAATGGGACAACGACGGTCGGAGGGCTTGTCGGCCTTACTTCGAATGCCATCAGGCAGAGCTATTCTTCCGGAACTGTGAAGGCGACGGATTCAGGCGCAGGAGGGCTTGCCGGTAATGTCGCGCAAGGCGTAGACGTTGCGAATTGCTATACAACCTCGAATGTGTACTGTAATAGCCAAGCTGGTGCATTTGCCGGCACTCTTGGTAGTCTTAACGATAATAATTATGCCTACGGCTATACGGTTAAGGCCGATGGGACCGTCGATTCGACGTTTGCCAATACCACCTATGGTTTTGCCGGCGTGTCCGGACTAACCTCTTGGACTGTATACAAGAACGCATACTACCTGCGGGATGTTGGCTATAACTCGAATGTGACGGCATCGTTGTTTAAGACCAAGTCGTTCAGTGACGTTCAGTCAGTCAAAGGGTCTGCATATGTGTCCAAACCCTATGACTCAGCGCTATCGGGCAAGGCATTCCCGTTGATCGACCCGACGGGCATTGGCAGCCACTACGGCGACTGGCCGACTGAGATTGGCGTTCAGTGGCTTAACGGGAAAAACGAGCAGGTTGAAAGCTACTCAACGCTCACAGGCGCAATTCCAGAGTTTGTTAATTCGACGAGTCATCCCGCTCCTGACTACACGGCAACAAGCACTGACGGCCGCAAATATCTTGCCTTCTGGAACGGCAGTGGGACCAGGGACGATGAAGTATCGATGGCACTTGGTATGACCAAGAATACGGTCATTACCGCAACGTATGCATCGATTGCCTATCCAGACTTTTCAACTATGGCAAACGCGCTGGCCAGCTCATGGACTGTGACCAACGGGAGCACGTCTACAAGCCCCGTTGCTTATTTGGGCAAATCAAACAATCAGAAACAGATCGATTCGGAAGCTCCTTGGCTTGTGGGTAATTATGCGAACGCCGCCACGTCTATGCGGTCTTATCTTATATATCAGGGTTACTATAGTTCCGACTATGCGCAGCAGATTAGAAGTAACCCGACAGATGCAGCCGCCAACCACCCGGAGTACATTCCTTATTCGTTCCGCGTGGTGAAAGCTTCGGGCTCCAAGACGGATACCAAGGAGGAAGGTCGGTACCTTGTCTTTTTGGGCGAAAAGATTACGGACGGTATGGCGTCTTGCAATGTGATCAAATTTGACGTTGGCCGCTCGAATAATGGCAAGCCTGCTTTTCAGCGAGGGACTATAGACATTGGAACAACGACGCAGGTAGGGAAGACATACTCTCTGTATCTGGAGAACACATTCACACCAACGAGCGCCTGGTTTACTTTGTAGCCGGTCTTATGAGGGAGAGATAATAGCCGACACACGACATATCGAAGAAAGAATCAAGAGCGAACGCGGTGCTTCGATAATCATCGCGCTGGTTTTGCTGCTTATCTGCGCCATGGTCGCTGCTGTGGTGGTAAGCCTCGCCGCCTCAAACGCAAGCAGGAGCCCCCAGCACGTGAAAGAGGAGCAGGTGTATTTCACAGCAACTTCTGCCCTCAAGCTTGTTCAGGACTCTTTTTCTTCGACCGACAGCTGTTATCTTGATATGCCTACGGCTGGCACGTCCGTTTCTTCAGCGTTTACATACGGCAAGTTTTCTTCTACTAGTGACATCGGCAAATGGGCATACAAATGGACGACAACCATTTATCAAGATTATGTTGCTGGAACGATTGGCTCGTATAGTGAGTCAAGCAGTTCCGAAGATTTTACCATCCATGCGGATAATTCTCTGATGAGTGGCAGCGATGTGACGGTTCGTCTGACTATGAGCAAGGACTATACGATAAGCGCTTCCATTGTAAATGCTGATGAGAACTACAACTATGATTTGCAGGTTGAAATCCCCCTGTCTTCGAGCCAGTCGAAAGTGAATGTCGACTCAAGCGGCAAGCCTACGTATTCGTATGTGGTTTCTTGGGGAGCGGCTGTGAGTGGATATCCGACGACGAAGGGCGCGCCTTATTACCAGCCCCAGGCGGCAGGTATTGCATCGGCAAATAGCCTTACTTCGGCAAGTGACCAAAATACGAAAAGCCTGCAGCAGCTATATAAAAGTGCGAACGACAGTGCATATCCCAATATTACAGAGGAAGAAGCTGCCCTTAATTCCATTAGCGCTGGGCACGCAAGCGACTACGTATGGAAGCCGATTATTGCTACGGACGGGACGGTCATCTTAGCCGCCTGTAAAGCGAGCGGTCAGGGCGTTGGCGATGCTACGGGGACGATAATGATCTATGTCGATGGACGTTACTATAGCTGGAAAAAGCTTGTTTTTTTTGTCTATTATGATGATGTCACGACAATAGATTCTTCTGGATTTGACAAGGACCAAATAACCAATCTCTTCTTGTGGGGGCTACTTTGGAAGTGGGAGGAAGTGCAATGGAAAAACTGACTCGACGTATTGCGAAGAACAACAGGGGCGAGACGATTGTCGAGACGCTTGCGGGTATTGTCGTATGCACCCTTGCGGTGTTGATCTTGGTAACGGCAACGGTTACGGCCGCAAGAATCAATAAGCAAGCCGAAGATCGAGATGCCCAGTTGAATGTCGAGCAGCTCCAAGCAGAAAAGAACGTTAATCCCCTGGCTACGGAAGGAACGGTTACATTTGGTGGCAGTTCTTTGACGGTTACCTATTATGGAGGGGAGAGCATGACGTCCTACGTCATGAAGTAAAGCATGAGGCCTCTGCCGGTGATACAGAGCATCGAAAGGATTCGTTGCAGTGCTAAGCTCGGTTCACGCAGAACCGGCGGCTTCACATTGGTGGAGATGCTCGCTGCACTTGTTATCTTGATGCTTCTTACCGGGATAGTCACCATGGGCGTCAATCTGGGAATGAAGACGTATCGCGAAGCAACGTTCGCATCGGAAAGCCAAATTCTGGCGGGTACCATTAACAGCGCTCTCTCAGATCCTTTCCGCAATATGACGTATACAGAAGACGCGTTGGGCAATAGGACCTATTCGATCGTGTATCGTGATGACGCGACAGGCGGGGCGGTTACTTCCCCTAGCCTGAAGGCTATTGATGGCCAGATATATATACAGGGAAGTAATACGTCCGGCAATGGGATCGCACTTCTTAACAAGAAAGCTTATTCTGACTGTAAAGTTACCAGCATAAAGCTCGATGATTGTGATGGCGTGATAGTCTCGGGCACGTTTTCCATCCAAAGCACTGTCGATTCGAGTTTGAAGAAAGAGGATATAGCATTTTCCTTCGTGCCCATCAGTCCGATTCATAAACCAAACTAAGATTAGGCTTAGAGGAGCAAACACACTATGAAATACACCAGGCTCGGAGATCTTCTCGTCGATTCAGGACTCATCGACAACGATCAGCTGAAAGACGCCCTAGCTGCTCAGAAGAAAACCAGGCAGCGTCTGGGTGAGACGCTCATTTCTGAGGGCATCATCACTGAGCGTCAGCTCATCAATGCGCTCACCATGCAGTTGGGTATCGATTTCATCGACTTGACCACTGCCGATATTCTTCCAGAAATGACGCAGCTGGTCTCTAAGAACCTGGCAAAGAAGTATTCGGTCGTTCCCGTGAAAACCAAAGGCGACGAGCTGTATCTTGCTATGGCCGACCCGCTGAACTTCATTGCAACTGAAGAGATAAAGTCCGCTTCCAAAAAGCGCATTGTTCCCATGATCGCCACGCAATCCGCTATCGATCATGCCATCAGCGCCTTGTACGGCACCGAAGGCGCCAAGCGAGCTATTCGCGAGATGCAGCAGGAAAACGAACGCGAGACAGCCTACACGGTTGGCGCGACTGCACAGATCGACGAAGCAGGGCAGGCGGCCCCTTCCATCCGCTTGGTCGACAGCATCATCGAACGTGGTATTTCCGATCGCGCCAGCGATATCCACATCGAGCCGCAGGAAGGCGAAATGCTGGTACGCATGCGTGTCGACGGCATGCTGCATAACGTGCTGACCATCCCCAAGGAATTGCAACAATCGGTAACCTCGCGCATCAAGATCATGTGCAATATGGATGTCACCGAACGTCGTGTTCCGCAGGACGGCCGCGCCATCGTCAGTGTTCGCATGAAGGAAGCAGACCTGCGCGCATCCACATTGCCCACGGTCCACGGTGAGAAGATCGTGCTTCGCATCCTTGATCGCAGCAACCAGCAGAACACAGCTGAAGAGCTGGGCTTTTATGGTACGAATCTGGAACGTTACAACAGGTTGCTCACGAATCGGCAGGGCGTTATCTTGCTGGTTGGCCCCACGGGTTCTGGTAAATCGTCCACCATGTTCACGATGATCCAGAAGCTCAATACCGAAGAGGTCAATATCGTCACGCTGGAAGACCCCGTCGAATACAACATCGAAGGCGTCAACCAGGTGCAGGTAAACGAAAAGACCGGTACGTCGTTTGCCGGCGGCCTTCGATCCATCCTGCGTCAGGACCCCGACATCATCGGCGTCGGCGAAATCCGCGATGCCGAAACAGCGGATATCGCCATGCGCGCTGCCGTCACGGGCCATTTGGTGGTCTCTACCGTACATACGAGCGACGCTGTATCCACGCTCGATCGTTTGGATGACATCGGCGTCGAGCCGTACATGATGGCAAGCGCTCTGAAAGGCGTCATCAGCCAGCGTTTGGTGCGCCGCATCTGCCCGCATTGCCGCGAAGCTTATATGCCGACCCCCGAAGAGCTCGAGGGCCTGGGAATGGATCCCGCAGCCTTGGATGTGGAGTTCTACCGCGGCGCCGGTTGTTCTGAATGCTTCGGGAGTGGCTATAAGGGCCGCACCGTTGTGGCGGAAGTGCTGATGATCGACAAGGCCATGCGTCAGGCTATTCATGAGCAGCGCTCGCGCGAAGACCTGATGGTCGCCGTGCGCGCATCGGGTTTCCAGCCAATTATCCAGAATTGCCGCGAGCTGGTGCTGAATGGCATCACCACCGCGGAAGAGGCGTTCCGTACCATCTTCACGACCGACTAGCGCATGGGCAAGAAGGGGGCAAACCATATGACAGCACTCGACAGCATCATATCCCACGCCAATGAAAGGCGAGCTTCTGATATACATATCGCCGCTGGGGTTCCCGTTCGCTTTCGTATCGACGGACGTTTAGTCGATGCAGATGATCGCGTCTTGGAAGCTGAAGATTGCGAGCAGCTGGGCAAGATCGCGGCGGGTGACGATTTCGAGAAGATCGCCAGAATCGGTGAATTGGACATGGCAGACACCTATGCCGGCTCCATTCGTTGCCGCTTGAACCTCTATCGCAGTCAAGGCAATATCTGCATCGCCATCCGCTTGCTCTCCAACGTCATTCCCGACCTGGATACGCTTGGCTTGCCGCCCATCATGTTGGATTTTCCCACCTATAACAAGGGTATCGTCATTGTCACGGGTGAAACGGGGTCGGGCAAATCGACCACGCTGGCATCGATATTGAACGAAGTCAATAAAACGCGTTCTGACCATATCATCACCTTGGAAGACCCCATCGAATATATCTATACGCCGCAGAAATGCAGCATCGACCAGCGTGAGATCGGCCATGATACCCACAGCTATGCCGACGGCCTGCGCGCCATCTTGCGCGAAGACCCCGACGTCATTCTGATCGGCGAGATGCGCGACCTCGATACGATTGAAACCGCGTTGACCGCGGCCGAAACGGGCCACTTGGTCTTTGGAACCTTGCATACGCAAAGCGCCGCCGATTCCATCGATCGTTTGGTCGACGTGTTTCCCGAAGGCCGCCAGCGTCAGATTCGCCTGCAGCTTTCCATGACGCTCGTGGCCGTGGTGTCGCAGCAGCTGCTGGTGCGCCGCGAAGGCACGGGGCGTGCAGTGGCATGCGAAGTCATGATGGTGAACCCCGCCATCCGCAACCTCATTCGCGAGGGAAAGACCCCGCAGATCGAGAACACTTTGGCAACTACGGCAGAGCTGGGCAGCATCACCATGGACAACATGCTCATTCGTATGGTTCGCAATCGCACCATTTCTCCGCAGACTGCTGTCGAGGCGGCGCACGACCCCGAATATGTGAAGCGTAACGCCCGATAGCGACGGCGCGTCAGGAAGGCACGGCATATGAAGACGTTCAATTACAAAGCCAGGACTGAAACAGGTTCCACCATCGACGGCGTTGCCGAGGCGAATACGCGCGAAGAGGCGGTATTGAACCTGAAAGACGCTGGCCTTATTGTCGAGTCCATTGCCGAATCCGGCGGCGAACATGACATCGACTTGCGCTTGGGTGGTCGCAAAGCCAAGGAAAAATCCCTGGCCATCATGTGCAATCAGTTTGCCATCATCTTGACGGCGGGCATGCCCATCGTTCGCACATTGCAGCTAGTGGCCAATCAGACGGAAGACAAGACGCTGAAAAGCATCTTGGGCGATGTGGCTGACGACGTTGCTGCAGGTTATAGTCTGGCCGATAGTTTTGCCAAGCATGGCAAGGGTTTGCCGGTCACCTTTGTGGAAACGGTGCGCGCGGGCGAGGCCTCTGGCAACCTGGACGTGGTGTTTCGGCGCCTGAGCGATTTTTACGAAAAGTCCAGCAAGACGAAATCCAAAGTGAAATCTGCGATGATCTATCCCGCTTTTGTCGTGTGCATTGCTGTTGTGGTTATCGCCATTATCATGATTTTCGCCGTTCCTACGTTTACTTCAACGTTTGCAACAATGGGTGTGCAGCTGCCTTGGATCACCCAGTTTATGATCGATGGATCGGCCTTCCTGACACATAACATCCTCTTCATCATTGGCATCATCATCGTGCTGGTCATTGCAGTAAAGGTGGCCAAGAAAAATGATGATTTCCGTTTGAAATGGAGCAGCATCGGTGTGCGCGTTCCCGTCATCGGCCGCATCAACCTTATGAATGCTGCCAGTCAATATTCGGGTACCATGGGCGTCATGATGGAAGCGGGCCTTTCGGTTATCAGCGCCGTGGGCGTTACCGCGCGGTCTATGAGCAACTATTATATGGGGCATGAACTGGCTGCCACGCAGACTGACCTGGAATCGGGCAAGCCGCTGGCCTCGTGTCTGGCAAAAGCCGATATCTTTCCCGAGTTGGTTACCGAAATGACCGGCGTGGGCGAACAGACGGGCTCGCTGGAACATACCTTGACCGTGCTTTCTGAATATTACGATAATGAGGTGGAGACAGCCAGTTCGCGCGCGCTGTCTATTTTAGAACCGCTCATCATTGTCATTCTGGCGGTTGTTGTGTGTGGCATTTTATTGGCGGTATATCTGCCCATGTTCAGCCTATATGGAAATATGTAAGGCTGGGTTACGGCGTTTGTGAGGGCGAAACGGAGCAATTATCAGGATATTGTACAGTCCGTGACGTTGAACTATAATGTAGGTTGCATAAATGGATGAGGGCTTCCTTCTCAGACGGGTTTCAACCCGGCCCGAAACCTAGAGGGACCGCCTAAGAAGACAAAGGAGGCTCATATGAAAGAAATGATCCAAGCTCGTAAAGAGCAGCTTCAAGAGCGCGGCGTCAAGGGTTTTACCCTGATGGAAATGCTGATTGTCGTCGCTATCATTGCCGTGTTGGTCGCTATTGCAATTCCTATCTTTACGTCGCAGCTTAATAATTCCAAGGTGCAGGCAGACGCTGCAAATATTCGCTCTGGCTATGCCCAGGTTTCGGCAACTGTTCTGACGGCGTCACCGGCGCCCGCTACTGGTGCAACGTATGGTCTGAATACTGATGGCACTATTACTACTGGCTCAACGGGGGACTTTAAGGCTCAAGGAAAGCCAAGTGCTGCAGAATCTATTGGTGGATCATCGATTACGTGGGATGTTGGTCAAACGCCGACTTATACTTGGGATGGCTCAAAGATAGTTATTACGATGGCTGCTGTGACTCCCTAGTCGAGCTTGCATGAACCGTGGGTTGCGGTTCTAAAAAACAGGGTCCGGAGAAATCCGGGCCCTGTTTTATTCTCGGTGCCCGCCTTCATTTCGATGCGATGGTATGCTTATAGCATCTTCAACTGAAAGGCGTCCACGCTCATGTTGCTCTATGCCACACCTGCCATTACCGCATACGTGCTTGTGTTGACTGCCGTTGTTGGTTTGGTCATGGGTAGCTTTCTTAACTGTTGGGCATGGCGCATCACGCATCATGAATCCGTTATGCACGGTCGCTCGCATTGCATCACGTGCAATCACATTCTTGCCGTACGTGATCTTGTTCCCGTGTTCAGTTGGCTTTCAACCAAGGGCACCTGCCGCTATTGCGGGCAGAAAGTGTCCGCTCGCTATCCGCTGGCGGAGCTTTTTTGCGCTGTGGTGTTCGTGTCCATCGTCATGCGTTACAACATCAGTCTGGAAGCGGCGCAGCTGCTGTGTTTCGCATCCATCTTGCTGGTGCTCTCTCTTACAGACTTAGACGATTACATCATTCCCAATGGCTGCATTATCGCAGCCATTATCGTGCGTGTGCTCTACATCGTGGCGTCAGGGCTGCTTGTTGGAACGGATATGCTTACGCTGGCACTCGATTCCCTGTTAGGTGGCGTGGCGGTGTTCGTTCCGTTGCTGTTAGTGGTGTTGGTCGCTGATAAGTTGCTGGGTCGCGACAGCATGGGTGGCGGCGACTTGAAGCTCTTCTTTGTGGCAGGTCTCTATTTTGGCTGGCAGCAATGCCTGTTCCTGGTTATTGTGGCCTGCGTTATCGGCATCGTGTTGGCTCTTATCGTTCCAGCTGAATCAGCGGAAAACTTGCAAGATTCCCAGGGTGCTTCCCAGCCTGATGAAGCCGATTCCTCTTCGCTTTCCGCAAAAGCGCAGCGTCTCATTCCGTTCGGTCCCTCCATTGCCCTTGCATGTTGGATTACCTGCTTGTGCGGCGGCCCGCTTGTCTCGTGGTATTTGGGACTATTCTGATTCTAGGAACTATTGCGCCTTAACCTGCGAATTTGTATGAAAAGCGCTACAATGAATAATTGATGAGCAATGGTGCAGGCAACACACAGGGGAAAGGAAGCCCATGTCGTCGTTTGTGGGAATTGACATCGGCAACAATAACTGCAAAATCGCAGTTCGCGAAGGTGGTTCCATTCGTTTGGTGTCACGTCGCATGCCTGAGAATATGGTGAAGTCGGGCGAAGTGACGGCACCTGAAACCATGGCTACCTTTCTGAAAGAAGTACGCCAGACGGAAAATATTCACGATCGCGACTGCGTGCTGGTATTGGCAGAATCGCAAACGTACTTTCGCCATGTCACACTGCCGGCTATGACCGTGGGCGAGCTTGAACTGAACCTCCCATACGAATTTCGCGACTTCATTGCTGGCGACCCCAGCGAATATGTATATGACTATTCCGTTGATGAAATGGTCAACGATGAAACGGGCAAACCGCAACGGCTCGAGCTCTACGCCGCCGCTGCTGAAAAGGCGATGGTCGATAGATATTCTGGCATGTTGCGCAAAGCAGGATTTCGGCTGAAGGCGGTTGTGCCGGCTCCTATGGCATATTCCCGCTTACTGCGTGCGCATATCGACGCAAACCCCGACGATGAGAATAAGGACATCGTCTTGGTGGACATTGGCCATGCCGACGCAACCGTTATGCTGTATCGTGGGGCGCATTATGAAGCCATGAAGACCGTCGATTTTGGGTGCGATGAATTCGACGACACCATTGCGGTTTTGAAGAACATCGACCCCTATACGGCAAGCAGCTACAAATATTCCAATTTCGAAGGCGTGCTCGACTCGCCTGAATGTCGGTCCATTTGCGATCGGTTTGCGCTAGAAGTGAACAAAGTCGTCAATTTCTATAACTTTAATAATCCCGATAAGGACATCGAGCAGATGTACTTCTTAGGTGGTGGCGCGCAGATTCCGCAGTTGACGAACGTAATTGCCGAGGCGGTGTCTATCCCGGCTCAAAGTGTGGAAGCTCTGCTACCGGCAGATGTGCAAGATCTTCTGAACGGCCCCGTATGCACGCTGGCGGTTGCCGGCATGCTTGAAGGCGAGGCGATGTAGCATGGCGCTGGACTGGAACAAATCGCTCAGCTTTGGCGGTTCTTCGAAGAAGGCGGCCGAATACCCCACGAAGACCATCATCAATCTGAATACGGTTACCTCCACAGCAGTTGACCCACGCAAAGCCATCATCCTTGGCGTGATCTTGGCCGTTTTGGTGGGCTGCTTCGTCAAATTTGGCGTTATGGATTTCTATGGGCAGGTCTCTGCCAAGCAAGCCGAGCTTTCGCGCCAGCAGGCAACGCTTGCCCAGGTCGAAAGCAAGCTCGCGAATTACGATTCTATTAAGGCAGAATACGAAAGCTACGGGTCGTATCTTTCAGGCAGCAGTGCTGCGGCGGTTGATGCCATTACGGTGCTCAATCTGATAGACCAGCAGATCATGCCTGTTGCGAAGGTGACCTCGGTCACGCTGAAGGATAATTCGCTCTCGCTTTCTTTGACGAACGCGAGCTTGAGTACCATCGGCAATCTGGTCAACACGCTGTCTGCTCAGTCCATCGTTTCCAATGTGTCCGTTTCGACCGCCGCCACCAACGCGACGGCAGCTCAGGATGTGACCGCCACCATGGTCATCACCCTGAAGCAGGCAAGCTAGGAGGGGGCGGCAATGCTGACGTATACGTTTTCCAAACGCGAGAAAGTGATGCTGGCTGCGCTGGCCTGTATCTTGGTGTTGGTTGCCTGGTACATGCTTGTCTTTCAGAACGTGAACAACCAAGTGTCTTCGCTTAATAGCCAGATAGCAACGGTACAGGATCAAACCACGGTTGATTCGGCCAAACTCGCTCAGATGAATACGATGCAGAAGGCCATCGATGACAGCAAGGCCAAGGGCTTGAAGGCCACGGCTCTTCCCACGTATGACAACGTGCAGGCGCTGATGGCGTCTTTGAATACGACGCTTGCTTCCACCAACAATTACTCGCTTGCGTTCGATAATCTGGACCGTAGCGAATCGAAGCTGGTGAAGCGTGGTGTGACCATGACGTTTGGTTGCAATAGCTATGCCGATGCAAAGACCATCATCACTGCCATCAAGCAGGGTACCTATCCATGCACGATCGACTCGGTCAGCATGACCGACAACACGGTGAAGACGACGAGCTCCTATTCGAACGCGGGCAGCGGATCGTCCAGCGCTGCGTCGAGCTCGAACTATGGCGTGTCGATGCACGTGACGTATTTCGAGAAGGCTTCGTAGCTTTCCGTTGCAACCTGTCCGTTAACGCAAAGAAGCGTTTTGTCTTTTACCGAATACCTTTCGCCCGTCGGGCAGAGGTGGATAAATGCGGTACAATCGTTTCGAGAGCTGGGCCTTGAGTGGAACAGGAACGCAGCATATGGATAAACATGAAGTTCCCACTGTCATAGGCACAATCGACCATCTGTCGCACCCGGGCTTTTCTTTCGCCGTAAGCGACGCCGATGAAGCGTGCTCGTCAAACGATGCCGCCATCGGCCTTTTCAACGCTCTTGCAGAGCAGGTTAACCTTTTCCCCGGCGGGCTTGTCCGCTATGACGCAGATGAGAAAAGTGGCTATCACGTGACCATGGTGAGCCAGTCTTTTCTTGATATGCTCGGGTTCGAGTCGGTGGATGACTTCGCCCGGAAATTCGATTGCAGATATGATCGAATCGTCTTTGGGGATGATCGTGAGCGTACCTTAGAGCTTATACGGTCGGAAAACCCGATCAGGACGACTGACTTCAATCTATATCGCCTTATCAAGGCAGACGGCAGCCCGCTGTGGGTTTATGGCCGGGGTGGGGTCGTTGACGATGGCACTGGCCATAAGTCGGTCTATGTCATCTTGCTCGATGCGCAGGAATTTATGGAAGAACAGGCGGTCTTGCGTTGGCAGAAAACCAAGCTCGATCTGCTCGAGGGCATTCCTGGAATCGTCTCGTTTGACTATGACCCCGCAACTGATGTTTTTACCGCTTCGTTTTCAAATCGCGAAGGCGAGACGGTGCGCCATAGCTACGAGCATTTCGTCGAGGATGCGGGCGAAAAAGAAT
Source organism: uncultured Coriobacteriaceae bacterium (assembly GCA_964435565.1). Classification (GTDB taxonomy): domain Bacteria; phylum Actinomycetota; class Coriobacteriia; order Coriobacteriales; family QAMH01; genus QAMH01. The sequence continues at coordinate 27,002 of CAYSZR010000002.1, forward strand.
GGATCGCCAAGGAAAGCCTGGGCGAATTCGCAAATGTGAGCAGCTTGGTTTTGGGCGAAAGCGCCATGAGCGAATTCGAAGTGCGAATCAACGTCGGTGATATGGGCTTTGACTGGTACCAGGCAGCCTGCAAGAGCGTCACTGACAACAATGACAAGGTGTACCGCGTCGTTGGACGCGCGATTAACATCGAGCATTACAAGCAGCAGGTCAGCAAATGGCAAGAACGCGCCCGGCACGATTCGCTTACGGGCGTTGCGAACCACGGTTGGCTTATCGAGAGCATGCGCAGGGAACTTACGCGCAACGGTTCTGGCACGCTGATCATGATAGACATCGATGATTTCAAGGGCGTGAACGACGCATGCGGTCATCTTAAAGGCGACGACGTACTGCGCAGCGTGGCTATGGCGCTTCTGGATGCGTTTCGTGCGACAGACATCATTGGGCGCTATGGTGGCGATGAGTTCGCGGTTTTCCTTCCGTGCGTGACGGACAGAGAACTCGCCAGAAGGCGCGCGAAAGACATCATGAAGAGGATCAGCCTGCTGGGCGATGACTTTGGGATCGATATCACTGCGAGCGTCGGCGTAAAAATCGTCGATGGCGGCGATTGCACTCCCGAGCAATTCATCAAGGAAGCTGATACTGCGCTCTATAAATCCAAGCGCAATGGCAAAGATAGGTGCACGTTCGCCTAGTCCTGCTGCCGTTTTGCCGCGAATGCCGTATAATGCCTTCACGTTTGCGTCAGTAACTATTGCACTGCAGTAGGGCACTCGTCTTGCCCTTGTTGGAGGTATTTTGGAATTCTTATCGAGCCTTATCGAGCCGCTTACCACGGTAAACGGTTGGATTGAGGTCGTTATCCTGATGTTCCTCGAGCTTGCGCTCGGCATCGACAATCTTGTATTCATCGCAATCACCGCAGACCGTCTGCCTGCAGATAAGCAGCATATCGGCCGCAGGCTTGGATTGGCAGCGGCCATGATCATGCGCTGCATCCTGCTGTGCTGCGTGGTCTGGATCATGTCCATCAACGTTGTCGTGTTCAGCCTGCCCTTTGGCATCGAGGGCGGACACACCGATCTGAACGTGCGCGACATGGTGTTTCTGTTGGGTGGCATCTACCTTGTATACAAGGGCATCACCGAACTCTACGAAGTCTTCGAGGCTGCTGGTTCCGCACCTGCAAAAGAGGGTATCGCTCCGCCGCCACGCCGCACCATCGGGCTTGCTCAGGCGGTGTCCACCATCATGGTCATGGATATCGTGTTCTCGCTCGATTCGGTAATCACCGCCGCGGGGCTTTCGGGTCAGATCCTTATCATGGTCATTGCCGTGATAGGGGCGGTTACGCTCATGATCATCTTCGCCGATCCTATCAGCGACTTCATCAACCGCAATTTCGAGATCAAGATCGTGGCGCTCTCGTTCATCATTCTTGTTGGCTTCGAGCTTCTGCTCGAAGCGTTTCACATCGACTATATCGCCGGTGCGCCCATGGCGACGCTGCTTTACGGGATGATGCTGTTTGGCTTCATCGTCTCGCTGCTCACGATGTTGCAGCGACATATTCGTGAAAGGGCGGTCAAGGCTCTGGAAAGCGCATCTGCAGAAGACGAAAAGGCGGGAAAGGATACGTCCGTTGAGTAGCTTTATCACGACAGACGCCGAGCTCGAGACGCTCGCGGCACAGCTTGAGGGATCCAAACTGCTTGCTATCGATACGGAGTTCATGCGCGAGAAGACGTATTTCGCCAAGCTTTGTCTGCTGCAGATCAATAACGGCACGGTTTCGGCTTTGATCGACCCGCTTTCCGTTAGCGACCTTTCGCCGCTCGTTCCCGTCCTCACCGATAAGAATTGCGTGAAGGTCTTTCATGCGGGGACGCAGGACATTGACATTCTGTATCACGAAACGGGCGTGACGCCGTTTCCGATCTTCGATACGCAGATAGCCGCGTCGCTGTTGGGATATCCGCTGCAGGTGGGCTATGGCCCGCTCGTTCGATCGGTATGCAACGTCAAGCTTGCAAAGGCGGATAGCTATACCGATTGGTCGCGCCGCCCGCTTACCAACAATCAGGTCAAATATGCGCTCGAAGACGTCGTCTATCTGCCGCAGATGTATGAATGGCTGCAGGCTGAATTGGAACGCAAGGGCCGGTTGACTTGGTGTGAGAGGGATTTTGCAGAGCTTGCAAATCCCAAAAGCTATGAAAACGACCCGCGTGAGATGTGGCAGCGCGTGAAGCGCGCCTCTTCCCTTTCCCGAGGACAGCTTGCAATTGCGCGCGAGATTGCCGCATGGCGTGAAACCGAGGCGATTCGCCGCGACTTGCCGCGCAAGTGGGTGCTCGCCGACGAGGCAGTTGTCGAGATCGCGCGTAAGGCTCCCAAGACGCGCGAGCGTCTGCTCGAGGTGCGCGGACTTTCCAATAGGCTTTCCAGTCGGGACGTGAACCAGATTCTCGAGGCCGTGCGCAAGGGCAAGGAGCTGCCGCAGGGTCAGTGGCCCAAGCTTACGCGCAGCCCCAAAGGCGAGGTCGAGGCAGAAGGCAGCGTCGAGCTGCTCTCTTCGCTGCTTGAGGTGCGCGCCGAAGAAAACGATGTCGCGGCTCCTCTGATTGCGACGCATTCCGACCTTTCGAAGCTCGTGCGCGGGCATCGCGAAGGGTTGCCGCTTCTCGAGGGCTGGCGTTACGAGATCGTGGGCCGTGAGCTTGTCGAGCTGCTTGAAGGGCGCCTTGCGCTCTATCTGGAAAAGGGCGCCATCAAGGTCTCTGCGCGCTAAACCGTCCGCACCCAAAGCCATTTGCATTTAAGGGTTGCATTTAAGGGTAGCCTTTGATTGTAAAAACGGTTGTACGCAATTAAATTTACATTTAAAGGTACATTTAAAGGTAGCCTTTGATTGTAAAACCGGGTGCTTATTTAACGGTTACCTTACTGGCATTTTTTCGCAGGTGCTTCGCTGTTATGATAGGAACTCAAAACGACACCGGAGGTGCATATGTCCTACTGGATTCTCATTATCACGACAATGGTGCTGGGCTTTGCCGCTCAGGCGTACATCAATTCCTCATATCGCAAATTTTCATCCGTCCCCAATGACGTGGGAATGACAGGCGCGCAGATTGCACGCAGCATGCTCGATGCGAACGGTCTGAACGACGTTGCGGTGCAGGGGGTTTCCGGCACGCTGAGCGATCATTATGACCCGCGCTCGCGCGTCGTGCGCCTTTCGGAGGGCGTCTATGGCGAGACGTCGGTGTCTGCCATGGCGATTGCCTGCCACGAATGCGGGCATGCAGTGCAACACGCTCGCGGCTATGTGCCCATGAAGGTGCGCACCGCTCTGGTTCCCGTCGCGAATTTCGGCTCGAGCGCCTGGCTCATCTTGCTGTTCATCGGAATTTTTCTGAACATGATGTCCCTGGTATGGGCGGGCATCATTCTCTATGCGTTTGCCGTCTTGTTCCATGTCGTGACGTTACCCGTCGAGCTCAATGCCTCGCATCGTGGGCTCGCCTTCATCACGGGAGACGGCTCGCCAAGCACGGTGAACACGGCAGGCGTGCTGGCGGTTCCCGGCAACAGGTCCGCTAGCGGCGCAAAGACGGTGCTGACGGCAGCGGCGCTTACCTACGTGGTCGGAGCGCTCACGAGTATCATGCAGCTGCTCTATTTCATCGGCATGGTTCGCGAATAACCGGCAGACGTCATGTCCGGTTTTGAAAATCATGTCACAGAGAGCGTGTACCCTTTCAGTGTCAGAGAAAGAGGTGATGCATGGAAGATTCTGAGGAAAAGCAGGCGTTCACGGTAACTCAAGCCATGAACGCTGCGAAACGCGGCCTTGAGAAGATTCGTCTTACGGTTATTGGAGAAGTCTCCGAATTCAACGACAAGTCGGGCTATAAGGCTGCGTACTTCACGGTGCGTGACGATGAGTGCTCCATGCCATGTCTGATGTGGCGCGATCGTTATCGTGCAAGCGGTGTGGAACTGCACGCGGGCATGCTCGTCGAGCTCACCGGCAATTTCTCATGCTATCCGGCAAAAGGCCGCATGCAGTTCTCGGTTTCATCTTTGCAGCTTGCGGGGGAGGGCAAACTGCGCATGCAGGTTGCCTTGCTTGCGCGCAAACTGCAGGCAGAAGGGCTTATGGATCCGGACCGCAAGCGCCGTATCCCGGCACTGCCGCTTCGCATAGCCGTCGTAACGTCTCCACGGGGCAAAGCCGTGCACGATGTTTTACGCACGCTGCGTCGACGCTATCCGTTAGGAGAGCTCTTCATCTGTGGCGTCCCCGTTGAAGGCGCTGATGCGCCGGCGCATATCGCTGCGGGTCTCGAGGCGGCCTGCGCAGCAGACCCTGCTCCCGATGTGATTTTGCTCGTGCGCGGCGGCGGGTCGTATGAAGATCTGATGCCGTTCAATGACGAACATCTTGCCCGTGCCGTTGCCGCCTGTCCTATTCCTGTGGTCACGGGTATCGGTCACGAGCCGGATAACTCGATTTGCGATATGGTTGCCGATTATCGCTGTTCAACGCCTACGGCTGCGGCAGAGGCCATCGCCCCTTCGGTTGCCGAGCTTGCGGGTAAGTTGAATAACGCCAGGTCTGCTCTGGGTACGGCGCTTGCCAGTTATTTGCAGACGCAGCAATCGCAGATCATGCGTCTGTCTGACCGCCCGCTTTGGCATGATGCGCAGTATCTGACGGGGTCATATCTGCAATCGCTCGATATCATGGGCGAACGTCTGACGCGTGCCATTCCCGATGCGATCGGCGCCGACGCCCATGCACTCGATCTTTTGCATGAACGCCTACGCCTCGCGCTTCCCAGGCTCGTCACCACGCAGGCGCATAGGCTCGAAGTTGAAAAGGAACGCTTCGCGCACCTGGGCCCGCAGGTCACCATGGGTTATAGCAGAGAGGTCGCGCTCGGGGCCGCCAAGCTCGATGCGCTCTCTCCGCTCAAGACCCTTAGCCGCGGTTATTCAATAACCTATGCGCAAGATGGCCATACGGTTATAGACACTGTCGAACAAGTCGCGCAAGGCGACTGCATCCATGTGCAAGTGCATGACGGAAAGATCGCCTGTAGCGTCAACGAAGTGGAAAGAGGAAACAATGGCTGAAGAGCAAACGCAGGATCGTCCCATCGAGGACCTGAGCTTCAAAGAGGGCTTAGTTGAACTTGACAGCATCGTTCGTGCGCTCGAGAGCAACCAGCTTGAACTCGAACAGAGCATCCAGAGTTACGAGCGTGGTGTCGTCTTGCTTGGAGCGCTTCAAAAGCGCCTGAACGACGCCCAGCAAAAGGTCACCGTCCTTATGGGAGAGCTTGAACCTGAAAGTGACGATAGCGTCGATACGACTTTGAGCTAGGACACGCCCCCTCATTTGCGAAAACATGCCGCTTACGACTTGGAGCATGTACTCTATTATGTTGACGTGCGAAAATATCAAAATGCATTCGCCAGGGTGATAGAGGGAGCAACAGTCAATGTACGTACTTGTGGTAAATGCGGGTAGCTCGTCGCTCAAGTACCAAGTTATCGACTCTGATACCGAGGAGCTCATAACGCGCGGCCTTTGCGAGAAGGTCGGTTATTCCGATGCGTTTGTTCAGCACTGGAACAAGAACGACAAGCGCGTTTTCGAAGAGCCGATGGAAGATCATCTTTCCGCTGTGAAGATGGTGCTGGAAGTCCTCGTTCAAGATCCCGACTCTGGTGTCGATAGTCTTGATCAGATTGGCGCGGTGGGACATCGAATCGTCCATGGCGGCGAAAAATTCAGCGAATCCGTTTTGGTCGACGATCAGGTAATCGCTGATATCGAGCTTTGCTCCGAATTGGCGCCTCTGCACAATCCTCCCGCAGTCGAGTGCATTCGCGCATGTCGCGCGATTATGCCCAATATTCCGCACGTCTGTGTTTTCGATACCGCGTTTCATCAGACGATGGCCCCGCGCGTGTATATGTACCCACTGCCCTATGAGTTCTATGAGCATTACGGTATTCGCAGGTACGGCGCTCACGGCACCTCGCATCGCTATCTTGCCCAGCGCACGGCAGAGATACTGGACAGAAATGTCGATGATCTCAAGCTGATCACCTGCCATCTGGGTGGCGGCTGTTCGATTACGGCTATCGATCACGGCATGTCCGTCGACACCTCTATGGGATTCACTCCGCTTGGCGGCGTCATGATGGGCACACGCTGCGGAGATATCGATCCTTCAATCGTCACGTACTTGATGGGCCAGGAAGGCTATACCCCGGGCGAGATTACCGACGTTATGAATCGCGAATCCGGCTTGTATGGCATCAGCGGTCTTTCCGCCGATATGCGCGATATCGATGCGGCGACTAAAGCCGGTCACAAACGTGCCGCTCTTGCCTATGATATGTTCGCCGGATCTGCAAAGAAGATGATCGGTGCCTACATCGCCGAAATGGGCGGAGTCGATGCCATCGTGTTTTCCGGGGGCGTGGGAGAGAATTCCGAGCGCATGCGCCGCATGGTTTTGGGCGGTATGGAATCGCTGGGAATCATCCTCGATTACGTTGCCAACAAAGTTGCAGGTGAAGAGCGTATTATCAGCGACGAACGCTCCAAGATCAAGCTGCTTGTCGTGCCGACCAATGAAGAGATCATGATCTCTCGTGACGCAGCGCGCATCGCGCACGAGAATGGCTTCGACTGATACTTCCGGGCTTAGACAAACGAATATCTTTCTAAAACTGCATAAAATAATTATTAAATGCAAAAAATATGCATAAATCTAAAATAATATTGATTTATCTATAGAAGAGGTAGACAATGTCGTGCATATGCAATGTATATGTCACGAGATTGGAACGGAAATGAAGAGAGCGGCTGTCGTTGGAGCGGCTGGCTATGCGGGTGTCGAGGCGGTACGCATCCTATTGGGGCATCCTGACTTCGAGCTTACGTGCATTACCTCTACAAGCGACGCGGGCGTGCCCATCGCAACGCTCTATCCGGCTCTCGACGGTATCTGCGACCTGGCCTTCGAGCCGCATGACGTAAAGGCCGTCGCCAAAAAAGCCGATGTCGCGTTTCTTGCTGTGCCACATACGGCATCGCTTGCCATGACACCTGCGCTCGTCGAAGCCGGCGTGCAGGTTATCGATCTTTCCGCCGACTATCGCATTGCCGATGCTGCGACGTACGAGCAATGGTACGGCGTTGAGCACACGAGCCCCGACCTGCTGGCAAAGGCCATTTATGGGTTGCCCGAAGTCGCACGCGACCAGCTTAAGGCGGGCACGCCGGTTGTTGCCTGCCCGGGATGCTACCCAACGGCGTCGGCACTTGCGGCGTTGCCTGCCATAGAGGGCGGCTTGAAAGGCGAGGGCTCCGTGATCGTCGCTGCGCTTTCAGGCGTTTCTGGTGCAGGTCGCAAGGCGACGGCAAAGACGCATTTCTGCAACGCGGGAGAATCTGTGGGCATGTATGGCATGCCGCATCGGCATACTCCAGAAATTGCCCAGACGCTTTCGCGGGCGGCGAATGCCGATGTCGAGGTCATTTTTACCCCGCATCTGGTTCCGATGGTCCGTGGGCTTCTTTCTACCGTGTATATCCCGCTCAATGGCACGCCCACGCTCGAAGAGGTCCACGAGCTTTATGCCAAGCGCTATGCAGGCGAGCCGTTCGTGAGCGTGCGTCCGGCAGGTGATATGCCTCAGACCGCTTGGGTCGAAGGGTCTAATCGTGCGCAGGTCGGCATTTGCCTCGCGCCAGGCGGGCACACCCTTATCGCCAGCTGTGCTATTGACAATCTGGTTAAAGGCGCTGCGGGTCAGGCGGTTCAGGCCGCTAATCTGGTATGCGGGTTTGAGGAAACAGCCGGTCTCGTTTCTAGTTGTCCGGTGGTATAGATCATGAATCAAGAAGAGCTTACCTACATCGATGGGGGCGTCACGGCGCCAGCTGGAATCAAGGCGGCAGGCGTCCATGCGGGTTTTCGCAAGGATCCGCAGCGCTTGGATGCAGCGCTTGTCGTGGCCGACGGCCCCGAGGTCGTTGCCTGTGGCATGTTCACCAAGAATGTCTTTTCCGCTGCTCCGGTGCAGCTTGACCGCGAGCTTGTCGGTTCTGGCAAGGCGCGGGCGGTCATTCTCAATTCCGGTAACGCGAATGCGGCAACGGGCGAGCCGGGCCTTGCCCTTGCGCGCAGGTCGGCTAACGAGACTGCCAAGGCGCTTGGCTTTGAGCCCGGCGAAGTCCTGGTTGCCTCAACGGGTGTCATCGGTGTCGAGCTGCCCTGGGAGCCTTTTGAGGCCGGTATTCCGGCGCTTGTCGATGCGCTTGATGATTGCGGTGGCCACGATGCGGCATGCGCCATCATGACCACAGACACGCACCCAAAGGAATGCGCGGTGAGCTTCGAGCTTGACGATGTCACGTATACGATTGGGGGCATGGTCAAGGGTTCGGGGATGATACAGCCGGACATGGCCACGATGCTCGCGGTACTGACCACCGATATGCCCATTTCGCGTGCTTCGGCCCGCGAGGCTCTGCGTCGTGCGGTCAATGCTTCGTTCAACAAGGTCACGGTCGATTCTGACACATCGACCAATGACAGCGTCTTCTTCTTTTCGAGCGGCGTTGCGGCAACTCCATATGACGATGACGAGGCGTTCGAGATATTCGCCATCGCACTGCGCGCCGTGTGCGAAGACCTCGCGCGTCAGATCGCTGCCGATGGCGAAGGTGCGACCAAGCTCGTCACTGTTTATGTGCGTGATGCGAGTAGCGACAAGGATGCGGATTGCGCAGCGCGCACTATAGCGAATTCGCCGCTCGTGAAGACCGCGATCGCCGGCCGCGATTGCAACTGGGGTCGTATCGCGGCGGCTCTTGGAAGGAGCGGCGCGAAGTTCAAGCAGCAAGATGTTGATATCGACATTATGGGTATACCGGTGCTACGTGCTGGCTTGCCCTGCGGTTTTGACGAAGACGACGCCCTGCAGAGGTTCGAGGCGTCTGAAATCGTCATCGATGTTTCGCTCGGTACGCGTGGCGGCTTTGGTACGCGCATCTGGACCTGCGATCTGACGCATGAGTATATTCACATCAACGCCGATTATCGGAGCTAGCAAGACGGCTGCAGAAGGCCGCTTCCCAAAAGCGATTCGATGGTGAGGAAAGACATGAGGTTTCGTAAAAAATACGAGGAAGTCGAGATAGCCGACATCGACACCCTGCCTAATCAGGTGCGCTCGCGTGTTCTGCTTGACGCGCTGCCGTGGATCGAGGATATCACCGGCAAGACGGTCGTCATCAAATACGGTGGTGCGGCGATGGTCGCGGGTGGGCTGCGCGATGCCGTGGTCGACGACATCATCATGCTCAAGCTCATGGGTGCCAACCCCATTATCGTGCATGGTGGGGGACCAAATATCAACGCGATGCTCGACCGTCTCGACATTCCCACGCGCTTCGAGCATGGCCAGCGCGTGACCGATGATGAGACCATGGAGATCGTCAAGATGACGCTCGTGGGTCAGGTAAACCAGGATCTGGTAAGCGCCATCAACCGCCATGGATCTGTCGCCGTCGGCTTGAACGGTGCGGATGCCAAGATCATCCAGGCAGAGGCGCTTGACTCGTCGCTTGGCCGCGTGGGCAAGGTCAAATCCATTAACGCGCGGCTGATCGAGGACTTGCTTGCGGCTGACTATATTCCGGTCATCGCTACGGTTGGTTATGGTGAAGACGGCGACTACAACATCAATGCCGATACGGTTGCGGGCGAGATTGCGGCAGCTGTCGGCGCGCAGAAGATCGTTTTCATCACCGATGTCGATGGTATCTATACCGATTTTGACGATAAATCGACGCTCGTGTTGCGCATGGCGCTTTCCGAAGCGGTCGACCTTGCCGAATCCGGAACGATGTCGAGCGGCATGATTCCCAAGATCAATGCATGCGTGACCGCTCTTTCGGCAGGCGTCAAGAAGGCACACATCATCAACGGCACCGTTCCGCATTCCCTGGTGCTCGAAATCTTTACCGATGCGGGTGTTGGCACGCTTATCGTGCGGCACCACGATGATTATATGGACCCCGATTTTGTCGAGGCGCCCGTGAGCAATTTTGCAAGCAAACTCGAACAGTCCATCCAGACCATTGGAAGAGGCGAATAGCATGGGAAAGCAGTTCGATACCGCCAAGACCCTTGATGATACGTACGTCATGCACACCTTCGCGCGTAAACCCGTTGAATTTGTAAGCGGAGCTGGTCAGTGGCTTATTGATGATGAGGGCAATGAGTATCTCGATTTTCTTTCCGGTATTGGCGTCGTGAGCGTGGGGCATTGCAATACGCGCGTGACGACGGCGCTGGAAGAGCAGGTCAACAAGCTTTTGCATGTGAGCAACTATTACTATATCGAGCATCGTGGCGAGGTCGCCGAGCGCATCTCGGGTATGCTTGCTGCTGGTGGCGATGAGGTTTGGCAGACGTTTTTTGCCAATTCCGGTGCCGAGGCCAATGAAGGCGCTATAAAGCTCGCGCGTCTATGGGGCAAGCAGAAACTCGATGGCGCATACGGCATAATCTCGGCGGTCAGTTCTTTTCATGGCCGTACCCTTGCGACGTTGGCTGCGACTGCGCAGGATAACAAGCAAGATCCGTTTGCTCCGCTGCCCGCTGGTTTTGGACGCGTCCCGTTTAATGACATCGATGCGCTCGAAGCTGCACTTGACGCGACATACGATGGGACCCGTGCCTGTGCGCTCATGCTCGAATGCATCCAGGGCGAATCGGGCGTCTGGCCGTGCACGCAAGAGTTTTTGCAGGCGGCGCGCAATATGACGAAAGAGCGCGGGATGCTGCTGATCGTCGATGAGGTTCAAACCGGTTTTTGCCGCACGGGCGATTTTTTCGCCTTCCAGGGCTATGACATCGAGCCTGATATCGTGACGATGGCCAAGGGTATCGCCGACGGGATTCCCATGGGTGCGTTTGCCGCGAAAGCCAACCTTGCTGCGTTGATGCAACCCGGCATGCATGGCACCACGTTTGGCGGCAGCCCGGTTGCCTGTGCGGCTGCAGATGCGACGACGCAGATTATGTGCGAAGACGGATTCCTGGAGCACGTGGTTCAGATGGGGGAATATCTGCGGGCAGAGCTCGCCGCTCTTCCGTTTGCGAAAGACGTGCGCGGGCGTGGCCTGATGTGCGGTATGACCCTCGAAAAACCAGTGGCAAACGAGCTCGTGCTCAATGGCTTGCGTCATGGATTCGTCCTTAATGCACCCGCTGCTGATATCGTGCGTTTCCTTCCGCCGCTTATCATCGAGAAAGAGGACATCGATCAGCTTGTCGGCGCGCTACCGGCAATGTATGCGGAGGTCGCGAAATGAGCGAGAATACCCTTGCAGGGCGCGATTGCCTGCGTCTGCTCGACCTGACTCCCAACGAATTCGCGCTGGTTCTCGATACGGCGGCAAAGCAGAAGGCTGACTGGGCGGCTGGTGTCCACGAGGCTCCCTGCGCTGGGAAAGCCGTTGCCATAATCATGGAAAAGCCCAGCTTGCGCACGCGCTCGAGTTTCGAGGTCGGCGCCTATCGTCTGGGTGCGCACCCGCTTGTCATGAGCGATAAGCATTCCGCGTTTTCTCGTGGTGAGACCGTGCAGGACACGACACTCGTGCTGGAGCGTTTTGTAGACGCTATCGTGCTGCGCACGTTTGAACAAGAGAAAGTCGCAGAGGTCGCCAAATGGGCAAAGGTGCCCGTCATTAACGCGCTTTCCGATGACTTTCATCCATGCCAGGGCCTGGCCGACGCGCTGACGATTCGCGAGCATAAAGGTGCGCTTGCCGGTCTTACGCTTGCCTATGTGGGCGACGGCAACAATATGGCGCATACGTATCTTGAGCTTGGCGCGCTTGCGGGGATGCATGTGAGGCTGGGGTGTCCTGCAGGTTATATGCCGGATGCGCATGTTGTTGAGGAGTGCAAGAACGTTGCCGCGCAGACGGGGGCGACTCTTGATATCTTCGAAGATCCGCACAGGGCGGTTGCCGGGGCGGATGTTGTCTTGACGGACACCTGGACCTCGATGGGCGATGAGGCAGAACACGATAAGCGCCTCGCTGCATTCGAGGGCTTCCAGGTGAATGCCGATCTTATGGCAGAAGCTGCAGATGGCGCGATTTTCATGCATTGCCTTCCCGCGCACCGCGGTGAAGAAGTGACTGACGACGTCATGGACGCTCCGTATTCCGTTATCTTCGACGAGGCGGAAAACCGATTGCACGCGCAAAAAGCGCTGCTCTCGCTGTTGATGGGAGCATGTTAATCATGGCTGGCATCCGACAGAAACGCCAAGATGTAATTCGCATGCTCGTGCGTAGCGAGCATATTCGGACGCAGGCAGAGCTGGTTAGCCGTCTGGGCGAGAACGGCTGCGAAGTGACGCAGGCGACGGTTTCACGCGATATCACCGATCTGGGCTTGGAGAAGGGCAAAGGCGGCATATATGTATTGCCCGAAGACCACAGGCTTCATGCGCTTGTAACAGGCGCGATGCGCGAAACGCGCCGTGCGGGAAACCAGGTGCTTTTGCTATGCGATCCGGGCACGGCTTCGAGTGTTGCTGCTGCTTTAGATGCGGCAAATTGCCCGGGCGTGTTAGGATGCATTGCCGGCGATGACACGATCCTCGCGATCTGCGCCGACGACTCATGTGGCAAAGACTTTCAGGCGTCTATGGACGCGTTGCTTATTGCAAGGTAACGAACAGGAATTGTTGAAAGGATACAGGCATGTCTAAGGAAAAGGTTGTTCTTGCATATTCAGGCGGTTTGGATACCTCCGTATGCATCAAGTGGCTGATGGAGGAAAAGGGGCTCGACGTTATTGCCGTGACCGGTGATGTTGGACAGGAGCGCCAAGACCTTGAGTTTGTTAAGGCCAAAGCGCTGCAGGTTGGCGCGATAGAGGCGCTTGCGATCGACATGCGCGAGGAATACGTCAATGATTTTCTGACCAAGGCGCTTGCGGCCAACTGCATGTACGAGAACAAATATCCGATGGTATCGGCGCTTTCCCGCCCGGTCATCTCTAAGAACCTGGTTGAGGTAGCGCAAAAGTACGGCGCGAAATACATTGCTCATGGATGCACGGGCAAGGGCAACGACCAGGTGCGTTTCGAAGTCGCTATCCAGAGTCTCGACCCGAATATCACCGTTTTGGCTCCGGTGCGCGAGTGGGATCTCCATACGCGCAACGACGAAATGGAATATGCCAAGAAGTACGGGATTCCGGTTCCCACGACCAAGGCGTCGCCATATTCGATCGACGACAATCTTTGGGGCCGTGCAATTGAATGCGGCGAGCTGGAAGACCCGTGGAATGAGCCGCTCGAGGACATCTATACGATGACTACGTCGAGCTATGAGGCTCCCTCGGAAGGCGAATACGTTGTCATGGGCTTTGATGCAGGCGTGCCCTGTTCGCTCGACGGCGAGATGATGAGCTTCTATGAAATCATCTTGAAGATGAATGAAATCGCTGGCCGCAACGGTTTTGGCCGCGTTGACATGATCGAGAACCGCCTTGTCGGCGTGAAGAGCCGCGAGTGCTATGAGGTGCCGGGCGCCCTTGCGATTGTTCAGGCTCACAAAGCCCTTGAAGACTTGTGTCTCGAACGTGAGCTTTTGCACTTCAAGCCGCTCGTGGAACAGAAATGGTCCGAGCTTGTCTATAACGGACTTTGGTTCTCGCCGCTCAAAGAAGCGCTCGACGGGTTCTGTTCGACCACGCAGCGCCTTGTTACCGGCGATGTCCGTCTGCGCTTTTTCAAGGGAAGCTGTGTGACGGTCGGACGACGCAGCAGTTATTCGCTCTATGACTACGGACTGGCGACTTATGACGCAGCTGACACCTTCAATCGCGATAGCGCGGCCGGTTTCATCGATCTGCACGGGCTGTCAACGCGCGTCTGGGCAAAGCATCGTCAGGATGAGGGCTTCCCGGGCGTTGTCTAGGGGCTGACATAGACACTATTTAGTCAGAAATCATACAAACAGTCAGAGGGATCACTTATTTCGCGACTGTTTGTATGATTTTCTTTATTATCTATGTATATGATTAATAGTTTGAAAAGATAAACGCAGGTCAGAACCTTGCAGTTTTTACTATATCCGGCTTCTTGAAAAAGGGCCTTCTCAAATCATACAAACAGTCGCGAAAAACATAATTTCCCTGACTGTTTGTATGATTTTGGGAGCATTTTTTGGCTAAACGAGCGTTTCTTCGCTTTCGTCGCCCTCTGCGATGGCGCTCTCGGCACTCTTTGCTACCGCTTTATCATGTTCGACGGGGGTGCCGACGGGCATATTGATGCCCTTAAGCGGAATGCCGCCTTCGATGACAGCGTCGAGGTTGCGATCAACGCGTTCCTCATCCATATAGTGGTCGAATTCGTCATAGATGGCCTGCGAGGGTTCTTTGCTCAGCAGCGATACGACGACGATTGCGATGCAACCCAGCAAGAATGCCGGAAGCAATTCATATATGCCGAATATGCCACCAAGGGGCTTGATAAGGTTGTGCCAGATAAGAACCATAGCTGCGCCGGTGATCATGCCGGCGATCGCGCCCGATTTCGTGGTTCTGCGCCAGTAGAGCGAGAAGAGTGTGAGCGGGCCAAATGATGCGCCCAAACCTGCCCAGGCATAGCTTACGACGGTGAAGATAACTGAATTCTCATCCCAGGCGACCAAGATGCCGAAGAGCAGGACGCAGGCGAGCGTGATGCGGCTCACGATGAGCACCTGGTTGTCGGTAGCGTCCTTTTTGAAGATGCCGCGGAAAATGTTTTCTGCAACTGAAGAGCCGGTTATCAGCAGGTATGCGGATGCAGATGACATGGAGGCGGCAAGAATACCTGAGACGACGACGCCGCACAGGAACGACGGGAGCATCATCTGCGAAAGCACGATGAAGATGTTCTCGGCGGCTGATTGCGTAAGCAGTTGGGTCGGGATGATGTAGCGGCCGATAATGCCGATCATGACGGCGCAGAACATCGAGATGACAACCCAGACGATGGCGATGCGGCGCGACATCTTGATCTCAGCGTCGTTGCGGATGCCCATGAAACGGACGAGTACCTGCGGCATGCCGAAGTAGCCCAATCCCCAGCTCATGGTAGAGATGATGGTCAGGACCCCGTATTGTGCGGGGATGCCAAAGATCGGCGCGCCGTTTTCGACGAGCTGCGTCTTGCTGGCACCGACCGTGGGCACGGCCGTCATCGTCATTGAGAGGTAGCCGGGTATGTCGGAAAGAAACGCGACCGTGTTGTCGAGGCCGCCTGCCATGGCGATCGAACCGATAACGACGACCGAAAGGGCGAAGAACATGAGCGTGCCCTGAAGGAAGTCCGTTGCGACAACAGAAAGGTAGCCGCCGACCATGGTGTACATGAAGACGATGATGGCGCCAAACACCATCATGAGCGAATAGTCAACGCCAAAGAGCGTATGGAAGAGTTTGCCGCAGGTCACGAAGCAGCTTCCGGTATATACGCAGAAGAAGACGAGGATGATGATTGCGGCAATCGTGCCAACGGTGTTTTTAGTGTCGTGGAAACGATTTGAGTAAAAGCCCGGCAAGGTGATGGAATCGTTGGCCTTTTCCGAATAGCGGCGCAAGCGCTTGGCGACAAGAAGCCAGTTGAGATATGTGCCGATAGCCAGGCCGATAGCCGTCCAACCTACATCTGCGGCACCGGTGAAATACGCGAGACCGGGCAATCCCATGAGCAGATACCCCGACATATCCGATGCCTCGGCTGAAAGCGCCGTGAACCATGGACCGACTTGGCGTCCACCCAAGAAGTATTCCGAAGATGATTTGTTCGAGCGTCGTGCATACGAAAAACCGATGATGAGCACTGCCATGAAATAGATCAAAATGGCAATGATGACTGCGATGTCCCCTGAATTCATGAAATTTCCTCGTCCACATGTGATAGTTACGGCGAGTTATTATAACTTTAGCGTGATAAAGTAGGGCACTCAACTTGAAGTTATTTCGCCAAAGTGGGCGCAAAGCGTATCTATATGTACCGGGTATCGTCTACAATCAATGCGAATTTCAAACGTGCCGGTTGTTTTAGGGAGGGCACATGGACAAAACAGAACACGGAAGCGACGCACTGTGGGGTGGCAGATTCGAAGACTCCCCGACGGAGTTTACGCAGGCCTTTGGTGCATCACTGCCGGTAGACAGACGCATGTGGGAATCGGATATCGCCGGTTCGAAAGCACATGCGGCGATGCTTGCCAAGCAAGGCGTTATTTCGGATGAGGACGCAGCAGCCATTCGTGCGGGGCTTGACGACATCGCCGCCCAGATCGAAGCGGGCGATTTCGAGTTCGATATCGACGATGAGGACATCCACATGTCCATCGAGCGCAACCTGACTGAAGCCATCGGTGCTGCCGGCGGCCGACTGCATACGGGCAGAAGCCGCAACGACCAGGTCGCAACTGATGCGCGTCATCACGCCAAGAGGCTCAGTCATGGCCTCATGCATCAGGTACTGGATTTGCGCAGCGCCTTGATCGAGGTGGCCGATGCGAACTTCGGTGTCGTGATGCCGGGATACACTCATATGCAGAAGGCACAGCCAGTGCTTTTCTCGCATCATATGCTCGCGTACTATTGGATGTTCACGCGTGATTTCACACGGCTGCGTGCGGCATACGATGCGGCCGACACGCTCGCGCTGGGAAGTGCGGCGCTGGCAGGCACGACGTATCCGCTCGATAGGCAATCTGTTGCTCAAGAGCTCGGGTTCTTGAGCGTTAGCGAGAATAGCATGGATGCGGTGAGCGATCGCGATTTCCTGCTTGACCTGAACTATGCATGTTCCGTCGCGATGATGCACCTTTCGCGGCTTTGTGAGGAGCTTATCTACTGGTCGAGCAACGAATTCAGCTTCATCAGGCTTTCCGATGCGTATTCGACGGGCTCGTCGATTATGCCTCAGAAGAAGAACCCGGATTTCGCCGAGTTGATTCGCGGCAAGACGGGACGTGTCTATGGCGACCTCATGGGTTTGCTCACAACCATGAAGGGGCTGCCGCTTGCGTACAATAAGGATATGCAAGAGGACAAAGAAGGCGTCTTCGATGCGGTCGACACGCTTGGCAACGCGTTGATCGTGATGGCGGGCATGATTCGCACCATGCAGGTGAATGCCGACACAATGCGCGAGGGGGCACACGGCGGTTTTATGGCGGCAACCGATCTTGCCGATTATCTTGTTGGCCGTGGCGTGCCTTTCCGCGAAGCCCATGCCGTCGTAGGAAAGCTCGTGCTCGAATGCGAAAAGCGGGGCAAGACCCTGCAGGAGCTGAGCGCGGCAGAGCTCGCCGATATTGACGAGCATTTTGGCCCCGATGCAATCGAAGCTGTCGATATCGATAAGGTCGTGCAGCGTCGTACCACCTATGGCGGGACGGGCCATGATGCCGTGAAGGTACAGCTCGAGCATGCGAAAGCGAGCCTTGCCGTCGATACCCGATTTGCATTTGAAGGTAGCCTTTAATTGCAAAAGTCTAGAAATGAATACTTATGAGAAAACCTGAATTATTAGCGCCAGCGGGCAATCGTGCGGCATTCGAGGCTGCGCTGGGCGCAGGTGCAGATGCGATTTATCTGGGCACCGACTTTCTGAACGCGCGCCGCAACGCGGACAACTTCACAACCGATGAGCTGCGCTCCGCGTGCAGGGATGCACATCTGCGCGGGGCGAAAGTGTACCTCACGGCGAACACGCTCGTCTTTCCGGGAGAGATGCGCGATGCGCTGTCGATGGTCGGCGCCGCAGCGGAGGCGGGGATTGACGCTGCGATCGTGCAGGATGTGGGACTTATCTCGGCACTGCGCCGCGATCTTCCCGAGCTTGATATACATGCATCGACGCAGATGAACATCCGTGACAAGCGCGGTATCGAGCTGGCGACGCGTATGGGTTGTTCTCGCGTGACACTTGCCCGCGAGCTAACCCTTGAACAGATTGCGCGTCTGACAAAACTTGGTGTTGACCTCGAAATCTTTGTTCATGGTGCGCTTTGCATCTGCCAATCGGGGCAGTGTCTGCTCTCCTCGCTTATTGGCGGACGCAGCGCGAACCGTGGGCTGTGTGCGCAACCGTGCCGATTGCCCTACAAGCTTGTCAATGAAGAGGGCAAGCGGCTCGCCGATACGGACCCGTATCTGTTGAGCCCGCGTGATTTGTGTGCAATCGATTTGCTCCCCGAGATCATCGCGGCGAACGTTGCTTCGATCAAGATCGAGGGCCGCATGAAGTCGACTGAATATGTGTCGACAGTCACGTCCGTATATCGCGAAGCGCTTGATCGTGCTTGGCTCAACGAGGAGCCGTTTACCGTATCGGATACGGAGGAAAACGAACTTGCCGAGGCGTTTAGCCGCGGATTCACCAAAGGTTATCTGGTCGGCGAACGCGGCAATGAGATGATGGGCTATAAGCGTCCCAATAATAGAGGAGTTGCGGTTGGGCGTGTTGCCGGTTTTTCCGCTGGCAAGGTGAAAGTGACCGCCTCCTCTGAAATCAACGTCGGCGACCTGCTGGAATTTTGGACTTCGAAGGGACGTGTAATCTACACCGTTAATTCCGAGGACACGCTCAAAGGTGATACGAAGTTTCTGAAGGTCCCTGAGCCCGTTTCAACAGGCGACCGTGTGTTTCGCGTGCGTTCGGCATCCCTTTTGCAAGCAGCGCAAAAACGCACCGAAGCTGGTCTTGCGATTCCCGTCTCTATTGAAGCGCGGCTGCAACAAGGCGAGCCCGTGTCCGTTTGCGTGCGCGATGCGGCGGGACACGAAGGCAAGGCGACCGGTGCCGTTATCGAAGCTGCCCGCACGAAGGCTATCACGCGCGACGAGGTCATCGAGCACGTGGGCAGGCTCGGCGGCACGCCTTATGTGTGTGATGACTGGCATGTCGATCTTGACGAAGGCGTTGGAACTGGTTTTTCCGCTCTGCATAAGGTGAGGGCAGCGGCGATCGCCGCATTCGAAGACGCCCTGCTTGCAGATGCAGGAAGGCCTGCTTCACAGGCTCAGCGCGTGGAAATCGAACGCGTGAACGATATGTCTCGCATGGCGCCATTCGTGACCGTTGTCGACTTCGGTGCTACCGATATAGCCCTCGAGATTGGCGATTTCGAAGCACATCACGCCATTGGCCCCAAGCTGTATGCCACGAATGTCGAGGCGCTTCAGACTTGGGCCGCGCTCGGCGCTGATTTCGCGTGGCTTTCACCCGAGCTCACCTTGCATCAGATCAAACTGCTTGCTGACGAATCGCCACTTCCGCTGGGCCTTTTCGTCTGCGGACGTCAGGAACTTATGGTGAGCAGCCACTGCTTCCTTATGGCGCAGGGGGATTGCGATGGGCATTGCGCCCAATGCAAGCGCAGGACCGGCGATATGACATATCTGGAAGATCGCAAAGGGTATCGTTTCCCGGTAACGACGGATCTGCAGGGACGCGGGCATATATATAACGCCGTCTCGCTCGATGTCGTGCATGCGGTGGGCGATCTGGTCCGAGCGGGCGTGCGCGGGCTCGCGATTGACGCGACATTCATGGGCAAGGGCGAGGCAGAACACGAGGTTAATCGCATACGAAGTGCCATGAACGGTAACAAGGTCGAGAAAAAGCCTGACACGACTACAGGACATCTCTTCCGCGCCGTGCAGTAGACCTTCTGCTAACATAGCGGATTTGAACGAAAAAGAATGATTCATGAAAGGTAAGACCGTGCTTTCCAGTGAAGAACAACTCCATATCATCCAATCGGGTGTTGCAAATCTCACGCCGTACGACGGCATGAAGAAGAAACTCGATCGCGGCACTCCGCTTACCATCAAGCTTGGCGTCGACCCGACCAGTCCCGATCTGCATATTGGCCACGCTGTGCCTTTGCGCAAGTTGCGTCAGTTCCAGGACTTGGGGCATACGGTCACGCTCATCATCGGCGACGGTACGGCGATGATCGGTGATCCGAGTGGACGAAATTCCACGCGCCCGCAGCTTTCCGCCGAGCAAATCGACCAGAACGCGAAGACGTACATGGACCAGGCGATGAAGGTCCTTAATCCTGAGATGACCAAGGTCGTGCACAATCGCGATTGGATATTCGATCTCGATTTGGCCGGCTTGCTCGAGCTGCTGAGCAACTTTACGGTCGCGCGTATTCTCGAGCGGGATGATTTTTCGAATCGCTATCACAACCAGCAGCCTATCGCTATGCATGAGTTCATCTATCCCATCATGCAGGCCTATGATTCGGTCGTTATCAAGGCCGATGTCGAGCTTGGCGGAAACGACCAGCTCTTCAATCTGCTGGCTGGGCGCGAGCTTATGGAAAAGAAGCAGATGGAGCCGCAAGTCTGCTTGACGCTTCCTTTGCTCGAAGGCCTTGACGGGGTGCGCAAGATGTCGAAGTCCTATGGCAATTACATTGGCCTTACCGATGAACCTGCCGACATGTTTGGCAAGGTCATGAGCATTCCCGATACGCTGATGCCCAAGTATTATCGTTTGGCGACGGCCCTGTCCGTGTCAGAAATCGACGAGATTGATGCGGCGCTTACCGCAAACGAGCTTGACCCGAACAAGGCAAAGCGCCGTCTTGCCCGTGAAATCATCAAGATCTATCACAGCGAACAGGCCGCAGAAGAAGCAGAAGAGCAGTTCAACAAGGTCTTCAAGGCGCATGATGTGCCCGATGACATTGAGACCTACGATGTCGAGCTTGCTGAGGATGCTGAAAAAGGCGGCGTCTATCTGCCTAAGCTGCTTGCCGAGCTCAAGCTTGTCGCAACGGGTGGCGAAGGCAGGCGCATGATCGATCAAGGCGGCGTGAAGATTGACGGCAAGGCCATGGAAGCCAAGGCATATTACGTGCCGGCAAGTCAGCTGCATGGAGCGACCTTGCAGGTTGGCAAACGCAAATGGGCAAAGCTCGCGTAGTGAACTTGCGCTGCAAGGAGCATGACCGAAAATGAAATTCGCCCCTGGGAGTGATCTCCAGGGGCGAATTTTTATAAGCTAAAGTTTTTCGTTTAGTGCTTCGTGCAGTGTTTCTTGCACCCGCGGTGCTTCTTGCCGCCCTTGCGCTTTCCGTGCGCGCCCTGCTCCTTCGCGGAGAGGATGATCTTCTCGGTCAGGGCGTCGAGCTGGGCGATCTCGTCTGCCGAAAGCGGCTCGAGAAGTGTGGCCGCGGCCTTGTCCTGCGCCGCGCAGCGCTTTTCGGCGAGCTTGTCGCCTTCCGCGGTGAGCTTGGCGGCGTAGGTCTTCTTCTCGCCCGCGTCCTCGATGGTCACGAAGCCGGCGCGCTCGGCCTTGCGCACGATCTCCTTGAGCTTGGTGCGGTCCCAGCTCAGCTTCTCGACGAGCTCGCGGGAGCTCATCTCGCCGCCGGCCTTGTGCAGGACCTTGAGCAGGGCCCCGACGCCCATCTTGTAGCTCTTGGGGCCGTTCTTCTTCATGGCGCGGTTGGCAAGTGCGGTCGCCTTACGCAGCTGCTTGAGGGTTCTGGTTGCCTGTGACATTGTTCTGTCCTTCCTCGAATTATCTACTTTTACAATAATCATATTTTCAGATTAACGCAAAAGTAGATAAAAGCAAGACGTTTCGGGAAATTATCACAATTTGAGATTATTATTTTGTAGAATAACTACATTTCAACTGATGCTGCACGCGAGGGAAAAATTGCGGTATACTTCCTTCTCGCGTCGGGGAGTGGCGCAGCCCGGTAGCGCGCCTGCTTTGGGAGCAGGATGTCGCAGGTTCGAATCCTGTCTCCCCGACCAACTATATGGTTGGGTATAGAAAAAATGTTTCGTTAGTCTATACTCTTCGATATTGTGTGGCGCTATGATATGCGCAGCACCGCGGCGGTAGTTCAATTGGTAGAGCCCTAGCCTTCCAAGCTGATTGTTGCGGGTTCGAGTCCCGTCCGCCGCTCCATAGTATCGATCGAAGGGCATCCGGTGCGATGCTCTTCGTGTTATACGACAAAGAGGATGGGGTTTTGCGTTATGAAACGTATCGTCAGCATTCAGGACATCTCTTGCGTAGGTAAATGCTCGCTCACAGTTGCTTTGCCGATCATTTCTGCGATGGGCGTCGAATGCGGTATCGTGCCGACAGCCGTGCTTTCTGTGCATACTGCGTTTGATAGTTTTACCTTTGATGACCTGACCGATCAGATTGACCCAATCTCGAAAAGCTGGAAAGAAAACGGCGTAACATTCGATGCCATATACACGGGCTATCTTGGATCCTTCAAACAGCTGGAACTTGTAAGCCGCTTCTTTGACGAGCATAGACGAGACGACACATTCGTGTTCGTCGACCCCGCAATGGCCGATAACGGCGTTCTTTATAAGGGCTTTACCCCCGAATTCGCGCGTGCCATGGGCGCCGTTGTTTGCTCCAAGGCGGATATCATCGATCCTAACATCACCGAAGCCGCCTTCATGTTGGGCGCCGAATACAAAGACGATGGAACATACGATGAAGACTACGTACGCGACCTTCTGCAGGGTCTTACATCCCTTGGTGCAAAGAAGGCCGTGCTTACAGGCGTGAGCCTCGAGCCAGGTACTTGTGGTGTATATGGCTTAGACAGTGAGACCGGCGAATACTTCTCGTATTTCAACGAGCTCATTGAGGCACGCTTTCATGGCACGGGCGACGTGTTCTCTTCTGCAGCCGTTGGCGCGTTGCTCAATGGGCTGCCGCTTGACCGCGCCCTTGCCGTCGCAGCTGATTACACAGTTGCGACGATCAAGACGACTGTCGGGCACGATGACCATAACTGGTACGGAGTCGATTTCGAGACTGAAATACCCTATTTGCTCAAGCTTATCGGGAAATAATCGTTATTTATCAGCGTCACCTCCCAGGAATCTGCGCCGGAAGAAGAAGAGGGATCCAAGAACGAGGGCCGCGATGCAGCCACAAGCTGCGAAGGCGAGAAGCGATTCGTCGCCGGTCTTGACTATATTTCCCAGGACACGGGAAAAGCCAGAGGATGTTTTGTCGGCAACGTGCACGGTCTGACGTTTGTCCTCGAGATTTTCATGCGCGATAAGCCTGGAGCCGCTTGCATCGAGTAGCTGCTCGAAGGCGACAAGGTCATGACCGGCAATTCTTCGTGCATCGAGCTCGAAGCAGACATCGGCGCTGCCGCTTTCGCGTGTTGCCACAAAACGCGCTTTGACGGTGACGGGCCGATCATCGACAAGCAGCGGGGATCCGTCCGTCTTGTCCATCAAGGTACCGGCGATTATGTATTCTCTGCCGCATTCGAGCCCCGTGTATGTAACGGCATCTATGATCTTGCAGTCCAACGTTGCGGCAAGTTCGGAATCGCCGTCACTTGCATCGGATGCATGCGTTTCGAGTGTAGGCGAGACGATGTGGACAGTCTGCCCTTCATCTGCGAGGTCTGCATGCGTTGCCAATGTCGAGCCTGCACGCAGCAGCGTCTCGAACACGACGACGTCTGCGTCGTTATCCATGATCGTGGTGTCGATTTCAAAATCGAGTTCGATACTGCCATGGGCAGTTTCAGGTGTGAATTTTGCCTGGGCGCTGATGGGGTTGCCAAAAGCATCGAGCGCGGGAGTGCCGGCCAAAGTCCCGTCGTTGACCATAAGGGTTCCCGTGAGTTCGTATTCCTCGCCTGGTTTCAAACCCGTGTATGCGACGGTATCTGTAATGGTCGCGACTCGCCCGCGCATGATGACCTTGTCTGCATCAGCTTTGTCAATGGCGCTTGTCTGAATATTTGGCAGGCTTGCTATGACGGTTTGAGATGCGTTGTCGAGATTCTCATGAGAGGCGATGAGTTTTTCATCTCTATAGAGGTTTTCGAAGACCACCGCTGTTTGGGTCGTATTGTCGAGCGATGCATCATAGCGGAACGCGACTTCTGTTGTGCCGTCTGTTTTGTCAGGGATAAACGATTGAGTGCTCTGGATGGTCTTTCCCTGGGCGTCGAGCAACGGTTGGCCCGCTTCCTTGTCCATCAAGGTTCCCACGATGGTATAGCTTGCGCCTGGCTGCAGCCCGCGATAGGACACCGCGTCGAGGATACGTGTTCCATCACCTGCTGAAATCTCACGGTCTCCGTCTTCGGGATCGCTTGCGCTCGTGGAAATGTCCGGTGGTTGCACGCATACGGTCTGGCCTTCGTCTGCGATGTCTTCATGCTTGGTGATTTCGATGCCATCGCGAAAGAGCTTCTCGAAAACGACTAATTCGGAGCCGGCTTCGAGCGAGCTCGCGTCGAATGTGACGGTCAGGGGGAATTCGCCGTTTGCGTGTTCGGGCGTGAAGGTTGCGCTTGCCGTTGGCACGTTTCCCGAAGCGTCTGTGAGGGGCTGTCCTGTTGTCTTGTCCATAAGAGTTGCCACGAGGGTATATTCAGCCGCTGGCATAAGGTTCGCATACGATACGGTGTCTATGATGTGCGCATCTGTATCGCGCACGACGGTCTTCGTGTTGTCTCGCGAGACGGCGGATGTTTTGATCTGGGGTATTGCGATTGTGACGGTCTGCCCCGCATCATCGAGGTCTTCATGACGCGCCAGTTTGACGCCCGCGCGCGAGAGCCTTTCAAAAACCACGAGTTCGGCGCCTTCGTCTACGACTGTTGCATCAAGAGAAAACGACATATGGGCTACCCCGTCTGAGCTTTCGGGGCTGAACTGCATTGTCGAGCTTACCGTGCTTCCATCGCGTTTTCTGAGCACTGTGCCGCTCTGCTTATCCATGACCGTGCCGATAAGCTGGTAGGTCGTTTTTGGCTTGAGTCCCCTGAAGGCTACGAAATCATTAAGCGTTACGCCGTCATCGCGTGCAATGGTCTTTGACATGTCATCGCCGCTCGCCGTGCTCTGCATGGAGGGCTGCTCGATGACGATGCTCTGCAAAGCGTCCTCGATATCGATATGGCTGGCGAGCTTGCGTCCATCTCGGTATAGCTCTTCAAACACGACGCCGACTGTGGCGACGTTCGTGTTCGAGGCATCAAAGACGAATGGGATATCCACGCTTCCGTCTGATGTGATGGGAGCAAAGGTGCGAGAAGCGGTTACTTGCTGGCCAAATGGATCTGTTATCGGACGTCCGGTTTGTTTTTCTACGAGAGCACCTTTCATCGTGTATTCGCGTCCAGGTTGCAGGCCACTGTATGAAACAGTGTCAAGAATCGTTGTTTCTATATCCGCAGAGGCGATCTGATCGCCATCGGCCTGGTCGGCAACGCTCGTTTCGATTCTTGGAGGGAATACGGTCACGGTCTGGCCTTCATCTGATATATCTTCATGAGTGGCGATTTCCCTATCGCCCCGCGTGAGTTTTTCGAAAACGACGAGCTCGGTTCCTGAATCGAGGCCAGTGGCATCGAATGTGAATGCCATATCCACCGTTCCATGCGATTCTTGCGGAGCAAAAGAAGCGCTGGTGCTGATAGGAGCTCCGCTTGCAATATATGGTTGCCCGGTTTTCTTGTCCATGATGGTTCCCGTTAGGGTGTAGGTTGCACCCGGGGCTAGGCCGGTGAATGTGACGTGGTCAAGCACAGTCGTGTCGACATCTTTGATTACGCGAGCGTCGCCGTCTGTAGCATCGCATGCAGACGTTGCGATGGCTGGCTGCACGACTGTCGCAGATTGGGAAGCGTCGTCAAGATCTTCATGGCGTGCCAGCACTCTGTCTCCTTCAAAGAGCGTTTCGCAGACGACGATTCGCGCTCCATCGGAAACGACGCTTGCATCGAAGACAAAGGGGAGTTCAAGAGTGCCGTTGGTGGCGGGCGCCGTAAACGTTGCATGGGATGTCACGGGGGATCCGTCGCTGCTCGGCAGAGCAAGGCCGGAGCCAGCATCCACCAACCACCCGTTGACTGTATACGAATGCCCGGCGACTAAACCGCTGTATGAAACGGTGTCGTTAAGGTGGGCGTCCATATCTCGGCTAATGATTTTGTCGCCGTCTGCTGCATCGTAGGCAGTCGTGGCAATCGTAGGCGTGAGGTTTCCTACGGTGCCAAGATCGATGGTCGTCGCGTGTGCTGCATGCGCATAGGCTTCGAAGCTCACGAGCGCTTTGCCTGCGTTGGCTGCTACGGGCAACTCTTCGAAAAGATATTTGCAGGTAGAGCTGTCGGGCAAGGCCCCGTAATCGCTTCTGGGATCAATCCAGCCGCCATTAGCCGTCACGCCGAACCAGGTGCCTGCATCGGCATCGAGGCGCGTCTCATCGACGATGTATGCGCCGGTCATGTCTGTGCGCAATGCGGCGTCATTGGCATTTGTGCGTGTCGTGTGTTCGACATGGTTGGTATTCGAGTTGAATACGCCATTTGCGTCGGTAACTATCACATGGCGCTCGATCGGCGTCACGCCATCTGGCCCGATGCGGGTGACAAGGAATGGTATGCCGCTCATGGGGCGCTGCGTGTCCAGATCGCGCTTGGCAAAGCTGATGTCTTGGCGTATCGGGGTCTCCCAGATAGTGACTCCGTCTGCCCCAAGTGTTTCGCCTGCAGTCGTGTCGTGTTCGCCCGTGCCATTTGCTCGGACGGTGAAGACCGTGGGGGAGTTTTCTTTGGGAAACTCATAGGACGCAGGCACCGCGGTTTCGACGATTCTATAGGTCCCAAGCGGAAAGGCGCAGCTTCCATCTGCGCAGAAGAACAGCGCGTCTCCTCGCACGAAGCTTGCCTGAAGGTTTGAACGCAGGTCGACCTTGCCAGCTGCATCCGTTTTAAAGACCCATGTCCGTATAGGTGTGCCAGATGTTTCGCCATCGAGGTTCGCGAAATAGCTCACTTCGAACAGCGCATCTGCAAGGGGAGCGCTTCCAGAGGGGATGGATCCCCGTGTGAGTATGTCGTATTTGCTTATAAGAACACTGGGTGAAAGGCTTATCGGTTTATCGGAAACGTCATTGCCATGCGTATCCCCGGCCGTGCTGGCCGTGTCATGGATCCAGGCGTCTTGTCCGCCTTTGACCTCGCAGGTATAGATGGTTGAATTATAGGCATACCCTCTGCCCGTGACAGATGATTCGACTTCGCGAATGAAGTAGGTTCCTGCATGCAGGTCTTCTGCTTCGGCATAGCCGTCTGCATTAAGAACGAGCGATTTTCCCGTGCCATGAGTGGAGCCGTTGCAATCCGCATTGGTGTAGATTCCATAGATGATTCCTTCAAGCGAATAACAAGGATTGCCATTTGTTATCTGGTCGTTTGCTGATGTCTTGTTTATCTTTATCGTGCCGGTCGGGTTGTAGTACGAACTCATTGCGATGGTTTGAGAATCGCCGCCGTCGATTTGGTATGTCGCGAAGTCGCTGGGGACCTCGCCAGAACGTGCATAAGCACGCCGGCCCACGGCATTTGAGTTCTTCAATTCGCCGGTATTGATATCAAAGCCCGTGATGTAGAGCGTCAGCCAGTCAGAGAAGCTCTCGCTTGCGCCATATGTCGCATCGTATGCGCTTGAGCTATAGGTGTCTGCGAGCCATATATGAGAAGCGAGATAATAATCATCGCTGCTCATGGGCTCCCCGTTCCAGTTGACCGGTGGCCACATGCTCGCATCAAAGCCTGGTCCGCCATAAGCAAACCAGAGATCGGTTCTCATCTCTGCTTCTCGTCCGCTTATCGTGCTGATGGGCGATTTCGAATAGTCACCTTCGCCTGGAGATGTTTTGGACGGTTCGACGCAGTATGCGACGGTGTCGCCTGCCCCGTCGTTGGCCCGAAATTTATGCGTATTCCACGAGCCGTCTGAGTAATCGATGGAACCGTCTTTCCAAAGGGACACGGTTTCGCCGGATGCCAGCGCGGGCTGGACGATGGATGCGCCCGGCCCCTGCAAGAGCAATGCGATGGCAAGAATGAGGCTTGCCGTCGTGATCATCAGCTGGAGTGTCGATTGTGCTGGGGATGTTTCTGATACTCCAAGAGATTTTCTTGTCGGATGTCGCTTTAAGGTTCGCATGCTCATTTCTCCTTCATGTACAGGTGCTTACACGGGGCATAGCCCACCGAGGTTCACTCATGCTATCGCCCGGCTCCCTTGCCAAACCACCCCCAAAATCTGCTGGTTATCGGCACTTTTTTGGAATGAAAACGGAGCTGAATCCGAACAAGATCGGAATTGCGAAGCTCAAGAAATGGATTCGCCCGCACCAGCCTCAACAATCGGGGGCTGCCTTCGTTGCAAACGCCTTCGTTGCAAACGTTAATTTGTCGCAGTGGCGCGCTGCGCTATACTCTCTGCAATATAAATTGATTGAGCGTACGCTGAAATGAGAAGAGGGCGCATGGGCACGGTTCCTGTGATTACGGTGACGGGGTGGTCGAATTCGGGAAAGACCACGTTTACCACGCGTGTCGTCGAACAACTCAGCAACGCCGACGTGCGCGTTGGCGTTATCAAGCATCACGGCCATAGGGAAGGCGGCGTGGACCAGGAGGGTAAGGATTCCTGGAAATATGCGCAGGCTGGTGCAAACCCTGTCGTCCTCGCAGCCTCTGCTCAGTACGCGATTTTCGTGAGCACGCCGCAGCGTGAGGCAACACGCGACGAGCTTGTCGCGAAAATTGCAGACGATGTCGATTTCGTCATTGTCGAGGGCTTTCGGGCAGAGGCGGACGGTGCGGTCGAACTGTATCGAACCGCAGCGGGACATCCCGACCCCAAGCTTTCGCCCGAAGAGCGCATCGCGCTCATAACCGATAACGACGACCTTGCAGCACAAGTTCGCGCCGAAGGAAAACCTGTCTTCGGTCTCGACGATGCCGAAGCCGTTGCCCGTTATTTCTGTGACCTCGCGGGCGTGAGAAACGTCGAGCTATAGTATTCTGCTCTGAACGAATAACTGGGAGCGTGCATGAAAGACCATTTAGGGCGCAAGATCGATTATTTGCGCATTTCACTGACTGACAGATGCAACCTGCGCTGTATCTACTGTATGCCTGAAGAGGGCGTACCTTGGAGGGCGCACGAGTCGATCCTGCATATCGAGGAGATAGCGGAATTTACGCGACGCGCTGCAAAGGCGGGTATTCGCAAGATTCGTTTGACGGGAGGCGAGCCCCTTGTGCGTAAGGGCGTTGTCGACCTTATCCGCGAGATCCACGCGATTCCTGAAATCGAGGATATTTCGCTCACCACAAACGGGCTGCTTTTGCCAAGTATGGCGGCCGACCTGAAAGATGCGGGACTGAACCGCGTCAACATCTCGCTCGACACGCTTGATCCCGTGCAGTTCACCTATATCACCCGCTTAGGCAAGATCGAGGACGTCTTTTCGGCTATCGACGCTGCACTCGAATACGGTTTTGATCCTGTGAAGGTCAATGCCGTTGCCGTCCGCAGCCTGGATCAGGACTTCTTCGGGTTTGCCAAACTGTCCTATGACAAGCCCCTCCATGTGCGTTTTATCGAATACATGCCCGTCGGCGAGAGCACGGGCGGTACGGGCGCTGGCTGGACCGAAGACGATATCATCCCTGCCTCAGAGATTATCGAGCGCATTAACCAAGGTGCTGCAGCGGCGGGTATCGGCAAACTTGAGCCCGTAGGCGAAGACGGTCTTCCCGCAGGTTCTGGTCCCGCTATTTACTATAGGTTTCCAAACGCGCAGGGTACGGTCGGGTTCATCAGCGCGATGTCGAACCATTTCTGTTCGGCTTGCAACAGGCTGCGTCTCACCGCCGACGGCAAGATCAGGCCATGCCTTTTCAGCGATGAAGAAGTTGATGTCATGGCGGCGATTCGCAGCGGTGATGAAACGGCAATTGACAAGGCGATTGAACAGGCGATTGGCATCAAGCCTGATGAGCATCACGAAGAGCGCGGCACGGTGCGTCGCATGAGCCAGATTGGCGGATAGGAGAGCGAAGATGACGCAGGAACGACCTGGCGGACTTGCCGCAGGCACATCCGAAAACGAAGAGGCGCGCGATGGCTTTTTAAGCCATGTCGACGAAAAGGGCGCTGTGCGCATGGTCGATGTCTCTGCCAAGGCAGATACCGACCGACAGGCTATTGCCGAGGGGTGGATCTTCATGCATCCCGATACGCTTGCTATGATTACCGAGGGGGCTGCGGCTAAAGGCGATGTGCTTGCCTGTGCACGTGTCGCCGGCATTCTGGGATGCAAGCAGACGAGCTCGCTTATCCCAATGTGTCACCCGCTCAATATTACCAAGTCGAAATGCGAGCTTGAACCAGTGCTTGCAGGCCAGCGCGACGATGGGCGCGTGGGCATTCACGCTGTGATGACCACTGGCGTTACCGGGAAGACTGGTATCGAAATGGAAGCGCTGACTGGTGTCAGCATCGCGCTGCTTACGGTATACGATATGTGCAAAGCGGTGGATCGTGGCATGGAAATCTGCGATGTGCATCTGGTGCGTAAAGAAGGCGGCCGCACGGGCCTTTGGACGCGCGAATAGAAACTGAGGTTGTCATGGATATCAAATTTTCAATTGTCACCTGCTCGTCCACACGCAGCATCGAAGATGATACCGCTGGAGCACGTCTGGAAGAGCTCATTGCCAGTCAGGGATGGATGACGATTTCTCATGTCGTCGTGCAAGACGATGTCGACCAGATTGCTGCCGCCATCGTCGCTGGTTGTGATGCTGGCGCAGACGTTGTTTTGACCTGCGGTGGCAGCGGGCTTTCGCTTGCTGACGTCACACCCGAGGCCACACGTAAAGTATGCGATCGCGAGGTGCCCGGCATTGCCGAAGCTATGCGTGCGTATTCCATGACAAAGACACATCGCGCAATGCTAAGCCGTGCGATAGCCGCGCAGCGCGGACGTGTGCTCATCGTGAATCTTCCGGGCTCTAAAAAGGCGGCAGAAGAAAACTGGGAGGGGATCTTCGACCAGTTCGATCACGCCGTTTCCATGATGGCAGGCGAAGGCCATGTCTAAACGCGATGCTGAGTACCATACCGGCAGGCTCAACATCTCGTGCCCGCCGTCTATAAAGGATGCCATTGCTTCGGATGCGACAGCGCATGGACAATCGATAAGCCAGTTCATCTTGGCGCTTTATGAGAAAAGCGGTCAAGCTGGCAGCTCCGAGCATCTTGCGCGCGTGGGCCTTGACCTCGTGGGTCTCAAAAAGCGTATCGTCGATATCGACGTGCACATGCGGCGGATGCTGAGTCGCAACCAGGGCATGGTCGATCGGTCCGTTCTTGATGATTTAGCACAGCTCAAGACAATCGAGGCCGAGATAGACGTTACGTTGCGTGAGACTATCAGCGCAGTGAAGCTCCTTAAAGAACGAGAGCACAATGACGGATATTAAGATCAGGGCGTATTCGGATGCCGATGTTGCGACGATGGTCGCCATCTGGAACGAGGTCGTTGAAGACGGCATCGCCTTTCCGCAGGAAAATATGCTCGATGCTGGTACGGGGCGAGAGTTTTTTGCAGAACAAACTTATTGTGGGGTAGCCGAAGGCAACGATGGCCGAGTGTACGGGCTGTATATTTTGCACCCCAACAATATCGGGCGCTGCGGGCATATCTGCAATGCGAGTTATGCCGTTGCGGCAGCGAGCCGCGGTCTGCATATCGGGGAATCGCTTGTTAAAGATTGCCTCGAGCAGGGCAAGGTGCACGGGTTTCGTGTGCTGCAGTTCAACGCCGTGGTTGCGACCAATACGCACGCCCGTCACCTTTATGAACGATTGGGCTTCAAACAACTTGGAACCATTCCGGGTGGTTTTCGCATGCCTGATGGCAAGTACGAGGATATCTGCCCGTATTATCGCGAGCTGCTATAGCACGAAGTTTTGCGCTAGAATGATTTGCCGCAGCGCGCCCTTAGCTCAGCTGGATAGAGCACCGGACTTCTAATCCGACGGTCGAGGGTTCGAATCCCCCAGGGCGCGCCAATTCTCTCGAAGCCCGATAATCAAAAAAGGCATCTGAGCCGCTCAAACGGCGCTGAAATCCAAGAACATCAAATAGAGCAAAATCACCTGCCGTCAAATTGGCACCAAACAGATAAGCACAACGCATTCATTTGTTATCGGTAATCGCTAAGGATTTTAGAAATTCCAGCTCAATGCGGGTGAATAGTGCGCTATTACTTCGTCAGGGAAAACGTTGAGCAGTTCAAATTGATGTTATTGTTGTATGTGCAGCGTTGCGCTGTTTTCAGCAGCGCGCGGATCTCGTCTCCGGCAACCTGCTCATAGGGATTGAGGGTAGCGCCGTTATCCCGCATGCGCACGTGCACACATTCCTCGCAATCCGAAACGCTTAGCACCATTAATTTTTTTTCATTTGGAGCCAGCTGCCCATACGTCGCACGGGCAAGTCTCAAGCAAGCAAAGATCTGCTCTTGCAAAGGTTGCGAATATCCCTGTCGGTTCATGAATTCCGACAAGTCCCGCTCATTGGCCCGGTCGCCGTCTGCATTGATCTCCAGGCAGATATAGGCATCTTCCGATGCCGCCTCTTCGCCGGTATACATCATGAGGCCGTCTAACGTTAGGGTCCGCAAGCTCCGCTTTCCGCTTCTTATCGTCCCCATCGTGAAGATAATGAAAAAAGTCAGAGCCTCGCTTACGATAAAGGACGCCCACAGGCCATCGGTGCCCATAAGCCCGCCCAGCAAAAACTCAAACGGGACGATGAGAAGCAGCAGCTCCAGTATGCTCAGAATCGTTGCAAGGTTCTCCCTTTTGCTGTTTTGGCAATAGAGGATCACCGTGGTGTTAGCTGATCGAAACACCAAGCTTATGGTAAGCATCACCATAGCGTTGCAAGCTATGGGCATAGCGGGGCTATCGGCCTCGATGCCCATAAGAAGCGGCGCCAATTGCGGGAAGAAGATGGTGAGCACCATTGCCGCAAGGCAGAATGCGACGCTGACGTTCAGCGTAAGGTAGAAGACTCTTTTTTGGGAAACGCGGTCCCCATCTCCTTGCATGACACCGATGATCGGAACCCCCGCCTGGATGAAGCCATACACAACCGCCAGCAAGACGTTGATCGACTGCGAGCGCACATTGAGGGCGGCCCCTGCCAGAGGCCCTGCGTAGGAAAATGCCAATACGGTCATGATCGTCATGTTGATGTATTCGCACAACTTGCCGCTGGCATAAGGTGCCCCTACCTTGAATATTGCAAAGAGCGGATCCCTACGCGCCCCTTTTGCCACGAGTTTCAAGGTATTTGACTTCTTGCGAAAATGGGTGAGCAGAACTCCGATACCTGCGATATAGCTTATCGTGGTTGCCACGCCCAGACCGATGATGCCATAAGGTGCTACTATCAGCAGGTCCAGCACGATATCCAAAACCGCGATGACGGCAATGGCGATAAGCGTCAGGTTCTTCGACCCATCCAGCCGGAGAAATGCGTTCAGGACCATGAGCGGGATGATAAGCGCTATGCCTGGCATGGTGCTGACGATATACTGCCAAGCCATAAGCCGTAAGGATTCGTCGACGCCTGTGCCACATATGAAATCGACGATCTGTGTGGCAAATACCATGCCGACGATAATCGTAATGACAGTCATCAAGATGCTGATGACCAGCGATTGGGTAAACCTGACATTGGCCGTTTCCCTATCGGCTTCGCCGATTGCATGAGCGGCGATCGTAGCACCACCCATGCAGAAATTACCGAGCATGGATGTAATCAACAGGAGAGGGGATGCTACCGCAATGGCGCTGAGCGCATTTTCGCCCAAAATCTGCCCGGCGATGACGCTGTCCGCAAAATTCCCGATGTAGTTGGTTACATACATCAGGACGGAAACCCAGAGGAAAGAGCGGAACGCTGAATTCAGCATCTTGAGTAACGCTGCTTGCCCGGAAAAGACGCGCTTCCTGTCTGTTTGTGTTTTCGGAAAACCGCGCGACTGCATCAGCATATCAGCTATCGACCAGGGCGAAGAAGAAATCTTCTTTGAAGGGGTTGTCTATCAGCCTTACAGGTTTGACCTGATTGGGAGATGCCCCTCTCATCTCCATCATCTCTCGGTAGAGCATATAGGTCTGCGGCTGCACGAAATGGACGACGCACGGATCGATTGTCCCGTGCTCGCGGTAGTACTTGAAAATGGAACTCAGTTTCTGAAGACGCCTGTCTATGATCTCTGCATAATCGATTTCTGGAGAAGCGGGCGCATCGCATTCCATGAAGATGACGTATCTGCCGCTTGCCTGCGTATCCAAATCGATATACACGCTGTATTCCAGAACGCTGAGCCCGGTCTCTTCCTCAAACCCGCTGATTGCCATGTTGAATTCTTCTTCGGCGGTGTTCTCGCCGACTATGTTGGCAACCATATTTTTTCGATATGCGACCTTTATATAGGGATTCTGATTGTAATAGCCTGTAACCTGCACGATGTCGTTGATTCGGTACCGGTAAAGACCCGAAGGCGTCGTAATGATGAGTTCGTAGCATTCTCCCACGGTGAGCTTGTCCATCGTAAGGGGAGTTTCGTCGACGGAATTAACCGGAATGAACTCGAAGAAGCAACCCTGGGTATCCAGTAGAAAATCGTTCGAATTCATTTTTGTGGGAAAAGCGAAGAAGCCTTCAGAGGCTGTATAGGCCATGGTGTCTACGGGAATGTCCTCGCCTAAAAACTCCTTCATCCTCATTCTGTAGGGGGTAAATACACCTGCTCCGATTGCGGTTACCCATCTTAGATTCTTCCAGATTCTTGGGCAGATGGGCGTATCGAAACCTTTGCCGAATTCCTCTCTCAATTCGGCGGCTCTTTCGGGGTCGGCCTGAAGCTTTGATTCGAACAAGGTCCTCTGTTCTTTTGGTATCGAGATTGAAGGGTCTATCCGTCCCTTCTCAAGGTCGTCGCACAGCATCTCCCATTTCGATTGCATGTAGCAGAACTTGTCGTAGACCAACGATGCGAACACGGAGAAGACAAAGAAGAGATCCTTTTCCGCTAAGGCAAAGAGAAGCAGCACGTACTTCATGTTGGCGGTGCTATCTGGATATAGGCACTCGGTCGGAGCTACAGATAGGTCGGCATAGTCTTCTTGGAAGGCCGTGAGGAAGGTGCTCGATATTCCGCTTATGGGGAGTCCGCAAGGCGATGTCAGTGCATTCAAATCGAGAAAGAACAGGCCTTTTCCGCATGTGAAATCGCGATTGTTCTCTTTGCAGTACTTTCGTGCAAGGGAAAACGAGCGTACATAGATCATCGTGGAAGCCAGCTGCATATCTTTTCGCGAGACGGGAATGTGCTTTGGCACACCAGTGCTGCCCGAGGTCTGTGCATAGCGCACGATGGGGGTTGTTGTCAGGATATCCTGCTCGTTTTTCGTGAACATTCTTGAAATATAGGGCTCTAAATCGTCGTAATTGAGCAGCGGCACCGATTTTCTGTAATCCTCGAGGGAGTGTATTTCCGAGAAATGATGTTTCAAGCCGAATTCCGTGTTCACATTCCGCTGAATGAGCTCCATGAGCTTTGCTTCGGCATCTGCCTCGCCGGTTTCGGTACCTTTGAAAACATCAGTAAGGATCATGTCGCCTCGGTCGGCCAGATCATTGATGACCTTGGAGGTTCTGTCTTTGTCGTTCATAAGATGGCTTTACCTTTGCAGTATTGGAGCTATTTCCGATGCCAAGCAACTGGCAGGGGGTTACAGGTAGCTAAGCGCTCGCAGGTTGGACAGTCACCGGAAATCTTCGGATCGAGCTCGTCCCAGGGAACCTCGTGAAAGCCCAAACTTAGATAGAATCCAGAAGACTCACCGCGTGCTACGCAGCGGATGTCGTCATATCGTTCCATGACATCTTCTAGCAACAAGCGGCCAACGCCGGTGCCGCGCAAGGATGCGTCTATGATGATTGGTTCCAAGTAGGCGATGCCCTCGATGATATTCAACCGTACAAATCCTACGATGGGTTCTGATTCGCTTGCGCGCACCACACGCACGACATCATAATCATGAGGCGTTGCCATGGATGCTTTTTTGCAAAGCTCGTCTACGCGGGGAATGTCTTCTTGCTTCATTGTTTGTACCTGCATCATTGCACCCCTTTCGGTTGCAGTTGATGCTACCATGATTGAAACGCGCATTCTATGCCAATGCGTGTTTTATTTTAGAAGGGTAGGGCATGCATTTTAGAAACATACAGCTTACCGATAAGCAACCTATAGAGGCAGTGTTGAGTCGTCTTGCACGCAATGATTCTGCTTTAGGGTTCGCCAATATCTATGGCATGCAAGATAAATACGGCACGAAGTTCTGTATTGAAGACGAGGTCCTTTATCTGCGTCAAGATGCGCGTATTCCCGGCAGAATCGCTTACTATCTGCCACTCGGCGCATCCGACATGCTGAGTGAAACTGCCAAGCTGGCCTCCATGGTCTCATCGGAAGGCCCGTTTGCCTTCGTGGGTATCACGCCAGAGGAGAAGGCCGCATTCGAAGCTGCTGGAACCACTATGACGTTTTCGACCGATCGGACCTTTGCCGAATATATTTTTCGCACCGAGGATATCGCGGAGTATCGCGGACACGAGCGCGCCAAGAAACGGCAAGAGGCAAACAGGTTCAGAAAGCTTTACGGCGCGGGCACGCGCATCGAGCCGATTGGCGAGCATAACCTCGACGCTGTCGCAGCTTACGAGGATGCGTGGTTCCATGCAAACCTGGGTCGTCACATGGATTCGCATCATCCGCTTGAAGCAGAGCACGACAAAATCATGCTGGAACTGCAGCACTTCGAGGCGCTGGATCTGGAAGGTATCGTCATGTATATCGACGATACTGCAGCTGGCTATGCCTACGGGCAGTTGCTGCCGGGTGGAGCTTTCGACGTGATAGTTTTGAAGGGAACGCTCTCTTATCGCTTTATCTGGCGTGCAATGTTGCAAGAGATAGCTAAGTTCGTTGTCGACCGTGCCCCCTTGCTCAATTTAGAAGAGGACTTGGGGATGCCAGGGCTGCGGCAGAGCAAGGAAGGCTACGGGCCCTGTGCGCTGCTCTATAAATACCAGGCAGTTATCGAAGAGTGACGCTTGACTCAAGCGCATGTAAGTTTTTGGGTTTCATCACGATGCGTCAATTTTGAAGCGAGGACAATATGGGCTGTTCGTGCTGTGTTGGCTGCGGCAAGTGCAAAGAGGTGATTCCGGTCATGGTCTGTGATCCTTGCCCTGTATGCGGCAAGCCGATCTTTGCGAAAACGGAAAAATGCCCCTCGTGCGGTGCCGCGCTTACGGGCAGACCCGCTCCGTCAGAAACGGCCCGTGTTACAAAAGCCTGAGCAAGCCCTGAGCGGCATCTTTTTCGTAAAAACCCTTGATCGTATCCTGAATCAAACCGATATCGTTACGAACGGATGCGATATCGCGGTAGATCAGTCCCGCTTCCACGTCGTAGGGGTCTTCGATCTTGATAAAACGGTAGCGCTTGTCGTGGACTACGTTGAAGAATGGCGGCAAAACGATGACGCTTCGTTCATCGAGAATCATATTGAGCCTGGTTGCAAGATCGGTGATCGCCATCGTCACATGGGAATCGCCCAGATAGCGCTTCAAAGGAGCCAGCTGCTCTGCGCATGAGGATATGACGGGATAGGCGATGATCTCGTCGCGCGACACGCTTTCGCGATTAGCAAGAGGATGATGTGCCGCTACCAGTATTCCGTCATGATGTTGTTCGATGGCTTCATAGACAAAGCCTCGTTCGGGCAGATGCGCGATCTTATTGCGGTTCTCGCGCTCAAGAGGGCTGAACAGTATGGTCATTCCAAACAGCACATCGTCTGCTGTTCGAGACGCAGACTCGCCAAGCAGCATTTCGAGTATGCGCTCCGTGTCGACCTGCCTGTATGAAATCTGCCGGCCGTGTTTTGAAAAGGCATGACTCAGCGGGTCGAGAAGGCCGCTTAGGAAAACGAATGTGCTGCATAGCATGCATCCAGGTTTCTCTCCTGAGTCCTCCCGAAGCTCGTCAGCTTGGATGCTCACGTTTTGGATTGCCGAAACCGCATTGCGGATGGAGGGGAGCAGCTGTTCTGCTTGCGGGGTTATACGCACGCTGTTTGCGCCGCGTTCGAATAGCTTGATTCCGAGTTCCTTTTCAAGTGCGCCGATAGAGCGACTCAGACCTTGGGGGCTGATGAAATGCTTTTGGGCCGATGCCTTGATGGAGCCAAGACGCGCTGCATCGGCAAAATATTCGAGCCATTCGGTTCGCATGGACTTCCTCCCTGCCTGGTGGTTGTCTTTACATGAAGACCAGCCTGCGCTCCAAAGCAATGATACCCCAGAACAATGATTTGTTGTTCTCTTGGGCAGCAAACTGCTTATTTTCAATAACGGACATGCTCAATATGCTGGACTTAGAGAGAATCGGTGCGCTTTGCGAGCGCCCGCAACGGCTTGGAAGGGAGCAAACATGGAGAACACTCCATATAAGGTCGATGAAGGAAACGGCACCTTCAAGGTGCGTACCTGCGCATGGTCGCCGCCGGGGGATCATCCCGTTGGCTGCG
>CAYSZR010000003.1:0-27254 GCA_964435565.1 uncultured Coriobacteriaceae bacterium
GGTTCACCGCCTCGCCCGTTCTCTCTTAAAATCCCTATCAGTCAAACAGAACGTTCGGCATTCGAAGGGACAGATACGTCATGCGCAAATTTAAGACCGAGAGCAAAAAACTGCTTGATCTCATGATCAACTCTATTTATACCAACCGCGAGATATTCCTGCGCGAGCTCATCTCAAATGCATCCGACTCACTCGACAAACTCTACCTCACTGCCCTGCAGAACAAAGACAACACTATTTCACGCAATGACCTCTCCATCCAGATTTCGTATGACAAAGATGCCCGTACGCTTACCATCAGCGACAATGGCGTCGGTATGACCAAAGACGAACTTGACAAGAATCTTGGAACCATTGCCCATTCCGGCAGCCTCGAATTCAAATCTGGCGACGACGAAAAACTCGACGAGGTCGACATCATCGGTCAGTTTGGCGTTGGTTTCTACGCTTCTTTCATGGTTGCCAACAAGGTCAGCGTCATCTCGCGTGCCTATGGCAGCAACGATGCCTTTCAATGGGAAAGCGACGGTATCGAAGGCTACAACATCACCGAGGCCTCCCGCGGCGAGCGTGGTACCGACATCACGTTGTACCTGCGCGAGAACACCGACGACATCAATTACGATGAGTATCTTCAAGATTATTCCCTCAAGCGTCTGATCAAACGTTACAGCGACTATATTCGCTACCCGATCTGCATGGACGTTGAGCACACCCGCACGCTTCCCAAACCCGACGATGCGCCTGATGATTACGAACTTCAGACCGAAACCTATACAGAGCACGAAACACTCAATTCGATGGTCCCCATCTGGACCAAGCAAAAGTCACAGGTCTCCGACGAAGAGTATGCCGATTTCTATCAGACGCAATTTCATACCGGCGACAAACCGCTTCGCGTGATCTCAATGCACGCAGAGGGTTCTCTGAGCTATGACGCGCTGCTGTTCATCCCAACCGACACGCCCATGAACCTGTACGCAAAGGATTTCCAACGTGGCCTTGCGCTCTATAGCAACAACGTAATGATCATGGAGCGCTGTGAAGACCTGCTGCCCGATTGCTTTGGATTTGTACGCGGCGTAGTAGACAGCCCTGATCTTAACCTCAACATCTCGCGTGAAACATTGCAGCAAGATCGCCAGCTTATTGCAATCGAGCGTCGTATCGAGAAGAAAATCAAGCAAGAGCTCGAAAGCCTCTGCAAAGAAGACCGCGATGCCTATTCCGATTTCTTTGGCAAATTTGGCCACGTGCTCAAATATGACATCTATTCAAGCTATGGCTCCCATAAGGACCTGCTTCAGGACCTTTTGTTATTCCAGTCTGCTTCGCAAGACAAGCCCATCACGCTAGCAGAATACGCGCAAGCCGAACCCGAAGGCCAAGAGAGCGTCTATTTTGCATCAGGCGACACGGTCGCCAAACTTTCCAAGAGCCCCAGCGTCACGTCCGTGACAAAACGTGGCTACGACGTATTGCTATGCG
This sequence comes from uncultured Coriobacteriaceae bacterium, assembly GCA_964435565.1. Lineage (GTDB taxonomy): Bacteria > Actinomycetota > Coriobacteriia > Coriobacteriales > QAMH01 > QAMH01. The sequence continues at coordinate 1,489 of CAYSZR010000003.1, forward strand.
GTGACAACGTTGACGAATTCTGTCTCTTGACCATCGGCAGCTATAACGATCAAGAAGTGCGTAATGTTGCAAGCGGCGAAGACTTGGGCCTTGAAACCGACGAGGAAAAAGAAGAAGTCGCCAAGAAGCGCGAAGAGAACAGTACGCTGTTCGATTCGATGAAAGAGGCGCTCCCCGACGATATCACGACGGTAACCGCCTCATCGCGCTTGACCGATGCAGCCTGCTGCATCGTCGCCGATGGCCCAGTAAGCTTGGGCATGGAAAAATACTTCGCCAGTATCCCTGCGACGGACGAAGAACGCCCACAGGCAAAGCATGTCCTCGAGATCAACACCGAACATCCGGTTTTTGCCACGCTACAGGCAGCACAGGAAGCCGGCGATACGGAGAGGGTCGCACAGTACGCAAACCTGCTCTATAACCAGGCGCGACTTGCAGAAGGACTCGAAATCGCTGACTCGTCTGCCTTCAACGAAGCCATCTGTGCCTTGATGAAGTAAACTGAACGCCAGGGTTTCTCGATGGCGGGTATTGCCAATGGGGATTATTCCCTCACGGTACTACCCGCCATCTGTATATAAGGAGCAGACGTGGCTGAATCTTATGACGTTCTTATTATCGGTGCAGGACCAAGCGGTATCTTCGCCGCCTACGAGCTCATAAACAAGCAGCCCGACCTGCGCATTCTAATCATCGAAAAAGGCCGACCGCTCGAAAAGCGCATCTGCCCCAAGCGAAAGACCGGCATATGCCAAGGATGCAACCCCTGCGCGATCACAACAGGGTTTGCGGGAGCCGGTGCGTTTTCGGATGGAAAACTCTCGCTTTCACCTGACGTCGGCGGCAATCTGCCTGATTTACTCGGATATGATGCCGCGGCCGAGCTTATGCAAGATTCCGACAATATATACCTCGAATTTGGCGCTGACTCTCATGTATATGGCCTGGGCAAAGAGGCAGAAATTCGTGAGATACGCCGTCGAGCCATCAAAGCGAATCTGCGTCTTATCGAATGCCCGATTCGCCACTTGGGAACCGAAGAAGGCTATAAAATCTACGGCCGCATTCAGGATTACCTTATCGATCACGGCGTCGAGCTGCGCTTCAACACAATGGTAAGCGAGCTCGTCATCGAAGATGAGACTCTCAAAGGCATCATCTGCGAAAACGGCGACAGGATAAGCGCACGCGAAACTATCGCCGCTGTTGGACGCGAGGGCGCCGATTGGTTTTCGCACATGTGCGTCGACCATGGCATCGAAGCTATTCCAGGGCAGGTTGACGTTGGCATCCGCGTAGAGGTGAGCGACGACGTGCTCACACGCGTCAACGAAAGCCTTTACGAAGCGAAGCTTATTTATTACACCCCTACCTTCGACGATATGGTACGCACGTTTTGCACCAACCCTTCAGGCGAGGTTGCCAGCGAGTACTATGACGGCAGACTCGCCGTCGTGAACGGGCATGCCTATAAATCCAATGAGCTCAAGACCCATAATACGAACTTCGCGCTTCTTGTCTCGAAGTCATTTACCCGACCCTTTCACGAACCCATTGAATACGGCAAACACATAGCGCAGCTTTCCAACATGCTCTCTGACGGTCGCATACTCGTGCAAACCTACGGGGATCTCAGGCGCGGCAGGCGCACCAATGCAGAACGCCTCTATCGCAATAGCTTGCGACCAACCCTTCCCGATGCGGAACCGGGTGATTTGTCGCTGGTCTTTCCTCACCGTATCATGGTCGACCTTATCGAGATGATCGAAGCGCTCGATATAGTCGCGCCGGGCATCGCAAGCGATGAAACCCTCCTTTATGGTGTCGAGGTCAAGTTCTATTCAAACAAGGTGATTGTCGATAGCGATTTTCGCACAAGCGTTGCGGGGTTACGTGCAGTCGGTGATGGCGCCAGCGTAACCCGTGGCCTGCAGCAGGCGTCAGCCAATGGATTGGCAGTCGCTCGCAGTATATTGGCAGGCAACTAAGGAGGCCTCATGGCAACGATGCTCTATCAGGGACATGGTTCCTACCGATTCGTTCTCGCTACCGGCACAGTCGTCTATGTCGACCCTTTTGCCGGCACGGGCTATGACCTCCCGGCCGACGTGATCTTTATTACGCATGAGCATTTCGACCACAATCAAACCGACAAGATGCCGCATGCGCAGGGTTGCACGATAATCCGCGCCGCAGATGTGCACCCCAGCCCATCGGAATATCTCACCGTGTCATCCCACGGTATACGCGCGACAGCCGTTCAAGCATGCAACAAGAACCACCCTATCGATGAATGCGTTGGGTTTATTCTCGAACTGGACGGAATAAGCTTCTATGCAGCCGGAGATACAAGCATGACAGACGACATGCGAAGTGGAAAACTCGCCGCACTTGCCCTTGACTATGCGACTTTCCCCGGCGATGGACTCTATAACATGGACTGCGCCGAAGCCTCCCTTTGCGCCCAACTTGTCGATGCAGCACATAGCATTCCCATGCACCTGGTACCCATAGACAATCCTGATGACCCGTCGCAGCTCTTCAGCCTCGAAAAAGCCCAGGCATTCACCGCACGCGGACGCATCATCCTTCAGCCTGGCCAGAGTATCGAACTATAAAAAACGGGCGGCCCCTCAAAGGAGGCCACCCGTCGCCGTTCATTAATGGCGTCGCTTATTTAACCACCAAAACGGGGCATTTCGAATGCTTGATGACTTTATGGCTTACGCTGCCAATAGCAAACTCCTGCAGCGCGTTGAGTCCTCTGCTTCCGATAACGAGAAGGTCGACAGCCTCTTTTTCTGCATACCGGATAATTTCATCTGCAGGACGTCCATGCAACAAGACAACATTTGCTTTAACGCCCGTCTTGGCGAGAATATCGAGCGCTGGCTGGATGAGCTCGCGCTGCGCATCACCATGCGCCTCAATAGGGTCATAAACCATGTCAGAATACACGTCGATAGCGATAACCGATGCCAAATCGACCTGTATGTCGCTTGAATCACCGACAATCTCTGCTACCTGCTCTATTGCACGAAGGGAATTTTCCGAACCGTCTACCGCGACAAGAATATGCTTATACATAACACGCCTTCTTTCCCTAGCGGAAACCTACGAGCCTCATGCTTATTATACTGTCTTATTCCATGATAGAGAAATGCCCTGGCGGATTTCAAGGAATCTGTCAGGGCATTTTCATATGAACAGCAAAAAACGCTATCTACATGATAAGGTCAAGCGGGCTGTTCGGAATCTTGCGCTTGGGCATATTCGGATCATCAGCAGTGCTCTCGTCGATATCGATGATTTCGACATCAAACGTGAGATCTTTTCCCGCAAGAGGATGATTGTAATCGAGCTTTACATTTTTGCTCGTAAGCTCGCGTACGGTGACGGGGAACTTCTCTTCATCCTCGCCAATCATCCAAATGACTTTCCCAATTTCAAGACCCTTGATATTGGGCATAACATCCATTGGAACATCGTCGATTCTATCTTCGAGATATTCGCCAAACGCCTCGTAGTCCTTAATTGTGAAGGTCTTCTTCTCGCCCTTCTTCATCTCACGGACTTCACGTTCGAAGCCGTCAAGCACCATGTCGCGCCCAACCTGAAACGTCAGGGGGTTTTCACCGGTCATCTTGTCATACACAGACCCGTCAGGCAGTCTGCCCTCAAAAGTCAGGGTAATTGTCGTCCCATCGAGCATTCGCAGTCCTTTCCTCCATGCGTGCAAACCAACGTTTATGACAGTACAGCAAGCAAAGAAAACTGCAAGCATATCTAGGCTATAATTGCCAAAGCGTAACCACAGACAGAGGGGTTTTATCAATGCAATTCAAGAAGGTCTATATTCCAGTCAACGGCATCTCCAATCGCGCCGATTTCGACTGCTTGTACGAAGACAGGACGCTGTTTTGCAGGGTTACCAGTCTTAACAAGAAGGAACCCTGGTCTGACGAACACGACCAGATAGCGCTTATCAGCAGACATGACTCAGAAATGGGACGAATAAAGCCCGATTTCAAATCCCTTACTTACGATCTTCGTATGGAACGTTGGAACTACACGTTGCATACCTATACGATTTTCAGCCACTACTATGTTGAAGGGATGATGTGGCAGATTAATAAAAGTCCACTCGAAGCGCCCTTTACATTTTACAACGAAGGCTACGACAGAAAAGATGTCCGTCTTCGTATCGCTGACTTTGCCGATAAGGGTCCTTGCTATGAGGTTGCGGTTAAGGATGTCTCGATGCTTCGCGTCGCCGTCATCAGCGTTTTGGCCATTCTTGTCAAAGAGGAATATCGAGGCCTGAGCGAAGGCGAGCCAAGTGTTAAGGACAAATGGTACCGAAAGCTCGTAAATTCCTTTAATGATAAGGGAGTGAGCTTTAACGATCTTGCCGCAACAGGACAGATACCTGAAGCTGTGCTTGAGAAGATTGATTACTAAACGTCTGCTCAACAGGATTTGAGTAACTCCAAACCGTTCTTTCCACTCAGAATCCCGCGCATATAAGAAAGGCCCCCATTTGGGGGCCTTTCCATTTCCTCTAGCTTATTGCCAGCTAGCAGACTGCAAGCTAAGACGCTAATTACTTGTTGTAACGAGCGGTCGTTGCCTTGATCTGGGGCGTAGCAAAGATGAAGAAGAATACGAACGGAAGCAGAATGCCGATGGTCATGAGCGGGAGAGCAAGTTCGCTCTTGGTCCAATTCGGAACAACCAACGGGCAGACGATGCAGAGAAAAGCAAGGAGCGCTGCAATGAACATCATGACTGCGAAATAGGTCGTGCCTGTATCGCTTTCATCATCATCAGCAGCCTGTTCTGCTTGCAACTGGTCCATAGACTTACCATTGGTTTCAATAACGAACATGACAGAGCAAATGAAACCAAGCGCGAACGGGATGATGAGAACGAGAACGACCATCGACCAGTTCGTGGTGCCAGCTGCGGTCTGGAACATTGCGTTTGCCGCGATTGCGCCGAGAACGATTGAAGAACCGGAGCCACCGAAACGAGCGAACGCTTGGCACCAAGCAACACCAGTGTTGCGAAGTGCGGTGGGATAGCTCTCAGGCATGAGCGGCTGAACTGCCGTAATGGCATAGTTCAGAGCAAAGCCGAAGACGAGCATCATGATCGTGCACAAAACAATGTTGTTAGGTGCAACGAGAATCGAGCAGAGGATAATCGCGATGATGCAGAAAATCCAAGAACCCGCCAGATTCTTCTTACGACCAATCTTGTCAGAAACAAAACCGACGGAGACGTTAGAAAGAATAGCTGCAAAGTTATTCCACGTCTGAAGGTTAGTAGCATCTGCCTGAGAATAGCCAACGCCAACAAACCAAGTCGGGATCCAAGCATTCATGCCGTACACGCAGAACTGGCCGACAAAGTACGTGGTCCAGATTGCTGCCGTGGCGACGATGTACTTCTTGGAGAAGAGAACGTTCGGGCCAGTCTTGGAAGGCTTGGGAGGAACGATCAGGAGAGCAGGATCATACTCGTGCGAGGTGCCTTTGGTGCGCTTTTCAATACCAGCGAGGGCTTCGCAAGCCTTGTCCTGCTGGCCGTTGTTGGCATACCAGTGCGGCGTCTCATGCATCGCAAAGAGCAGAATGATTCCGTAAACGATGGGCAGAGCGCCGATCAGATAGCACAGGCGCCAGTTCTCACAGAACGTGATGCCAGACTTGGCAGTCGCGGCCGTGATGATGGAACCGTCGGTGAAGCCAGGGATGATCGAATTCGGGTTCGAGGCGATCGGGTTACCGATCAGACCTGCGAGTACCCAGCCACCGACCATGAAGGCCATGCCGAAGGTAACGAAAACGCCACGATGCTGAGAAGGAATCGTCTCCGAGAAGCAGGTCGTAACGACCGGGATGCAGGAGCCGACGCCGAAACCAGCGATGAGGCGGAATGCCGCGAAGAAAAAGACATCATTAGAGAATGCCTGCGGCAAGGTGAACACGCCGTAGAAAAGAACGGCGATGGTGAGCATCTTCTTACGACCGAGTTTGTCGGAGAGGATACCACCGGTAGCGCCACCAAGAACCATGCCCAGCAGACCCCACGTGGTCAAAGAACCCATAAGGGCCGAGTACTGAGGGGCAAGCGAGCCGCCGGCAAATGCATCCGGCCAGAACGTTGCTGCGATATACGCATTGGTGACGTTGACGACCATGAAGTCATAGCCGTCGAAGATGTTGGCCAAACCCAGCAGAATAAACATCAACCAGGTGTGACCGTTGATACCGAAGGAGTCAATTACCTCAGAAATGGTAAATTCCTTGCCATCGGCAAACTTTCCTTCGCTCATATAATCCCTCCTTAGGATACAGCACTACGCTTGAGCGAACCTGACACACGAAGAAGCTATGCGCTTCTCCTGCAGTTGCAGCGACCGGGTACCAGATTGGACAAACTCCCCAGTTCGCCCAATCCTGAACCGTACCTTTACTCGCCTTCTTGCTTCTTCTTGAGCAATTCCTGCCGCCTTAGTTGGCAGATAAGCACTGGCTTACCCTCATGAAGACGGTACATGCGATACCCACAATTGCCGTAACCACTGCACGCACGACACGTGAGCTCTTTGAGCGGAATCCCCCCAAGATCCTCTTCAGTTAGGTAGAGGTTCTTTGGTTTAGACACAGACACGGATCACACCCACTTCATCGCATACAGAACACCCAAAAAGTCAACCGCCAAAACTTACATACCAGGAGCTTTGGGAGCACCGGGAGCAGCTGGAGCACCAGGGGCAGCCGGAGCACCGGGAGCCGGGGCAGCAGTACCAGCAGCAGCGCCGCCGCCGAGCATCGCCTGGAAGTTATCGAAGTCCTCCTGCGTGAACTCATACTTGCAGAAAGGGCACTTCTTCAAGACGGTGTTACCAATAACCGGCAGCTTTTTGCCACAGCTCGGGCAATTGATGTCGATCTCCACACCTGCAGGCCTAAAACACATAGTCAACTCCTTCTTTCCTCGTCCCCTATGGGACGTGATACGTGCCGCTCCCCAGCATATAGGCCGCCGGAAACAGAGTTCCGACTTAACTGGATAACGGCGAAAACGAAAGTCCCGTTTGTGCGGGACCCCCTCGCAAGATACTGCGAAGGACGAGCTTTTACGAAAAACGCCCCCGCTGAACAATCACATCACTCTTGTACGTGAATGCTAATGGAGACATCCTCCATAAAATCGCCACATAGTTTATCACACACCATGCAACAATTTACTTACGGAGCGTCATTTGCCATAAATGGCACCAAGCGGTCGAGGGGTGACAGCCGCCCTGTTGGAAAGCAACAATCTCCACTCTGAACCAAACGCACCTTTTAAAGCCCGTGATCCAAGCGTCCTGCCAGTTTCGCAGCAGGTGCCTGGCACGCAAGCGATTACATAGCATTGCTCACGCGCCAGGCACCTGCATGCTCCAATCCGTCCAGACGCCAACCTCCGCACAGTGCTGTGCACAGCACGAAGAAGCCCCGAACCAAGTCTTACCAGACAAGCCCAGACACGATCCAGACACTAAACAGCTTGCCCTTGAACCCTTACGGGGCCTTTCTTGCGCCACTCAACAGACTAGTGGCTTAACAATGTGACCACTATATGCTCTGAAGAGGTATAAAATCATCAGTCATACCAGATGATTTTGCATCCTTCTCTTCCACTCAATCTACCTGCATATTTAATAAATCACCAGTTCAATACATCATATCCAAAGCTATAGGATACAATCTATTAGCACGCATTCAAAAAATACTGTCACTATTGAGTCAATTTCTTCGCAAGCCTTGATTTGATGCTCACATAAGGTTTAAGTACTATAGACAAGAAAGTCCCTCGTGCCCGGAAAAGGAAAGAGGAAGCATGGCTGACGAGCCAGCTATCAAGAGTCCAGGATTCAAATTCACCCTTTCGGGTTTCTCTGCGATGTGCGCGTGGCATTTCCTGATGATTTTTACTGCTGTATTCAGCCTGAACCCTGGCGCGGAATCCGGTCGTTCTGTCTGGACGCAGCTGGCTATTTATTTTGGGCTCGCTCTCTCGTATATGCTCATTGCCGCATTGTCTACGCGGATTATAAAAAGGTTCTTTCAAAACGGCATCGCGCGATGGCGCGCAGCAAACATATGCATTGCCATCTGTGCGGTAATCGCGACCCTTCTTGTTGTCTTTTCTTCCGAGATGCCCATCCCCGCACAAATTGCCGCTTATCTTTTTCTAGCGTTTGCAGGCGCCCTTCTAATCTTTCCTTGGCTTCAGCTTCCCATGAATAAGCAGGATGAAAGCACCAGCTATAGAAACCTCGCGTTCAATATGGGTATCGGCGCGCTTCTGGCGATTGTCATCAGCTACCTGCAAAGCCCCTTTATCTATGTAACCATCTGCCTGTTACCTATTGTCTCAAGCGTTCTGCTGATATTGCGCTCAAACAACGTTGGGCAAACCGATGAAGAACAGCCCGAGGGGAAACCCAGGCACAAGACAACCGCCCGTGAGGCCTTGAGCACAAATATCCACTTTCTGGTCTTCGGTTTCGCTTTTGGCTTTTGCCAGGGGGCATTTGCGCATGGCACAAGCATCGCCTTCGTTCTTGATGGCGGAATACCTCTTTTCGGCGCAGTTTTCTCTGCGTTCGTTGTCATATTCGCACCATATAAATATCTCAAGACCTATGGCATATTCATTTTGCAAAGGGCAAGCATGGTCCTTTTCTTCGCAGGACTTTTCCTCGCGATCTTCTTCTCGATGCCCAATCCAGCCGCAGATGGATTTATCAAAATGATCGGCTGGGAGGCTGCACAAGCTGTCACCTTTGCTGGATTCAATATTTTCGAATTTGGCTTCATGGTCTTTTCCTTTGCTTGGGCTGTCCAGCTCAAATCCGATTATTCGGTATACATCGGTTCTAACCGCACCGTTCTCTACCTAGGCATGGGCCTTGGTTTGGCTTTAGGATTTGCAGGCTATTTGCTTGGCCAAGATGTCATTGGCTTTTATGTACTCGCAATCGGATTTGCCGTCGTATTGCTCACCTTTACCACATTGCCCTTTTTCGACGAGGTTATCCCCTATGGCAGAATCGAAACCATGGCAGAGGCAAGGCAGCACGAAGCAGATCGTATCGCTGAAAAAGCGGAAGGTCGTTCAACGGATTCTTTAGATCAGTCCGAAGATGAGGCAGAATCCCCCCATGTCGCCCGTTGGCGAATGCGAGTTTCAAAGATTGCCGATGAACACGATCTGTCTGAACGCGAACGCGAGGTATTCTTCTACCTTGCGAAAGGACGCAATGCGGCATATATCCAACAAGAGCTTTGGATATCGATCCATACAGTCAAGACGCATATAGCCAATATCTACCGCAAGCTTGGTGTACACTCTATCCAAGAGGTCTTAGACATGGTCGACCGCTCTGCGGAGGCGCAATCACAGGAGGATACGCCAAGTGGGAAAGAACAAGACGCAAAAGTTTAGCGTTTTAAGAAGTGCCGTCGTGCTTCGCGAAGCTTACCGAAAATGGCTTACATTGCTTGTTGTCGGACTGGCAGTTTGTGTTGTCGCCGTTTTCACCTACATGTATCTTGTTGGCTCAATGCTGATTGGCAACGAATTCCAATTTGCTTGGCTAGCTGCTGCCTTTGCGGCCGCAATCCTTGGATGGTTTGGCAATAAATTCTCGAAGACGCACAGGGAATACGAGTCTTTTCTCTATGTTCATAAACTGACAGAGCAAGACGTCAAAACATTCATAAAAGAAAGCGACGAATAGTACTATTCGAACCTGCTGGGCGGACAGTTGATTCGATGCGCAATCTGTCCCGCGCCAAACCCATTGTCGATATTCACAACCGAAACGCCGCCAGCGCACGAGTTAAGCATCGAGAGCAGCGCGGCTATTCCGCCGAAACTCGCACCATAGCCAACGCTGGTCGGCACTGCCACCACAGGCACGTCAACGAGTCCGGCGATTAGTGACGCAAGTGCGCCTTCCATTCCTGCAACCACGACAATGGCATGCGCGCGACGCAGATCATCTTCGTGCGCGAGCGTCCTATGAACCCCAGCCACGCCAACGTCTGCAAGAACCTGCACGCGCGATCCCATGATGCGGGCCGTGAGCGCCGCTTCCTCTGCGATCGCGATATCGCTTGTGCCAGCACAGGCGACAAGTACCTGTCCTTGTGCTCGATTAGGGCAGCTCAGAACATCCTCGAGGATAGATCCTTGGACCGCATCCTCGCGACGGTCGACGAAAAGGATGCCCGACCGCTCAAACCAATGCGCATCGGAAAACTGGCGTGTGACCTGTTCGGCGGCTTCTGAATGAACACGGGTTGCGAGGACGACGCCGTGGTATTCGACAAGGTCCCGAATAATCGTGCACATCTGCTCCGGTGTCTTACTTGCCCCATAAACGACCTCGGGAAACCCGCAACGCTGCTCACGCTCGTAGTCTAGACTTGCATAATCTGACATAGCGCTCACCTTCAGAGTTTGGCATCGCCTATTGCCCGCAAGGCATCTATCATTATGGCATCTGGATCGTTTGTTACTATATCAAGTCCCTCTGCCCTAAAACAGCGAGTGTCCTCTATGCCGAAATAGAGACTGCAAAGTGCCTTGACCTGTTCGTAGCCATAGTCCCATTGCCCAATGTACCCGCCTGCGGTCGTTACGTAAAAAGCACGCTTCGCGCGACATAGACCAGACGGTATGCCCTCATCGCTATATAAAAACGTAACACCTTGAGCGCAGAGCAACTCAAGGTATATCTTAAGCATGGCGGGAAAAGAAAAGTCCCAATAGGGTGCTGCAAAGACAACTTCATCAGCCCGCGCGAACTGCCTGGCATACTCGAAGACAGGGGCAGCAAAGTCTCCCGTCTCGGTTCCCCTTGAGCGTCCATCAAGCAATATCCCATCAAGAGGCACAAGACGCTCGCACTCAAGCACAACACTCTCTATTTGCGCATCAGGTCCCTGCAACCGATCCAAGAGTGCTTGAGCAAGCTTCTCTGTACGGGAAGTATCACGATGCACGCAGGCGTCTACATACAAAATATTCTTCATCGGCTATTCTCTCTGCAATCAGCGGCTCTTAGCAAAACGACAGCAGGTTAATCCTGTAATCGAGCCGCTATAAGCTTTAGTTCCTGCATCAGTTCACTATGCTCAGTGCGGACCTTCTCTACAGCTTCTGGCGCTGCTTTTGCAAGAAAGTTCTGGTTTCCCAGTTTCTTTTCCAGCTTCTCGATCTCTTTGTTTGCCTTGGATCGACGATTTTCAAGACGCTTGCGCTCTTCTTCGAAATCGACCAAGCCGGACAGTGCAGTATACACTTCGATATCTCCGACAAAATCAACGCTGCTTTCTGCAGGTCGTGGCGCATCATCAGCAAGGATATCGATACTCGAAAGCTTGGCCAAAGCGGCGATCAACCCTTTTTGCCTATTGATGAGTGCGCTCTCATTTGCAGCCTGCGCCTTATCACCTGTAAAGCGCAGCGATACGGCAAGTTCTTGACGTGGACTAATGCCATAGAGCGCACGCATTGACCGCATCGAAGTGACAAGCTGCACAACAAGTTGGATCGCCTGCTCCGATTCGTCGTCAATCCATTTGGCAAAAGCCTGTGGATCTGGCCAATCAGCAACCATAAGCGCAAAAGCATCATCATCGATGGGCAGATATCCCCAGATCTCTTCGGTCACGAACGGCATGACCGGATGCAGAAGACGCAAGGCTGAATCCAGCACGAAGACAAGGTTTCTCTGGGCAACCAGGCGGCCTTCGCCGCCTTCTGCAAGACGTGCTTTGCAAAGCTCGATATACCAATCGCAGAATTCATTCCAGAAAAATCCATACAGGTCGCGTGCAACATCGCCAAAACGGTATTCCTCGATACTGTTGGTAACAGATGCCGTGAGTTTGGCAAGCCGCGAGAGAATCCATGCGTCTGCCGGAGTCGTTGCCTGGGGCTCGCCCGGCTCGAATCCATCCATGTTCAGCAATACGAAACGCGCTGCGTTCCAAATCTTGGTGACAAACGAACGGGCGGCATCGGTACGTGGCGAATCGATAAGCTCATGGGTTTTCTTGTCGATATTCGCGTCAAATTTCACGTCTTGGTTATTTGTGACAAGCGTGAGCAAGTTAAAGCGCATGGCATCTGCGCCATATTTCTCGATCAGGTCCATGGGATCGACGCCGTTGCCCTTTGATTTGGACATGCGGCTTCCGTCTTTAGCAAGAATAGTCGCGTAGATAAAGACGTCCTCAAACGGAATATCACCTGTAAAGTACAACGAGCTCATAACCATACGCGCCACCCAGAGCGCGATGATGTCACGCGCGGTTACCAATACCTTGGTAGGATGATGACCTTCCATCTGATCCATATGGTCGGGCCAACCCTGCGTTGCAAACGTCCACAGCTGGCTTGAGAACCAGGTGTCAAGGACATCCTCTTCTTGGTAGACCGCATGAGCACCACAAACCGGACAGACATCCGTATCTTCTAGCAGCGCATCTTCCCAGCCGCCTTTCTCACAATGAAAGACTGGAATGCGGTGGCCCCACCAAAGCTGACGCGAAATGCACCAGTCCTTGAGATTGTCCATCCATGTCATATACGTCTGCGTCCAGCGTTGCGGATGAAACGTAACCTTGCCATCGGCGACTACCTTAGTTGCAGGGCCCTTGAGCTTATCGACAGCCACAAACCACTGTTCGGAAAGCCATGGTTCGAGCGTCGAATCGCATCGATAGCAATGCATGACAGAATGCTCGTGATCTTCGACATGATCAAGCAGTTCGTGCTCTTCAAACCAGGAAAGAACCGCATCACGGCACTGGTCGCGGTCAAGCCCGGAAAATTCCCCGTAACCGTCGACCACGATCGCATGTTCATCGAAAATATTGATCTGAGGCAAATCATGGGTCTGTCCCATAGCGTAGTCATTGGGATCATGAGCAGGCGTCACCTTGACGAAGCCCGTGCCAAATCCCGCATCAACGTGCCAATCGGAGAAAATGGGAATCTCGCGATTGACGATTGGCAACATGACCTTCTTGCCGACGAATTTTTGCTTGTCGGGATCATCGGGAGAAACAGCGATACCAGTATCGCCGAGCATCGTCTCGGGTCGAGTCGTTGCAACTGTGATGTATTCAACACCGTCAACTGGCTCGACAAGGGGATAGCGCAAAAGCCATAGATGGCCTTTTTCATCTTGATATTCAGCCTCATCATCGGAAATGGCCGTTGTGCAGCTTGGGCACCAGTTGACGATACGCTTACCACGATATATCAACCCGTCGTGATACCAATCGCAAAACACTTTGCGCACTGCACGCGCATATTCCGGAGACATGGTGAATTTCTCATCATCAAAATCAACAGAACAGCCCATGCGCTTGATCTGCTCGACGATAATCCCGCCATATTCCTCGCGCCACTTCTGGCACTCATCCAAAAACGCCTCGCGTCCAATTTCCAGTCGTGAGACGCCTTCGTCCTTAAGCTTCTTATCAACTTTGGTTTGCGTGGCGATGCCCGCATGGTCAGTGCCCAAAATCCAGCGAGTAGAATATCCCCTCATACGACAATAACGGATATAGGTATCCTGAATCGTGTCGTCGAGCGCATGACCCATATGCAGCATGCCCGTCACATTAGGCGGGGGAATGACGACGGTACGGTCACTGGTCCCCTTGGATCGGGCATAGTAATTACCATCCAGCCATTTTTGGAGCATGCGCTCTTCAACGCCTGCCGCATCGTAGGTCTTGGACATTTCGGGCATAGTCATATCCTTTATTCTCGTGCTATAAATATTTATGCTGCTGTTTCGCCTGAATCACGACTGGGCTCGGCTTCCCGCCTTGTAATCGTGGGCCGCGCGCCTTGCGTAACGCACTCCTTGGAAACAACGACTTTCTCGATGTCGTCGGAGCTCGGGAGCTCATACATCGTATCCTGTAAAACGCTTTCGCAAATGGAGCGCAGGCCACGGGCACCCGTACCCCGATCGATCGCCTGACGCGCAATAGCACGCAAAGCATCGGGTTCGAATACGAGTTCGGCATCATCGAAGCTGAACATACGCTCATATTGTTTGACAAGAGCGTTCTTGGGCTCGGTCAAGATACGAACAAGATCGTTTTCCTCAAGATCTTGTACCGATGAGATCACGGGGATACGCCCGACGAACTCCGGAATCAAGCCGAAGCGATTAAGGTCTTCCGGAAGCACCTCTGCCAGCAACTCGGCAGATTCCATCGAGTGAGAATGCACGACCTCAGAATTGAACCCGACTCCGCGCTTACCAATACGCTCTCCGATAATCTTGTCTAATCCAACGAAAGCGCCACCAAGAATGAACAAGACATTGGTAGTGTCGATATGAATGAGCTCTTGCTGAGGGTGCTTGCGTCCACCAGTCGGCGGAACGGCCGCTTCGGTACCCTCGATAATCTTGAGAAGCGCCTGTTGAACGCCTTCACCAGACACATCGCGCGTAATCGAAAGGTTTTCCGCCTTTCGTGCGATCTTGTCGATCTCGTCGATATAGACAATCCCGACTTGGGCACGATCGATATCGTTATCTGCAGCAGTGATAAGCTTGAGCAGAATGTTTTCGACATCCTCGCCCACATAGCCCGCCTCGGTAAGTGCCGTGGCATCTGCAATGGCAAAGGGGACATCAAGAATCCGCGCGAGCGTTTGTGCAAGGAGCGTCTTTCCGCAGCCCGTCGGCCCCAAAAGCAGAATATTGCTCTTCGCAAGCTCGACTTCGTCGTCTTTCGTGTCAAGCCCAAGGGCCACGCGCTTGTAATGATTGTAGACAGCAACGGAAAGCGCCTTCTTGGTGCCTTCCTGCCCGATAACGTATGACGAAAGCTTGTTGTGAATCTCCACCGGCGTCGGCAGGGTATCAAGCGTGATTAGCCCCTCTGTGCGACCGCTTGCAGAAGGAAGCTCCTCGCCTGTGAGCGAGATACCCTCGTCCTCGATGATATCGGTACATAACTTCACGCACTCGTTGCAAATGTATACACCATCACCCGCAATGAGCTTATCGACTTCGTTTTGGGTCTTTCCGCAAAACGAGCAATGAAGCAGCCCGCTATCAAACCCGCGTGGTTCATCCGCCATGGATTTAGTCCTTCTTCTCGGTACTTGTTGATCCCGCAGTCACCGCACGGGACTTGACGACGTCGTCCACGAGACCATATGCCTTGGCCTCCAGCGCAGACATGAAATTATCCTTTTCAGTGTCTTGTTGAATAGTCTGGATAGACTGGCCCGTGTGATGAGCGAGAAGCTCGTTAAGCAGGTCGCGAATCTTGAGGATCTCCTCGGCGACAATCGCGATATCGGTCTGCTTGCCCTGTGCGCCACCAGATGGCTGGTGAATCATAACGCGTGAATTCGGGAGTGCGAAACGCTTGCCTGGGGCACCTGCAGCGAGCAGGACCGCACCCATGGACGCACATTGACCGATGCATATCGTGCTTACATCGGGTTTGATGAATTGCATCGTATCGTAAATTGCCAGACCCGCAGTAACAGAGCCACCGGGTGAATTGATGTACAGCGAAATATCCTTATCAGGATCAGCGCTTTCAAGATGCAACAACTGCGCGACAACAGTATTCGCGGACGCATCGTTGACCTCTTCGCCAAGAAAGACGACACGATCGTTGAGCAGACGCGAGTAAATATCGAAGCTGCGCTCGCCTCGCGGCGATTGCTCGATTACATAGGGTATGAGCGGATCTGATATTGGTTGCGTAAAGCTCATATTCATTTCCTTACTCTTCGTTTTCTTCGTCTTCAGTGCCATCGACAATAGTCACAACGGCATTTTCGACCAGCCACTCAGTAGCATGCTGGCGTCTAATGGCCTCACGGATCACTGACATGCGACCGGCGTCCTCCCATGATTTGCGAGTGCCCTCGGGGTCATCGACAGCATCGAACTCTTTGTTGATGTCCTCTTCGGTGATTTCCATCTCGCGCATGCGGAATAGCGCATCGAGAGCCAGGCATTCCTGTGCTTCTTCCTTTGCCTGCTGATCAAGGTCTTCCTTGAATTGATCGCTTGTGATGCCGCGGGTCGCAAGGAACTGGTCGAATGTCACACCTTGGTCTTGCAGGCTATTGAAGAAATCACGCAGGATATTTCCACGCGTGTAATTGACGTATTCCGACGGCACCTCGCCATCGATGCGGCTGGAAAGCTCCGCGACACAACGGCTTTCCTTGAGACGGGGGAGCTGCTCTTTCTTCTGATTGGCAATCTCTTCTCTCATGGAATCGCGCAATGCGTCAAACGAGTCAAAGCCGACTTTCTTTGCAAATTCGTCGTCGAGCTCGGGCTTATTCTTGACGCGCACTTCTTTTACGGTCGCCTTGGTATGGATAGTCTTACCCGCAAGACCAGGATCTGAATCCGTCGTGAAGTCAAATTCCTTGGTCTCGTCGGCCTTCATCCCAACGATCTGGTCGGAAATTTCTTGAATGAGCATATCTCCGCCAAGTTCAACCAAGCGATTCTCGCTGGTAAGGGCGTCGATCGATTCGCCATCAGCTGTGGATTCCAAGCCGAGCATCACGTAATCGCCCTTTTCGGCACCACGCTCGACAGTCTCGAAGTTATAGTAGTATTCCTGAAGCGCTTCGAGCTGGGTATCCAGGTCTTTGTCAGTTGCCTCTTCAGTCGGCATTTTGATTTCAACCGGATCGTAAGAGGAAAGCTCGATTTCCGGTTTCACGTTGCCGAACATGGTGAAGGTAAAGCCCTCGCCATCAGCAACCATATCGCCTTCCTCGAAATCGGGGTCGGCCACAAACAGGATATCCTCACCGTCAATTGCAACTGGTGCAACATCGTTGATCATGTCAGAAGTAATCTGGCCATAGACCGCTTCATGGCCACCGAAGTTCTGAATCAGAACCCTGCGCGGGGCCTTGCCTGCTCGAAACCCGGGAATACGCGTTTTCGAGAAATCCTTGAATGCGCGATCGATGTGCTCTTTGACCTCTTCTGCGGTCATGGTGACGGTTACCTGAGTCTTGCCGTCATCCTCGCGGGTGCTAGTGGTGACTTCCAACGTTCCTCCAAAATCTATTCGCCCTGAACAGGCACCTGTTTTTGCGCCTGGACGCTCTTCACGATGGTGCGGGCGAAAGGACTCGAACCTTCATGGGTTGCCCCACTGGAACCTAAATCCAGCGCGTCTGCCAGTTCCGCCACGCCCGCATACACTGTGTGTCTTTTCACACGGCAATGGTAAATTGTACTCTAGTTCCCCCGTATGCGGCGTTCTGTAGCGCATTTGTCACTATTAATGCGCATACACAAAACAACCAAGGGCAATATAGATAGCTCTAGGAATTTTTTAGGCGCACCATTACGATGCTGTCACCAACGCTTTCGCAGGCATCGCAGCATTTCTCAAGGCTAGAGAGCACGCCGACCAAGCCCACAGCAACCAGAGGATGATCGAAAGCGCCTTCTTCGGTTCGCTTATAAATGTTGTGCACCGACTTGATATAGATCTGATCGCCTTCGTCTTCGCAATCATTTATCTCGACGATGTACTTTTTGATCGATTTCGACTTCTTCAAATTCGTAAAGCCGTCGCATGCGGATTGGAGCGCGACGGTCGCTTTATGCACCACACGTGCCATGTCGATTATTTCCGACGTGATCGTCGTGACATTGTACATATACATGCGCTGGAGCACATCATCGAGCTCGTCTACGACAGTATCGAGCTCGTCGGCAAGCTTCATGACATCTTCGCGGTCAATAGGCGCCACAAATTCGGTAACGAGGTTTTCCTCGATTGTATGAGTGATTTTGTCGGAGCTTTCTTCTATCTCGTGCAACTCGGTAAGCTTTTCGAGTACTTCGGATGATTTGATAGCACCCGATTTTGTCTCTTCGTCATAATGTTCTTCGAGAAAGCCAACGAGCTTGTCTGCATACTTGACAGCATAGTTACTCATGTCCATAAAAGCACTGAAGTAATCGAACTTACGCTTTCGCGCCATTGTTACCGCCTTCCTTGAAGATTGGGCACCTTATTGTACCCGATGAATGGCGTCCGGGAAGGGCAAATGGATACAATGAGTCAATGGACATCGATACATCAAACATACTCAGAAAAGATTGGGCTGGCAGGGCTTTCCTCCTTGTCGATCTTGACGCGTTCTTTGCCTCCGTCGAGCAGCTCGACCACCCGCAGTGGAGAGGAAAACCCGTTATCGTCGGAGGCAAGACAAACGACCGCGGCGTCGTATCAACCTGCTCGTATGAAGCGCGTGCCTATGGTGTGCACTCTGCGATGCCCTCTGCAACCGCAAGACGCCTTTGCCCCGATGCCATTTGGGCAAGCCCGCACTTCGACCGATATCGCGAGCTGTCCCATGCCGTTATGGATATTATGTACGACGAATCGCCCCTTCTCGAACAGGTGTCCATTGACGAGGCGTTTCTAGATGTGACACCGGGCCGCTTTATAGGCGATGCTCCCGTCGAGATTGCCGCACGTATTCAAGAGCGTGTAGCAAAGCTTGGAATCACCTGCTCGATCGGCATCGCGACAAGCAAGGTCGTTGCAAAGATCGCATCTGATATGGATAAGCCCCGCGGTCTCACCGTCGTATACCCCGGAAGCGAGGTGGCATTTCTAGCACCCATGCAGGTCAGGACAATGCCCGGCATCGGCAGGCAAAGCGCCGAAAAACTCGGGCACCTGGGAATACGTACGATACGGGATCTTGCTGATGCAAGTACAGAGGACCTGCGCCCTGTCTTTGGAATCAACGCAGAGACGATGCACAACAGGGCGCTTGGAATAGACGACCGGGAAATCATTACAGAACATACAGCACGCTCGTTGGGACATGAACGGACCTTCTCTACAGACCTTACTCTGCGCGCGCAGATCGAAAACGCCTTGGACTATCTTGGCTCGCTCGTTGGCAGGCGCTTGCGGCGCAAAGGCCTAACTGGCCATACCGTAACGCTCAAGCTCCGATATGCTGATCTCTCCTTTCGCACCGCCCAGCGCACACTTGCCGCAAACGTCGACAACGAAGCGATCTTCATTCCCATTGCAAAAGCTCTGATCGATGAAATCTGGCAGCCCGGAGACCACGTCAGGCTGGTGGGGATAAGCATTTCCGAATTTGAGGCGCATGACGAGCAGCTCGATCTTTTCAAGAGCACGAACACCGATCAAGGTAACCATATGGTTGTCGATGCTACCGATAAAGTGCGTGACAAGTATGGTGAAAATGCGATCAGGTTCGGGCGCGAGTTCAAAATCGATACGCACGACGTGGGAGCGCATCGAACAGATAGCGAGAACCGTTAGTCAACCTTTCTTCAACGCGCCTTATCGACCGGACAATATGCACTTTGCGAGCTCTTGAATATCTGCTGCCGCAAACGTGAAGACAATCTCATCCATATTGTCTTGCGGACGAACGAAAACAAGCTCAACAGTATCGCAAATCCCCGCTTTGAGCAGTGCATATGCATAACAATGCGCTTGAAGCGCATAGCGCTCGCGCAACTGATTACCTTGTCCGCTTGTGCCTGTTTTATAGTCGATGACAAGTGCTTTGCCTTGGTCATCAAAACAAAGAAGATCGATACGTCCTTCGAGCGGAAATCCTTCGACATCCGTACAAAACGCGTATTCTGCATGCCTGCGATGACAATCACGAATCTGCGTAAAGCGACTCGACGACATCCATGCAGCGATTGCTTCGATAAAACCGCGCTGTTCCTGCTCGTTCAATCTATATCGTCGCGCAATAGCATGAAGTCGTTGCTCGAGAAGAGCTCCGTCTGGCGCTGGGGCCTGAGCAAGCCACTGGGCTGCAAGATGAAAGGCAGATCCAACCGTACTTGCAGTCTCTGTATCTAGGCTGCGATCACGCAGAACGACCTCAGCAGCTACAGGCTCGACAGCAGTCCCCAAGCCTTTCGCAATCGATGAGTACGAGCGTATCTGTTCATGGGAAGGAATAAACGATGCGATGCGAGGCATTTCGATCGGCTCTATATAGATATGCCTGATCAGTAAATCATCGACAGACTGCCCCTTATCGGGTTGCGGCTGCTCTCCATAGGGGACCTCGGTTACGGACAATTCGACTAAAGCACCTGACCCAGTCTTCACGACAGCATGTTCGCTTGGCACCTCTTCACCAAATACCGCTCGCAAACTCGACCCGGTCAAACCTTTGCCCAGCTGGGCTGTCGATGCAAATGCGGCATCGTGGGCAACAACGATAAGCTCATCTCGCGCACGCGTAAGAGCGACGTAGAGCAATCTTTGCTGTTCTTCCTCATCACGTCGCTTGCTCAGACGATAGGCGTGCACCCTGAACGACGCAGTGTCCATAGCATCGGAAAAACCTTCAGGTTCAGCGGCGTCGTTTATCAAATACTTGCAAGTCGCATCCGAACCATTCATCCCTAACGTAATATGACGCGAAGCGCCTTCGGTAAGCAATAACGCGCCCGATCCTGAGCCTTTCGAGCTCTTCTCAAATTCCGCAACGGCGACGATGGGAAATTCGAGTCCCTTCGAACTGTGGATAGTCATAACCTGAACAGCGACGTTTCCTGAACTCACCAACGTTCCAAGCTTCGAGCGTGCGCCTGTGCCGGTTTGCGCATATTCGAGCATATCGCGAAAATACTCGCTTGCGGAAAAAAGCGAATGACCGTTGAGCTTCTCAAAATCATCAAGCATATCGCAGACACGCTCGATGTTTGCATAGATTGATCCGCCTTCAACCCCTTGCGCCCTGAGCCCCGCTTGCCATCCCGACTGGACAACTGCTTGCCGCAGTACCTGGGAAAGCGGAGCGCGTCGTGAAAGCACACGCGCCCGCTGCAGGACATCGAAAGCGTTGACGAGTGCATAAGTCACCTTGTCTGGCATTTGCTGAACACAATATGCGAGCGCGTCGTTCAACGAAGGCTTCGAGCGCGCCTCTTCCTGTTTAAGTTTCAAAATCTGCCTGGTTGCAACGGAAAGCACGAGCAAATCATCATCACTTGCCGTGAAGAAATCAGAGCCCAGCAACCCGAACAATGCCTCGTCATCGTCGCAATCCGCCAGATAGCGAAGAAATAGGACAGCGAGTGAGACTTCGGGCAAGGTAAAGAAATCGGAGCCGCCTGAAACCACGCAGGGGATTCCCCTTGCTCGCAGCTCATCAAGATACGCATCTGCATATGTGCCCTTTGTTGATCGAAGCAGAATCGCCATATCACCATAATGTGCACCTTGCTCGTGCAGGCGCTCGAATTCGTCGGCAAGAGATCTGGCATCTGCCTTGCGCAAAGACTCAACCGAAGACCTGCCCCGGCCTTCGGGGGCCTTGCATCCTGCAGAAAGCAATATCTTTACTCGGGGCTCATTCGGCTCAAGCCAATCCGGATTTATATCAGGATCGCGCCCGGAGCTGACCTTTAAGAACTCAGCGCCAAAAAAATCTGGCTTAGCAAAGATATCCTGCACAAACCTGAGAATATCTGGCTGCGACCGATAATTAACCGTAAGCTCGACTTCTTCCGAATCGCACGCTTTCATCGTAGAGCGCATGTCACGATATACCTCAAGATCAGCACCACGAAACCCATATATAGACTGCTGCGCATCGCCTACCGTCGTAAGCGTCGAGAGTCCTTCATCGCATATCCGACGAACAATTCCAACCTGCAAGGCATCGGTATCCTGAAATTCATCGACCATGATACTGTCGAAACGCCCCCGGTACTCGCTTGCGATTTGCTCATCTTGCGCAAGCATAGAATACGTAGCTATGAGCAAATCGTTGGTATCAAGCACACCACGAGCGAGCTTGAGTTGGCGATGACGCCGCAGCTGCTGGGCTGCAAAACCAAGAGCAGCATCCAGCTGCTCGTACGCAAGGGCACAACTTGCCTGAGCCCTTGCCTCAAGCATTATGCCCTTGCATTGCGCGAAAGAAGATTTGAACGGTTCTTTGAGGTTTCCCGGACTTGGCACGGGGCAACCAGAAAGAACGAGGTCAATATCGGCCCAGGTGCCCGAATTATGTTCTTCTTCCAGCCAAGCCCGAAGTCGTTCGACGGTAACTGCCATATTGTCATGGCTCTTGATGTAGGACTGCTTGTCCGGAAGGCCGGCTTCTTCGATTTTGGCAAGCTCGAGTTGATAGGTAACAAAAATATCCTGCAGCATCCTTCTTGCCGCCGCAAAAGAGACCGGCGCTGGACCTCGATCGAAATCATCTACCCCGTCCGGTGCAAGAGCGAGCAAAGCTGACAGATCAGAAATAAGGCGCGTAGCTCCCCCGACCTCGAATGCAGAGAAAAGAAGCTCAAGGCGTTCATTGCCTGCATTTTCACAGAGCACCTGATCAAGCGCCATCGCCGCAAGCCCCGAGGTCTCATCCTCGGTCAGCAAACTCGCGCCTGGATCGATACCCACATCAAACGCATGCCCCAGCAACATGCGATGGCACATCGCGTGGATCGTGGAAATCCATGCAGCGTCGACCTGCAAAGCCTCAGCGGATAGGTTTCGAGCGCGTAGCTCCGTGCGAACACGTCCAATGAGCTCGGCTGCAGCTTTATTGGTAAATGTAATAGTCAGCAAACGTCCCACATTGCCGATAAGAGGGCCCGATTCGGCAGAAAGCCCATGTGCAAGGCGTTTGGTGAGCGTGAAAGTCTTGCCTGTGCCCGCACCAGCCTGTATGAATAGCGGCTTATGCGCGACATTGACCGCTTTCTTCTGGCTATCCGTAAGTGGCATCATGCACCCCCTCTAGGACAGAACGCAAGGGCTTTACAATAGTCGCATACGCCCTTTTCCTTCGGGTCTGGACTGATATTGCCACCGATGAGCCGCTGCATACACATCGATATCTGATCTTCGACATGCGCTAGATACTCTTCATAGGTTCTGGCATATTCAGGACGAGGAAGAGCATCCAGATTCTCGCATCGCGATTCGGCTTCCCCCCAAATAATCCCCTCAGCGTATACACCGCGCATGCAGTTCTTCGAATACGATCGGTATACCGAACCGATAACGTGCAAAGGCATCCCCAACGCAGCAAAATGACGCTGTACAAGCACTGCGTATATATCGGTTTGAACACGCTGCGGCACGTCTTCCCCACGCGCAAACCCATAGCCAGACGAAAGCCCGCTGAGCTTGTAATCTATAATGATGGCATTTCCCTGATCGTCGGTATCGATACGGTCAACCTTGCCGCGCACAGGGACGCCAGCATATTCGAGCACTGTGCCCGTGCCGTGTCCAAGAGAAAGCTCGAAATACGTCGGCTTGAATCCAGGCAGGAACTCAGCATCTCGCTTAACGAACTCAATTACCTGCGAACGAAGCTCTTCGCATGCGCAGATATCGTATTGGCTGCGCAAATACAACCCGCTACGAGCACGATTGGCATCATGTTCAAGCTGATGCTCAAACGCATTAGACGCAATCTCAAGTGCCTGGGACAGATTGGATGGTCTCACGCGATCGAAACCCGCTTCGAAGAGTTCGGTGTAGAAGCGCTCTAAAACAGCGTGCACAAGATTGCCCTGTGCAGCAGGGTCGAACTTCGCATCTATACCGTTATAGCCAACACGCCTGCTGGCAAACCACCGATATGGGCAGCGATAATAATCCTCGAGCGCAGTAGGGGAAAATGGGAGCAGATCACCTCGCGTGTTCGAAACCAAATTGCAGAAGGATTCCTGGTTGAATAAGGCTCCGCGCCTGATGTCTTCAGAACGCTCATCTTTTCCTACAGAGGAATCGAAAAACAGTTCCGCTTCACTTATCGAAAACGTCCAGGGAACAAGCGCCGCCGGAATCCCATAGATAGGAAGGTCTGCATCATCGTCAGCTTTTGTGCGATAGACAGACACGAGCTCCTCGAACAGGGCACTCTGGCAGCTTTCGTCTCCATTTACATCGTGCGTCGCACGTGCGAATGCGAATGCTTCCGCACTCGCCTCGACAGCATTGAGCAGCATGGTGCGCTGGTCGACCGCCAGAGTATCGAGACGAGCGATGCCCAGATTTATCATGAGGTCTTCAAAGGGACCAGCCTGAACGGCCATGGGATAATGAACAGCATCTAGATCAGCTAGAACAACAGCTTTCGCGTGCCGTAAGCCCAACGTCCCGCTTTCGACAAGGCTGACGCCATCTTTGCCGTCGCCAAAGCAACGCGCGATCGCAACCGGCAGATTGGCCATCTCTTCCATAGACGGATCACATGAAAATCGTTCGCATAGCTCCAGGTAGTCCAGCAGTGCCTCGGCAGCACTGCGGTCGTCAAATAACGCATCAACATCAAGATGCGCTTCGCGGGCATGCGTGAACAGCAACTCCACGCGGATCTTGCGCGGAGCATCAAGAAGCTCTGCCAGGGAACATAGACGGGGTTGCAATGCAGCGGGTAATGCATTTCCCTGCGAAAAGCCCTCACGAATATCTCTAAGGCGATCTTGCGGCGTTGAATGTGCTCGCTCTCTCCAATGCACCTGCAAAGCACGTGCATCTTCGTCTGCTATGCCAGAATATGGAGAGCTGATGAGATCGACAAGCAGTCTGAAAGAGCTGTCCTCATCCCCATCTGCGTTCACAGATTCGAGCGCACAGAACGCAGCGCCGATTCCTGTTCGCGCGCAGGGAAGCGAGAAACGAGCCGTAAAGGGGATGTCAGACTGAGCGAGTGTCTCAAAAAGACGCGGATATGCTTCAGATAGGCTGCCAGGACAGATAACCATATCGCCATAGGCGATTGCATCTTTTTCATGTATATCGTGCACGAGGCCTGCGATCACGGCAGATGCAGCATGTGCGCCGTGCGCTTGCCCCACGCGCACATGGCCCCGTGCACGCACGCCGCCGGCCCCTGTGAACAGACGCTGACGGAGTTCGAGAAGCTCGTCTGTGTCTTCTTGAGCATCTGCATCAATAAACAGTTCTTGTCTGATAAGGACAACGTCCGCAACGGAATCAATATCCGCAACGAAGCGTCGTATATGCGCGCTCTGCATATCGGGTAATTCGAAGACGAAATGCATATCAGCGCATGCCCCAATTTGCACAAGCGCACTCTCGGCCTGCACGATATCGACGAGTCCCTCAAGTTCGAGCTTATGCTCGTAAAGCGAAACGAGCTCCATAACCTTTGCCTGCGAGTCGCTCAGGGGACTGTTAGGAATCAATCCAGGCGAAACGGCTTCTTCGACAAATGTCCCGATTTGATCGACCAGCTTGGATGAGGGCTGGGAGTCGAGCAGTCCAACCTGGGTGATCAACGGGCGTAAAAGCACTTTGCGCGCCTCTGGGCTGATGATTGTCGTACCATCCCCATAGACATTCCAGAGATTCGTGATGAACTGCCTATGCGTCTGAACGTCAACGCCAACAGACAGACGGTCCCTCAGCTGCAGCTTGCGCTGCTGCCCCCATTCATGCGCAGGAACGATAAGCTGAGCGACCTGGCCTGCAGAACACAGTTTCTCCAGCGTCCGCGTGCTCTCTTCTAAAAGACCGGCTATGGAATGAATATCGATCGTTATCACGCTATGCCCCTACCATGAAAAAACCTCGCTCACCGGATCGGTGATAAGAAGGTCCGCCTGCGCATCGCGCGGCGTTGGAGACAGGTTGATAAGG
>CAYSZR010000003.1:27304-31502 GCA_964435565.1 uncultured Coriobacteriaceae bacterium
AAAACCGGCTGCGGGCCATACCGCAAGCGATGTACCTGCAATTATAAGGAGCTGCGCTTTTGATAGTGCCTTGACCGCCTTGCGCATGACCTCTTCATCGAGCGGCTCTTCATACAAGACTACATCGGGTTTGATGATGCCGCCGCACGCGCAACGAGCAATCATATCTTCAGATTCCATCAGTGCATCAAGTCCGTAAAACCTGCCACAGTCCATACAATAATTGCGCAATACAGACCCATGCAGTTCAAGAACGTTTCTAGAGCCAGCTTTCTGGTGCAAGCCGTCAATATTCTGAGTAATAAGTGCTGCAAGCTTGCCTTGCTCTTCGAGTTGGGCAAGTTTGCGATGGGTCTGATTAGGCTGTGCATCCTGAAAAATCATTCGACTCTTATAGAAACGATAGAACTCATAAGGATTCGTGTCGAAGAAGCTTCGGGAAATGATCGTTTCGGGGCGATAGTTCCACTCCTGATTATAAAGGCCATCGGTACTGCGGAAATCGGGGATGCCCGATTCTGTCGAGACGCCAGCGCCACCAAAGAACACCGTGTTATCACTTTGTTCGATAAGCTCTTTGAGTTTTACCTGTTTATCAACATCGACCATATGGAACTACCCGATTTCATCAAGTATGGAAATCAACTCGAGCGGACGATCGATAATATAGTCTGCGGATTCTGCTTCGAGCACTTCGCGCGATCTGAAGCCCCACGTACAGCCAACGCTTACGCAACCGGTGTTCTTGCCCGTCTGCACATCAGGCTGGGAATCGCCAATAAACAGTGAATCCTCGACAGTAGTCCGCAGCGCTTCTATCGCACTGAGTGCCATGGTTGGATCCGGCTTAGGCGGAATCTGATCCGTGCGACCAACGGCAAGCGAAATATATTCCCCGAACCACAGCTTGCGCAGCGCCTCTGTCTCTGGTTGAACCTTATTGCTAACGACCGCCATCTTAATGCCGCGCTTCTTAAGAACGGCGAGCAAATCCAGGATGCCGGGATATGGCCTGGTGTTATCGTTGCAATGCTTCGAATAATAGTTGGAAAAATCCTCGAATACTCTCTGGAATTGTGCTGAGTCCGTCTCAAACGCGTGTTTAGTAATCATTTCCGTCAAAACGACAGAGCCATAGCCCGCTGCCAAACGAGCTTCGTCTCTTGTAATCAACGCAAGACCAGAACGGTCAAGCGCATAATTTATGCTTGCATGCAGGTCGTCAATTGTATCGAGCAGCGTGCCATCCATGTCAAAGAGTACGGTATCCACAGGTTCACCTTTCGAATCGTCTAAAACGATTCTACCGCACCCCTGCGACATGATTTATGGCAAGCGCCACCCGATCGATTTGCAATCAAGGGTAGCCTTTGATTGCAAAAAGGATTGGCGGAAACTGCCGTGCGGCCGGTAGTCATCACTAGCCGCACGGCCTTCCTTTATATCCCGTACCAGCCGATGCCTTCATAGCTCCAGCCCAAACCAACAAGCCAGTCATTTTCTGCCTTGTTCGTCGTGTAATTGTGATTATTCGCAAATGCGTTGGGGTTGTACTGGCGATAAAGTGCGACCCCCTGCGCATCATCCGAGTACCAGCCGATGCTCTCGTAGTTCCATCCCACGCCCACCAACATATCCTTCTCCCCTGCGTTGGTCGTGTAGTGATGTTCGCCGGCATTGGGGTTATACAGGCGGTAGACTGGCGTGTTGCTATTTGCAGGTGCATTCCAACCAATACCTTCGTAGTTCCACCCCAGATCTACAAGCATGTTTTTTTCAGCGATACTTGCCGTATAGAAATGCTCGCCGCTATTCGGATTATAGAGACGCTGCATTTCGATACCTTCAGCCTCGGGGGCAGCCTCTATCTTCTATTCGACAGAGATATCCGTTGTCGTACCGTCTGCCCACGCCGTATTCGCTTTGTCCTTCAGTGCTATAACGGCCTTATAGGTTCCCGGCGCCTTCGCCTTATCGTTGCTAACCGTCATCGCGCCACTGTCAAAACCACTAGGTTCGCCAAGTGCAATCTCGCTGCCGGTATAATCGTACGTCGTCTTCTCCCATGTCGGCTTGCCATAGGTTTTTGCAATGATGGCGAATGTCCCCGTCGCTGATCCTGTGTAATAGTTGCCTTTTCCCGTGACTTTAACCGTTGCCGTTCCAACGTTTATATGATCACCCTCATACGTCACCGTATACTCAGCTGGGTCGACCAGCACGCCATTTACCATGACGATAGGGGTCGGAGTAAGCGCACTTCCGCTATAAACTTGATCTCCAACTACCGCGACTTTGGAATTATTCTGAGTCATCTCAACCTGCCATGCCGGACCATCGTCAGATGCCGGGCGAACACCGCGGGAGCTTCCTGTATATAGGGCAGTGACCGTAACGTCAGTATTGGGCATTTCGAACGAGACCGTCTCTGTTGAAGCAAGCGTCAATTCCGCACCTTTGACTTCCCATCCGCTGAAATCAAAACCCGCCTGTGGATCGGCCGCCGTCAACGTTACGCGCGACCCCTCGACATAGCGGGTCCCGGCCGTATCAAGAGCAGCCCCTGTCACCCCTGCGTTTTTGGCGCTCAACGTATGGGAAACATATACGGGAACCGAATTGGAATACTGTGTTGCCATGGACGTGCCAGCATAGCTTTTCACAGCCGTCGTCACGTTCACTACAGCATTTTTACCCACCTCGAATGTTCCTGTGGACGACTCGAGCAATACCTTGCTTGTATAGCTCTTGCCAGTCGTGGGGTCGGTCTCGTGATCAAGCGTCGTTATTGATTTGGGTGCCTGGTCGCCGACAATGAAATTCTCCACCTTGAGCGTTTCCTCATCCATATACCTACTGAACTCAACAAAGACACCTTCCGGCGCTGCATGGATATCCTTGATATATGGTGCAGCTGAATTCGTTATCCCGATATTCACTTGCGTCTGCGGAGGCAATACCTTCAGCCAGGTGATGTCGTTTATTGTTTCTTGTTTACCCACAAGGCTTTCCGGTAGTTTCTGACTATCATTACCCTCATAGCCGTCTTTACTGACCTCAACCAACCATTTTCCTTCTGGTACAAACCATTCATAGCGGCCATCTGCATCGGTAGTCAGCGGATTTTGGGCGGGCGTAATCGAATCGTTTCCGGTCTCAATCTTGGTTTTCACGCCATTGACATTCTGGAACAACGTCACCGTCGCGCCGTCGACGGTATTTGACGGAACGGCTTCGTATACATAACCACTTGGGTCGATTCGCGCGCTGGGCTTATACGTCGTCGATATGTCGGACGATGGCATGTGGATACAATCCTCTATGCTCTTATCCACCCCGTTCTTATAGAAGATCTTACGAACCTCGTCGAACAGGATGTCGCGTTCGATCTTCACCGATTCATTAAAGTCCTCTTGAATAGAATCGGCGGCTTTATCTCCAATCTTTGTTGCCATATCTAGTGCCTTAGGCAACTCGTCAACAGCGCTTGAAAGTAAATCGATCACTGTCCTGCCGATAAGAATATCGCCATTCATCTTCTTGCCTGTGCGAGCGGTATAGTTAAAGGCGGCGATTTTGTCCATAACGGCTGCCTTCTGATCATCGGGGAGATTTTTATAGCATGGCGTATTCAAAAGCGTCTCTGCTTGCTTGATCCACGAATCGTAATTGGTGACGCGCTCGATGAAATCTTTATCTCCACGCAAATCGGCCAGGCAAAGCTTCCAACCGTCCTCAAACGTATCCCATCTAGTCGCAAATGCCGTTTGGCGTAGGCCGTTTATAAATGCTCCATCCTTCTTTGGATCATATACCCAATTGTCTTTCGATTGCGCGCTCAAAGCATCCTGATCGGATTCCGCGGCCTGAACGCCCAATGGTTCCGTCGTGCCAGGAAGCCGAGCTTCAGTTGCCGAATTCAACGACACGGTTTCATAATACGACGGAGTCTCACTGCCACTTTCCGGCGGCATTATGACAAGCTGCATCACAAAAGCGGAATCTGCCTTTCCATTACCATCTGCATCGCTTTCCTCGTAGAAACTCCAGACCGTATAAACCGTGTCCTCTCCAGATTTGACATCAGCTTTCTTGAGCGACGCCTGTTCGGAACGCCCCTTAGCATATGCAAGGTCAGCCTCGAATACCTCTTTCGCCACCGGCCTGGCACCAGCAACAAAATGACAGGTATCTTCCG
>CAYSZR010000003.1:31512-41745 GCA_964435565.1 uncultured Coriobacteriaceae bacterium
GAGGGGCTGCTTTTGACTGGCTCGAATCTGATTTACCAGATCAGGGCCACTTAATTTTGCTTGATCGGCCGTCGGCTGCGTGAATGCCAGGCCCTGGTCCTCAAGAGCACGGGCCTGTGTATCCTTATCAACGGCGGCCGTTTGTGATGCCAGCGAGGCGTTGAGTTCAGCAACATCCACATAGCTCGTCGCATATCCCTCTGAATCCTTTGTGACAACAGGGTCATCTTTGCTCTGATACATAACCGCTATATTTGAGATGGGGCTGTAAACTTTAAAACTGTCAGATTGGAAAATCGTTGTATTTGATGCGCTCTGTCGTGCGTCGTAATACTTCACCTCGCCATTAATCAACTGAACGGCGAAAATAACCGGAGCAGAGAGACCGTTCGGGCTATATTCGGTCCTAAGAGCGTCTGGATTCGCAATCTCAGACTCGAGCATGACATTCATGCCGACACTCGCATGGGAAGGCTTCCAGGTATAGGATGCCCGCGCGTCATAATAGCTGCCGTCCAGATACATACCAGTGCGCTGCAAAGCCGCGCCCGTACTGTTGTAAATCACGTCTGTTGTCGCAGAAACCACACCAGAGCTTTTTGCACAGAGGGTATGAACCGAGGCGTTGTTTCCAGGGCTCGCAAGCCCGACCGTTGTACTCCAATTCCCCTTTGCATCAGCAGTAACAGTGCCAATCACACTCGTGTCGTCACAGATACATACGCTTTTACCGCTCGGCGCAGTACCAGAAACCGTAATGCCAGCAGTGGAAGTCCGCAAAGGTGCCTGAATGGTTGCGCCTGGGCGCGATATCGTTGCGGAACCAACAAGCTGTCCCTCTTGCTCATTGACTCGCGCAAGAACCGTAAGGGGGCAATCGGCATCGCCATTGGGTTGGCAATACAACGTAAAATCTATTGGCAGACCGATCGACGTATCAAAGTCGATGTACTGCAATCCAGCGGCATCTATATTGACAGGGAAAGACTCCGTCTGCCCGTCGCCGTTCGAATCGATGCTGATGTAGTTCACGAATAAAGTACAGTGAGCGGTAGAACCGTTGCGCGTGTCAAAAGTGATTCTGTTTGTCGTCGCTTCTTCCACATCTGCGTCCGCTTCAAGATGACAGGGAATCGCGATGAGGTCGCTGTCGTTTGCCCTGTTTTCCGGAGCGGAAGTCGTGGAATTAGGCTGAGTGATATAGAGCGCGTTATCGGAAGAGGCGGCTTTAAGCCTGACCGTGCTCTCGATCATCGTACCCTTGCTCTTGACAAGTGTCACGGTACTGCGCTCGATAGACGCATCGACCTGATCCAAACTCTGCTGGGCAACATAGCCCGAAGGCGCATAGACCACCGTATATGTACCACCAGTATTTTCAGGACAAGCAAGCGAGACAGCCTGCGCAGCCCCCGAGACCATGGCGCTGCCCTCACTTGCGCCTATATAAGAGCCATCCGCTTTGTACCACTGCGCAACATGCGGACCGACCGCCTTGTTCACATCAGCTTGCAACGTGACCCTGACACCGGCGCGGGGGGTGATCTTGAAATCTACAGTTGCCGTTCTATTCGAATCAAGCGATGCGGAAATACTATCAGCCCCAGAAAAAACGAACGCACCAGAGTCGACCGAAAGAGACACGCCAGCTTCTGGCTGAAGCAATTTGGCATCCTCGTTACTCCATAGATCATAGACGCCCGACCCGATTACCACGTTTCCCTTAAAGGAGTTTGCAAGAGCCGTGTTGGCGACGGTACCGCCGAGTGTGAAGCCCTGAGAAAGGCCATTCGCATATTCGCTGGTCACAGTATCATCGTCTGAAATATCCAGCGACCACGTAAGCCCGATCCGCGGCACCGACTGACTGGCCATGGTGAAATCAGGAAGCAACCCGTCGGCTGTGGGCGTGTCTTTAGACACGCTGTTATCAGATCCCTCTGTAAGCTGATACGAGGCGTATGAAAGCGTATACGTGGTCTGCCCGTCCACATTGCTTGAATCATAAAGCTGCAACGTGTATCCGCCGTCTTTTCCCGTCAGCGCCGTCGTGCTATAGGTGTAACCATTCTTGAGCGTCTGGCTCGCCGTGACACGCGCGCCCTGAAGCAGGCTGCCATCATCTCCCGACTCTTTCACCGTTCCATAAAATGAGGATGGTTGTATAACGACAAGACCATCCACGGCAATTACGCCCTCTTTATTCAGGGTGCATTTTCCCTTGGAACTATCATTGTTATAGCTGTCAATATCATAAAGTGTCGCACTTGACGTAGCTGCAAGCGTAACCTTGTAGTCACCAGCAGCAAAAAAGCCAGGGGCCACCCAAGAGTGAGTGTCGTCGTTTTTAGCTACTGTCGCCTTATAGTCTGACGGCGCGACAACAAGATTGCCGGTATCTTTCACCTCGACACCCGTGACATACCAAAAATCAGTGCAGCCTTCGGTCGAAAGCGTAATACTTCCGCTGTTTAGAAAGTCGCTATCATATTTGGCGACAGTGGTCCAAGCACCATTTAACATCACTTGGAGCTTTGCGTTTCTATATAACTCGCCAGCGCTGGCATATGCCGCTATCGTACCCGTTGTTCCCGCTAATTTTCCACTCCAAATTTCCGTATCGCCAGACTCGCTACCCCTAACTGCCATCAAACGTGCGGTGTCAGGCAGCGTTGCTTTTTCAATGATGCTTTTAGGCAACTTCACCGACAGCTGTTTAAAATCACCTGAAAGCTTCACACATTCTTTCGTCTCAACCGCACGCTCGTTACCGATTTTCTGACCCGTGCATATACAGGCAGCCAAATCGATCTTAGCTCCGCTGATCAGTTTTAGATTATTGGATGCAACCGTAAGCATGCTATTGGGCACACGGCATACAACAGTTGTGTTAGAGACATCAGGGTCTTGAGCGGTTGATATTACCTCGTTTCCCGTTGCGCTCAGCGTGCCCCCGCCGTTGTGAATGCCAATGGTGCATTCCGAATCAGCAAGCTTCGTGCTGCCAAAGTGCATTCCCCGTACGACTGCGCCTTTCCCAGAAACATATATGTTCGCATTCAGGACGCTGTTCTTTATCGTTGCCGCGATGTTGCTGCTGTCCCCAACGAAAGCATCCACTATCTGCCCTGAATCATCGGGGCCTTCGTTTCCCTCGATTGCCATATTGATAATGGCATTGTTGTTCATATTCAGCTCGTTTGTGAAAATACCCTGCGTATATCCCTTTGATTTGACAGAGACATTCAGCTCCCCGCCATCAATAGTCAACACTCCGCGATTCGAACTATTATATGTACCGCTGCGTATTCCTCCGGTTCCAAGTTCACCTGCTGCCATGCTGTTTGCGACCGTCAGATTCGCCGTACCGTATAGATCGAAATCATGCAGCACCTGCATGGCATGCAGAGAGGAAACCCCCTTTTCTGCATATTCAGACAGCGTCGCCGCAACGGTAAGGGTCGATCCCTTCTCTATGGTTACGTTCTCTGAATCGATAGCAGTGTAACTCCCTGCGCCATAGTCCTCAGTCATATTGACAGAAAGGGCGCTCTTATTTTTTAGCTCAAGCGCGCAGGTGCCACTGCTAGAATCTCCATGGCAGTAAACAGCCTGAGGATTATCCGTTAAGCTATTGATCTTGTCATCGACACGAGAAACGGTCGCAGTGCTCCCATCAAACAGTATGCCGCCTGCATACGAGCTTACAATAGAATCGTTCTCGCATCCTTTGACCTCAAACGAAGAACAGTTCCTGACCATAATCCCGTTGCCGTCGATAAGGGTCTTCTTCGCACCGGTGCCATTTCCATCAAGAGCGGCTATCACAGACGAGGCGCTTGTTGACTGCGAATCGATCTTAACCTTGCAAGTATCAAATGCAATCGACCCCGCACGGAGCACAAAATCCTCCGCAGTTTGGACGCTATAGGAGATGTTCGACATGATGACAGCGCAGTTGCTAAGCTCGGACCCGGTCGATGCCGACTTTGCATCGATGTTGCCAGTTAGAGTTGCCGTCGAATCTCCAGAGGAACTGGTGATGCATACATCGGCAAGGCTGTCGAGACATATATTTCCCGTGCTCGTGTCAATAAGTTCGATGGATACAGGTTTTTGGCCTTTGATATCTATTTTTTCAAATTGGGCGTTATTCAGAATGATTTTATTCAGGTCGCAACCTTCATATGGGCAATATTGCTCAACGATCGCATTATAGCCACCGGAAATTGTGAGCTCCCGTTTAGCCTGATCGAAGCAGACGCCATTTACTACCTCACTGTGATTATCTGCCGTACCAAAGGTATTGATTTCACGTTGCCCCTCGGGTTGTCCGGGGTCGTAATAGAAAACATATGACACGGGAGCCTCTATTCCCTTTTCAGTATTTTTAGGAATAGTAACGGTTAATTTATTGCTGGCGGTCACGCTCGTGCGCTGGGGCATAGCGTCAACTTCGCGGTCCTCCGATTCAACCGTGGTGCCGTTTTGGTTTTGCATAACCACGTAAGCATGAAACGAGCAGGCTGCATCAACATTTGCAGGAACGGCAAGATCGCACGTATATCCATAACCATCCTGATCAACCGCTGAAATCGGATCAGCGCAGCGCTCAACACGATATGAATGGTCATTGATTGTTTTCTCGTAATACAGATGCACGACGAACTGTTTTGCTGTTGTCGAGGATGGCCCTGTAAAGCCAACGGTAAGGGTCTGATCAGTACCTTCTTTGGCTGCGAGGCTGGTGATAGCCACCTGATTTTGCGTCGCCTGCGCCTCGTAGACATGTCCACCCGCAAGGTATGAAAACACAGGAGCAAGTCCTATCATGATTACGGTCGATATGACTATCGAAAGAACCGAGCGAAGCATCGTCTTCATGAAGAGCCCCTTCCCTTGGAACCGCCTAAAACCCCACATTACAATTATGCACGCGCATACCTGTACTGATAGTCCAGTTTCGGTACAGGTATGCTTTGACGTGCTATAACATGCGCGTTTCTTTCGCAAATAGCGACAGAACAACCAGCTGCAATTCTTTTTGCGTCAGCTCATGTTGTAGAATAATTGCCGTTATCTTGGATCCATAAGGAGGATGTTGATGAGCGCGGAGCGTATGCGTATACCCATATATCCTGCAATCATCGTCTGTGCTCTTATCGGACTTTGTTACCTATGGACGGGTTCGGCTTACCTTACCTGGATCCATCGTCTTCCACTTTTCTTTTCCACAGACGAAGCGCATCTTCTTAGCGAGGCATTCGGCGGATATGTACCGCAGGCAATAGGCTTAGGGCTCTTTGGGTTTGCCCTGTACCGCAACCCCAAACGTGCGCTTGATCGCAGCGTGTTTTCGACCATCATGCTCCTCGACCTTGTCTTCACGGCAGTCATGGTTCTCACCGTCGACGGCATAACGGTGGCAATTTCGGGCATTCTCATGAATTTCATGAATGGCGCGGCCACCGGCTTTTATCTTGCGTGGCTCTCTCTTTTCGCGCCTATTAGGCATCGTGGCATCGTCTTTGGCGCAGCGTATGCCTGTGGAAGCGTGGGGTCGTATCTAATCTCTCTTTTAGGCGGAGGTAACTTTCTTGCCGGAAAAGACGTCATCTGGCTCTACGGCGTCTTCGCATTGATAGCTATCGTTCTTGTCGTGGCAACTGCGAACATCCTGCCGGCGCCCGTTACAGACAACGACAAAACCCCATCTAGACAACACTCGCTTAGACGCGCACTCAAAGCATGCCTGCTTCCTGGAGCCGTCGTTTTTCTTCTAACCTTCATTTGCAACGTGATGTTCTACTTTCCAGCTTTCTCCTATCAAACAGGGATAATCAGCGTCGAATTCACACGTGCTTTCTATGCACTCGGTCTTATAGCCGCAGCGCTTATCAACGATAAAAACCGCACTTTAGGCCTTGTGATGACCTTGGCATCATTTGTCTTCGCCATTATCTCGTTGCCACTAAACGGCAACATGGCAGCAGCGCAGATGCTTGCGCAGCTTGGCTATATATTCGGAGCGTTCTACGTCATATTCCGCATACTTGTATTTGCCGACCTCTACGATAAAGATGCGCAGTTGCTGCCATTATGCGTGTTAGGCCTTGTCTGGGGTCGTATCGGAGAAGCCGTAGGCGGATTCACAGGCTGGGTATTCGCAGGCGATACTTTTTCACTCGCCATATTGGATTCAGCGGTTTTCCTGGTTCTGCTCGCGCTCATTTTCTTGCTCTATCATCGTGACTAC
This sequence comes from uncultured Coriobacteriaceae bacterium, assembly GCA_964435565.1. Classification (GTDB taxonomy): domain Bacteria; phylum Actinomycetota; class Coriobacteriia; order Coriobacteriales; family QAMH01; genus QAMH01. Next base: position 37,769 of record CAYSZR010000003.1, read on the forward strand.
CTTCCTGTGACGATAAAGCAAAAACGCGAACATAGCCTCTCTGAATTCATTGCTTCAAGTGGCCTATCCAAGCGCGAGGAAGAGGTCTTCGTACGCATAATAGCCGGAGACACAAATCAAGAGATAGCAACGCGGCTCGTCATAACCGAGCGAACCGTAAAATACCACGTAGGAAACATCTTGAAGAAAACCGCCTGTACGAGCCGCAAAGAACTCTTAGAAAAGATCAGAGAACTGTAGCTGATGCAGCCATTTGATAGACTGTGCCCATGAAAACAAAATCAAAACTCATATTGGCCTCTGGCTCTCCACGCCGCAGCGAGTTGCTCGCACGTGCTGGCTACACGTTCCGTATCATCGTAAGCGATGCAGATGAAACCGCGCCGGCAAACCTCAACCCAGCTGCTATTGCAATCCACAACGCGCACGCCAAGGCATCTGCCGTTTCAACGAAGACCTCGGCAGATGCAGTTATCATCGGTGCCGATACCATCGTCGTGCTCGATGGACGCGTCTATGGCAAGCCCGCAGACATCGCAGAGGCGCGCACAACACTGCGAGCACTTTCGGGGCATACGCACCAGGTGATAACCGGCGTCTGTATTGTCCACGACAAAACCTGCTCGACATTTGCAGAAACAACCGACGTCGTCTTTCGAACCCTTGACGATGCTGAAATCGATGCGTATATCTCGACGGGAGAGCCATTCGACAAAGCGGGCGCATACGGTATCCAAGGCAAAGGAGCGACTTTGGTAGACCGTATACAGGGTGATTATGAAAACGTAATCGGGCTGCCGGTCGCCCGTCTACAAAGATCGCTTGATCTTGAGTGCAGCGACAAGATACAAGACTGGAAGCGCGGCGAGCAGCAGCGTATATAGAAGCGCCGTGATCACATACTGTGGCGTCGTCGTCAGCGCAAAACCGAAGAAGGCCACCGCTGCAACGATTGCAACAATCGCAGCAACGATTGCGACGGTCACCTTTCCGGGATGCTTGGCAACGTATATGGCGATGATTGCGGGGGGAATAATCAGTATGCCGCACGCAAAGCCCGTGCCATATAGATAAGCTCCCCATACGCCGAGGTTAGGAGCAACTATCGCAACGTCTGCAACCTTGAAAAGCTCGATGATGCAGAAAACGATGAGAATCGCCGCAATGACGAGCATAACGACACCGAGTCCTGCCAGCAGCCTATGTCCCCAGGTTTTCTCAAACGCAAGCAGGTCCGAATCGCCCCTGTCATCGGTGAGCACCGATGGGTCGACAGGCTGCGGACCGAGCTCGTGCTCAGAATATTCGGGCGCACGTCCTGTGAGCGGCACTTCTCTATAGTTGCTGAAATCTTCCATGCGTATAGTTTAACTCTTAACGATAGTCTTTTCCCCACAAGAAGGACACTTCACGGCAATCTTGCCTTTTCCCTTGGGAACGCGCATCTGCTGGTTGCAAAACGAGCAAGTCAAATATGTGTAACCGGGCTCGTGATCTGCCGATATATCACTTGGTGATGCATGCCCTTGTCGTTGCCGCTTTCCGCGTCTTGCAAGGTAGCGCACATTTTCAGAACGCCTTCGTTCGTGATTGTGAGACAAGATGCGAAACACCATACACGCGAGAAGGGCAAGACCGATCCAGTTAAGGATAGTGGAAACCATGGACGCCCAGATACCAAACAGGTTCGAAAAGACACCGAAGATAATAGAGACGATCCAAAGTACGACCACTCCGATGCCGATCGCTTGACCAAGTTGGTCAAAGCCATATCTACCCTGCATGAACTTAAAGAACCATGTGGCGAATCTATTCATAGGCTACTTAAGCGATTCGATATGGGTGACGATGTCACCGACCGTTTCAAGCCCCTCCGGTTCGCCAAAATCGATGCCTTCTGCATCCTCGATGTCACAGATCAGCTCGACCAAGTCAAGCGAATCGATGTCGAGCGAATCCAGTGTAGAATCCTCGCTGATCTGCTCGGGCGCAATAGAGAGGTTCTCTTCGAGAATCTGCTTAATAGTGTCTAGGGTAGTCATAACGCTCCTTTCGTCACGCGCAAGTATAGCGAATGCAGACTGAAAGCGAGGTTACAGGATGGTCTCAAGGCATGAAATGCGAAAAGACAACCCCGCAAACACACGGTCGAATCAGTAGGTAACGCGCCAGAAAGTAAGGCCATGCGCGGGAGCCGTCTCGCCTGCGGCGCCTCTATCACAGGCAGCAAGGGCATCGGCAACCCAGTCAGAATCACGCTGACCCGTGCCTACGGCAACAAGTGTTCCCACGATAGTGCGGATCATAGAATGAAGAAACGCATTTCCCACCACACGAACAACCAAACATCTTTCGCCAAGATGCTCTTCCTCGAAAATCTCCACTGCATCGATTCGACGCATCGTCGTCTTTCCCTCAGCACTGGCCGCTTTGCAAAATGACTTGAAATCATGTTCACCTATTAAATGCGCTGCGCCCGCACGCATCGCATCGATATCCAACGATCCGCGCTTCCACCATGCAAAGTCTGCAAGAAAAACAGGCGGAGCAGAGCCGATGACGATACGGTAGCGATATTCTCGTGCAACAGCATCAAAACGCGCCGAAAACTCCGGAGACTCCAGGCGCGCATGATGTATAACGATGTCGTCTGGGGTAAGCGCGTTCAGGGAGATAAGGAGTTTTTCAAAAGGGCGGGCATCGAGCTCATCATCGTCGACAACGCATGAGACGACCTGACCAAGCGCATGGACTCCGGCATCAGTGCGGCCTGCGCATACCGTGGCAACCGAATGCCTAAACAGGATGGCAAGGGCCTGTTCAATTTCACCTTGTATTGTTCGGATATTCGAATCTTTCTGTTTGGCAAAACCAGAATATCCTGCACCGTTATATGAAACTGTCAGAACAAGCGAACGCTGCGCCATGATAGTCCATCTCTTTTTCCATGATCCGGTGTCAAATACAATGCGGGCCTCGACACAGGGAACCACTATGACACGCTAGAGGAAAACACAGGCAGCTGCAAGCAGTGCGATTCCAATCGCAATTGCCGCAATGTCACTACCGTGCAAGGTCGTTTCACGCAAGCGTATCCTGACTCCCCCCGCATAACAGCGCGCATCCATCGCCGCAGCGAGCTCGTCAGCCCTGCGAAACAGGCGTACAAACAAGGGGATAAACACCGGCACCCATGCTCTCATACGCACGAGCATGTTTCCGTCATCGAAATTTGCGCATCTCGCCTTCTGAGCAAGCTGCAAAACCTGCGCTTCGTGAGCAGTTGTGGGTATAAACCGCAAGGCGATGGAAATCATCATCGCCAGATCATCGACCGGCACCCTAAAACGCCTCAACGGGCCGAACATGCGCAGCATCGCATCAGTGAGCTCCATCATGGAAGTCGTGAAGGTAAGCAGCGAGCAAACTCCAACGAGGAGCGCGATGCGCAACGCGAAGAAAAGCCCGCGCGCCAAACCGTCAAGCGTAATCCCAAAACTTCCGAAGAGGATCCACTGCTGTTCCAACCCAAGCGATCCCGCAGTACTTTGACCGGGCGCATAGGATCCCGTCATATTGATGCTGAACATATGGACAGCAACGGTAAAAACAAGAATGAAGGCAATGGGGATTAAACCGCGCAACGCATTGCGTACAGGAACGTGCGCAATGCAGTACAGCAAGACAAGGCACGCAGTAGCAAGCAGCATGCCAATCCAAGACTCGATAAAAAAGATGGCAATAGAAATAGCACAGGCCAAGATAATCTTGACCTGTGCATTTAAGACATGGATAGGGCTTGTTCCTGAAATATAGGTACCAAACGCCAGCGTCTGTGGCATCGTTGCCCTCCAACGGCCCTATAGCCGCTATTCAGCCTTTTTCTCGGATGCCTCGTCTACAGCTTCTTCGGCATCTTCTTCAGCCTCGACCTCAGGAGTCTCCTCAGTTTCAGCTTCGACTTCTACGGCCTCTTC
>CAYSZR010000003.1:41845-53834 GCA_964435565.1 uncultured Coriobacteriaceae bacterium
CTCTTCGGCCTTCTCGGTCTTCTTTACCGTTTTCTTGGCCTTTTTGGGCTTATCTTCCTGCTTGGACTTGGAAGAAACCGCCTCTTCAACCAGCTCGAGAATCGCCATAGGCGCATTATCGCCCTTGCGCGGACCAAGCTTCATGATACGGGTATAACCGCCATTGCGATCAGCCCACATCCCCTGCTCTGCCTTCTCGAACACCTCGCGGACGAGCTCTTTGTCGCCAAGGGCAGCAATAGCCAGACGACGAGAATGCAAGTCGCCTTTCTTTGCCCAAGTGACGATACGCTCGACATAGCCACGCACCTCTTTGGCACGCGTCACGGTCGTCTTGATGCGATCATTAGTAAAAACAGCGACCGCAAGATTCTTCTTGATGGCCTTAGTGTGGCTGGCATCGGTCCCCAGCTTGCGGCCTTTCTTGTAATGCCTCATTGAATCTCCTACTAGATTATAGCTTCAAGCCGAGGTCCATCGACTGAAGCTTGTCTTTGACTTCTTCAATCGACTTTGCCCCGAAGTTTCGGATATTAAGCAGATCGTTTTCTGAATACTCGACCAGCTGACGAACCGAGTGAATACCAGCGCGCTTGAGGCAGTTGTAGGAACGGACCGAAAGGTCCAGATCCTCGATCTGCTTTTCGAGCTCGGTGTTCTTTCCCGGGCCTTCAGGGGCGAAGATGCTTGCGGTTTCGACTTCCTCTTCGTTTTCATCAAGCGAGAGAAACGCCATCATATGCTGGTTGATGATATTGGCGGATTGGCACACTGCCTCGATAGGGCTGATTGCGCCATTCGTCTCAACTTCCAGAATAAGCTTGTCATAGTCGGTACGCTGCGCAACACGGGTGTCGGTAACATCCATGGTGCAACGGCGAATCGGCGAGAACAGCGAGTCAACGTGAATGATGCCAATGGGATCTTCGGGACGTTTGTTGCGTTCGGCTGGCACATAGCCACGTCCAACGCCAATACGCACCGACATCTCAAGCTGCGCGCCCTCAGAAAGGGTCGCGATAACATGCTCAGGGTTGATGAGCTGGAATTCGGTCGGAACTTCCAGATCAGCACCAGTGACTACACACGGACCCTGCGCAGAGAGCGTTGCCGTCGCCTCTTCGCCACCGGCGAACGAAGCGAAAACAAGACCTTTGACGTTGAGAACGATGTCCGTGACGTCTTCTACAACGCCTGTGGCAGTCGTAAATTCGTGCTGCACGCCCTCGATCTTGATAGCAGTTGCTGCAGCGCCGTCTAAAGAAGAAAGCAGGACGCGGCGGATGCTGTTACCAAGCGTTTGACCATAGCCACGCTCGAGCGGCTCCATGATGAATCGTGCAATGTTGTCGCCAACCTGCTCGACATTGATCTTGGGCCTCATGAACTCAGTCATTTATAAGCCTCCTCGAGACTTGAACCGGATAGGACAGGTGAAAATTACTTCGAATAGAGCTCGACGATGAGCTGCTCCTGGATATCCAGATCAATCTGATCTCGCGTGGGCAGCGAAATGACATTGCCTTGGAGCTTTTCAATGTCAACTTCGAGCCATGCGGGCACCTGCACGCGCTCATTAGAGATGAGTGCGCTCTTGATGACAAGAAGTTCCTTGGCTTCCGGTGCGATTGCAACCAGATCGCCAGCATTCACACGATATGATGGAATGTCGACATGCTTGCCGTTGACTGTGATATGACCATGCGTAACGGTCTGACGAGCCTCTTTGCGTGTACGCGCAAAGCCCAATCGAAAGACGACGTTGTCCAGGCGGGACTCAAGGATCATCATGAGGTTTTCGCCCGTAACGCCCTGCATGCGGCGAGCCTTGTTATAGTAGCCGCGGAATTGCTTTTCGAGTACGCCATAGATGAACTTGGCCTTCTGCTTCTCGCGAAGCTGGCGACCATATTCACTTTCCTGACGACGACGCTGCTTGGGTTGTTTCTTAGATTCCTTGGTGTAGCCGAGCACGATTGGGTCAATGCCAAGCTGACGGCAGCGCTTCAGAACCGGGGTCCTGTTAATTGCCATAACTGTGTTACCTTTCTAAGCTATACGCGACGACGCTTGACCTGACGGCAACCGTTGTGCGGGATGGGCGTGCAGTCCTGGATGCTCGCTACTTCGAGGCCAGCGGCCTGCAGCGAACGGATAGCGGTCTCGCGGCCAGAGCCGGGACCCTTAACGAAGACAGAAACCTTTTTGAGGCCATGCTCCATAGCCATCTTGGCAGCCTGTTCGGCAGCCATTTGCGCCGCAAACGGCGTGGACTTGCGAGAACCCTTGAATCCAACCGTACCAGCGGACTGCCAAGAGATGACGTTGCCGCGCGTGTCGGTGATGGAAACAATCGTATTATTAAACGTGCTCTTGATATGAGCCTGGCCAACCGTGATGTTCTTACGATCTGCACGGCGGACGCGGGTCGTTGCCTGTTGTTTCTTAGCCATGTTGTCCTCTCACCTAGCCCCTCTTCTTAGCGCCGATTTGACGGCGTGGTCCCTTGCGGGTACGGGCGTTGGTGTGAGTGCGCTGACCACGAACGGGCAAGCCACGACGATGGCGCAGGCCACGATAGCAGCCAATATCCATCAATCGTTTGATGTTCTGCGAGTTCTCACGGCGAAGGTCGCCTTCTACCGTATAGTTTGCATCGATGTTGTCGCGCAGTTTCACGACCTCTTCTTCAGTGAGGTCTTTCACGCGCGTGTCAGGGTTGACGCCCGCCTCTGCGCAAATCTTCTTTGCACGGGTGAGGCCGATGCCGTAGATATAAGTCAGACCAGTTTCCACGCGCTTATCACGCGGAAGGTCTACACCGAGTATACGAGCCAATGTCGTTCCCCTTCTTAGCCTTGGCGCTGCTTATGGCGGGGGTTTTCGCAAATAACGTAAACCTTGCCATGACGCCTAATGATCTTGCACTTGTCACATATCTTCTTTACCGAAGGACGCACCTTCATAATTTCCATACCTTTCCGAAAGTGTTGACACTTCGTTTATAGCCACGCCCAGCCGCAGGCGATTTTTTTCACACCTAAAATGGCAGGGTCCAAATCGGAAGCCCTGTCATGTATCGTTGTTACAAGCGACTACTTGTAACGATAAGTGATTCTCCCACGGTCAAGATCATACGGAGAAAGCTCAACCGTCACCTTGTCACCGGGAAGAATCTTGATGTAATGCATACGCATCTTGCCCGAGATATGGGCCAAAACCTGATGGCCGTTCTCAAGCTCAACTTTGAACATAGCGTTGGGGAGCGGCTCTACGACCTTCCCCTCAAGTTCAATAGCATCTTCTTTGCTCACGCACTCTACTCTTTCGCTAAGACTCTACATACGCGAAAGTATATGTTACTGCAACAAACGTGCCAAGACTAGTATAAATTTTTGAATTTTTATGTGAACGGATTATTTGCCTTGCGACACCGTCAAGATCAATGGACCATCTTCGGTAATGGCGACCGTATGTTCGAAATGCGCCGATGCTTTATGGTCGCATGTTACCGCACCCCATCCATCATCGATCGTCTTCACACGAAACGTCCCAGCCGTGAGCATGGGCTCTATCGCAAGAACCATGCCTACTTCCAAAAGCAGGCCTGTTCCTGGTTCGCCAAAGTTTCGCACGATCGGCGACTCGTGCATAGCACGGCCAATTCCATGACCAGCATAGTCCCGGACAACGCCGAATCCTGCCTGCTCGGCAATCTCTTGAACAGCATGGCCTATATCTCCCAGATGATTTCCCGAAACGGCTTGCTCGATACCCGCCATCAAGGCTGCCTTGGTCGTTTCGATGAGGCGGCTGTCTTCATCGCTGATAGCGCCCACGGCAAATGTTGCGGCGTTATCGCCAACCCAGCCATTCACCAAAGCGCCCGTATCAATGGAAACGATATCGCCTTCTTTAAGAACGACATGTTCACTTGGGATGCCATGTACGACCATGTCATTTATGGAAGCGCATATCGTAGCGGGAAAACCACCATAGCCTTTGAAAGCGGGGGTCCCGCCAGCTAAACGAATGCACTGCTCGGCACGGGCGTCCAACTCGGCCGTTGTAACACCTGGCGCGATAAAAGAGCCGACTGCCTCAAGCGCTTGCGCGCTTAGACAGCCGGCTTTTCTCATCGCTTCGATTTTCGATGGCGTTTTTATCTTTACGCCATCCAAGCGAAAATGTCTCATGATTCCTACTTACCGATAGCTGCTTTCAGCGAGGTGAAAACCGTATCGGGAGACTGATTACCGTCAAGCTCGATCAAGATGCCATTGCCTCGATAATAATCGATGAGCGGGCTCGTTGACTTGTCATAGACGGCAAGACGATTGCGCACGGTTTCCTCGTTATCATCATCACGCTGATACATCTCGCCACCACAACTGGGGCAAACAGCACCTGTATCGACAGTGCCGGGGAATCCGCAATCGCGACAAACGCGTCGCTGAGACATACGGGAAACAACCACTTCATTGTCCACCTCGAGCGCAACCGCAAAATCAAGCTTTGCGCCCAGATTGGACAACACGCCATCAAGGGCAACCGCCTGAGCAGGAGTACGCGGAAACCCGTCAAGCAGATAAGAGGCAGAAGGATCGACCTTAAGTGTTTCTTCGACCAACCCTATGACGACCTCATCCGGAACAAGCTCCCCGGCATCCATAAAGGACTTGGCGCGAGTACCAAACTCTGTGCCATCTTTCACGGCTGCGCGAAGCAAATCGCCGGTCGAAAGATGCTTGAAGCTGTATTCATCGACAAGCTTTGCGGACTGAGTGCCTTTGCCAGCACCAGGAGCTCCCAGAAGAACGATATTCATTGAAATCACCTCGGTAATCTACTTGAAGAAGCCATCGTAATTGTGCATCTTGAGCTGGCTTTCCAGCTTGGTCATCGTGTCAAGCGCGACACCGACCATGATGAGCACTGATGTACCGCCAAACAGCTGAATGAGGTTATTCCCCGAAAACGAATACAGAATCGAAGGGATAATCGCGATTGCTGCGAGGAACATCGCACCCGGAAGTGTGATGCGGCTAATAACGTCCTTTATATACTGGACGGTAGCACCGCCCGGACGCACGCCAGGGATGAACCCGCCGTTGTTCTTTAAATTGTCGGCCGTGTCTTGCGGATGATAGATCATCGACGTATAGAAATACGAGAAGAAGACAATCAGCGCAAAGGTCAAAATCCAGTTACCCCAACCGGCCGAACAGAAATTGGCGATTTCTTGCAGCCACTGGGCATCGCTGAAAAACGCAGCAACCTGGGCCGGGATGTAGAGAAGCGCTGAGGCGAAGATAATAGGAATAACTCCAGAACCATTGACCTTAAATGGAAGGTACGTGGACTGGCCACCCATTACCCTGCGGCCCACAACACGCTTGGAGTACTGGACCGGAATACGGCGCTGGCCTCGTTCGATGAAAACGATTGCCGGTATGACGACGAGTATGACCACGACAATGAGCACCGTCATAAGAATACCCTGCATCTGATCTGCGGAATTCTGGATGGAATCGAGCAGAGCACTTGGAAGCCGCGCGATGATGTTCGCAAAGATGATGAGCGACATACCATTGCCGATACCGCGCTGCGTGATGAGCTCGCCCATCCACATGATAAATGCAGTGCCAGCAACCAACGTGACAATGATGACGGTATTCGTCAGCCATTGAGGCACACCCGTGGAGGCAAAACTAACACCGAAGGCGTTCTGGAACAAAACCAGATAACCAACTGCGTTGATCAAACCAAGTACGAGCGTAAGATAACGGGTGATACGCGTAATCTTGCGCTGGCCCGTTTCGCCCTCTTTTTGCCACGCCGCTAGCTGAGGAACAACACCCTGCATAAGCTGCATGATGATTGCAGCGGTGATGTAGGGCATGATACCCAGCGAGAATACCGAGAAATACTCGAGTGCGCCGCCAGAGAACAGGTTGAGCATGAGCAGACCGGCATTGGTGCTCGTGTCACGGAAGTTCGAGACAAGCTGCGCAAACGGAATGCCCGGAACGGGAATAAACGAACCGACACGGTACAGCGCGATAATTGCCAAGGTGAAGAAGATCTTATGACGGAGCTCCTTGACCTTGAATGCGTTAGCGAGTGCCCTGAGCACGATTACTTGACCTTTCCTCCGGCCGCTTCAATCTTAGCCTTAGCAGAAGCGGAGACCTTATCCACCTGGACAGTGAGAGCCTTGGTGATAGTGCCATCGCCAAGAACCTTCACCAGAGCATCAGCATGCTTGATGATGCCTTTTGCCACGAGCGTATCGGCATCGACGGTTTCACCAGCCTCGTATTTCTCTTCCAGACGAGCAACATTCACCGGCAGGTACTCTTTGCGATTGATATTGCGAAAGCCGGGCAATTTGGGAAGCCTCATGGCAAGCGGGGTCTGTCCGCCTTCGAAGCCAGGGCCCTTCGTGCCGCCGGCACGCGATGCCTGGCCGTTCATACCACGACCGGACGTGCCGCCATGGCCTGAACCATGTCCACGACCGACGCGCTTGCGGTTCTTCGCCGATCCTTCGGCCGGTTTAAGATTAGAGAGATCCATATCGTGCAACTCCTTATATCGCATGCATCCGAAAACGGATGCAGCCGGCAGCTCGCCGCCGGCTAACTTCCTAATATCGTCACAAGACTTCTTTCTTGCAACGACAAAGCGTTCATTACAGCTTTTCGACTTCGATAAGGTGCTTGACCTTGAAGATCATGCCCTGTATAGCCGGATTATCAACCTGCTCGACGCTCGAGCCAATCTTGCCAAGGCCCAGCGCTTTCAAAGTCCTCGCCTGATCGGACTTATAGCCGATCGTGCTTTTAACCTGCGTGATGCGCAGGGTCTTTTTTGCATCAGCCATTACTGAACCTTCTTTCCGTAGATTGCAGCAACGGTCATATCACGACGAGCGGCAACTTGCTCGGGGCTCTGCAGAGCTTTGAGGCCCTCAGCAGCCGCTTTCACGATATTCATAGCGTTGTCCGTGCCAAGCGACTTGGACAATACGTCCTTGACGCCTGCAAGCTCGAGCAGTGCACGCACAGGACCGCCGGCGATAACACCGGTACCAGGCGTTGCAGGTTTGAGCAGCACGCGACCGGCAGAAAACTCGCCCGTTACCTGATGCGGAATAGTGCCCTCTTCAGTCAGCGGAACCTTGAACATATTCTTCTTCGCGTCCTCGACACCTTTGCTGATAGCAATGGGCACCTCTGCAGACTTGCCCATGCCAACGCCAACGTTGCCATTGCGATCGCCCACTACCACGAGTGCGGTCAGTCCAAAACGACGACCACCTTTGACGACCTTAGATACGCGATTAATATAGACGACGCGCTCTTCGAGCTCGGGGGTCTGCTGTGCTTCACGCCTGTTGGACTTTCTGTTGTTAGGCTTCTGTGCCATGTTTCCCTCCCCCTAGAATTTCAGTCCGGCTTCGCGAGCGCCATCCGCGAGAGCCTTGATACGGCCATGATAAAGATTGCCACCACGGTCGAAAACGACCTCGGTGATGCCAGCGTCAATCGCACGCTTGGCAATGAGCTTACCGACCTCTTCGGCACCAGCGACATTGGCGCCGCTCTTGCCGGAAGCCTTGATACTCGAATCGAGCGACGATGCGCTTGCCAATGTGACAGCCGCTACGTCATCGATAACCTGTACGTAAATATTCGCATTGGAGCGCGTCACGCGGAGGCGCGGGCGCTCGGGCGTGCCGGATACCTTGCCGCGCACACGGCGCTGGCGGCGTTGCAGCTTCGCCTTCTTTGCCTTGAGCTTATCCATACTTTACCGTTCTCCTTGAAATCAACCGATACGACGATCGGCGTAAGTTTCTTACTTAGCTGCCTTGCCCTCTTTGCGGCGGACGTGCTCACCTTGATAGCGAATGCCCTTGCCCTTATACGGCTCAGGCTTGCGGAAGGCGCGGATATCCGCGGCGACTTGGCCAACCAGCTGTTTATCGATACCGCTGATCTTGATGACCGTCTGCTCGGGGCACTCAAACGTGATGCCCTCTACAGAGTCGACGATGACGGGGTGTGAAAAACCGAGCTGAATCTCGAGTTTATTACCCTTGAGTGCGGCACGATAGCCAACGCCGACAAGCTCGAGGGTCTTGCTGAAGCCCTCGTTGACGCCGATGACCATGTTGTTGATCAGAGAACGGGTGAGACCATGCAGGGCGCGATTTTCGCGCTCATCATTCGGACGCTCGACGATAATCGAGTTATCCTCAGCCTGCGAAATGGCCATATTCTCGTTGAAAGTCCTGGTGATTTCACCCTTGGACCCTTTGACGGTAACCGTGGCTCCGTCGATTTTGACCTCGACTCCGGCAGGGACCGGAATGGGCAACTTGCCAATACGTGACATGTTCTTGCTCCCTTCTCGGTTCTTACCAGATATATGCCAAGACTTCGCCGCCGACGCCAGCAAGGCGGGCATCGCGGTCAGTCATGACGCCTTTTGATGTTGAGATGATGGCAGTGCCGAGTCCGCCCAAAACACGGGGCAGATCATTCTTGCCAGCGTAAATGCGAAGTCCGGGCTTAGAGATACGGCGCAGGCCGCGAATAACTTTCTCTTTCTTCTTCCCGTACTTCAACGTGATGAAAAGCTCGTCTTGCGGAGTCTTCGAGATAATCTCGTATTCCGCGATGTAGCCCTCTTCCTTCATGATTCGGGCAACTTCGACAAGCTTTCGTGAGGACGGCATGGAAACCGTCTCTTTGTTCGCAGTGTTCGCGTTTCTGATACGCGTGAGCATGTCTGCGATCGAATCAGTCGTGCTCATTGATTCCTCCTATGGTTCGTTGATGACTGCTCTTATGTGGTTCGTGGCCACCCATGATGGTCACGCCTGCTTAAAGCAGCCCAGCGTCTCGTCTGCGTAAGCCGTCTTACCAGCTTGCTTTGCGGACACCGGGGAGTTCGCCTTTCAGGGCAAGTTCGCGCAAGCAGATACGGCACAGACCGAACTTACGATAGACCGAACGCGGTCTGCCGCAGCGGTTGCAGCGCGTGTACGCGCGCGTGCTGTATTTCGGCTCACGATTTGCCTTGGCGATCATCGATTTCTTTGCCAATGCTCATCCTTTCCTAATAAATCGTACAAGCTGCGTCCATTGTTATGGGCGCAGCGATTGCCCACTATACCTCGAAATCTACTTGGCCGCAAACGGGAAACCGAATGCAACGAGCAATGCCTTGCCCTCTTCATCGGTTTTAGCCGTCGTCACAAACGTGATATCCATACCACGGGTGCGATCGACCTTATCGTATTCGATTTCAGGGAAGATGATTTGCTCGGTGACGCCCATGGAATAGTTTCCATGACCATCAAAGCTCTTCGGTGACAGGCCGCGGAAGTCGCGAATACGCGGAATCGCCGTAGCAACAAGACGATCGAAGAACTCATACATACGCTCGCCACGCAGCGTGACCTTGGCGCCAATAGGCATGCCAGCACGCAGCTTGAAGGTTGCGATAGATTTCTTTGCATGGCAAATCATCGGCTGCTGGCCGGTGATGATGCGCAAATCCTCAACAGCTGCATCGATGAGCTTGCTATCGACAGCTGCTTCGCCAACGCCCATGTTGACGACGATTTTTTCGAGTCGGGGAACATCGTTGATGTTCTGGATGCCAAGCTCACTCTCGAGCTTGCTCACGATCTCATTCTCGTACTTTTCTTTCAGACGTGGTGCCATTTTCTTGCTCCTTCGAGATTTAAGGCGGGGTTCCGACCTCGCCCCCTTGGCGTATACCAAGGGCCTGATATGGCTGCCAGGACAAGTTCCCGGCAGCCATATCGATTACCTACTTAATAGTTTTACCGCACTTCTTGCAAACACGGACCTTGTCATCGCCTTCGGTTTTGAAACCGATGCGCGTGGGAAGGCCGCACGCAGGGCAGACGAGCATGACATTGGAAGCGTCGATTGCCGCTTCGCGTGTGTCGATGCCGCCATTGGGGTTAACCTGCGTCGGGCGCAATGCCTTGTGAACAAGGTTAACACCCTGAACGGTTACACGGCCCTTTTCGGGATAGGCAAAAAGAACCTCGCCTGTCGTGCCCTTGTCCTTGCCAGAGATAACCTTGACGGTATCACCGGTCTTGATGTTCAACTTCGTCATTTCTCTTCTCACCTTTCCCTAAAGCGTCTCGGGTGCGAGAGAGACGATCTTCATGTACTTGCGGTCGCGCAGTTCGCGGGCAACGGGCCCAAAGATACGCGTACCACGGGGAGCACCGGACTCGTCGACGACGACTGCGGCGTTCTCGTCAAACTTGATATAGGAGCCATCCTTGCGGCGGACTTCCTTCTTAACGCGAACGACGACACAACGAACAACGTCGCCCTTCTTTACCTGACTGTTAGGAGTTGCCTCCTTGACACTACAAATGATGACATCGCCCAGGCCGGCGTAGCGACGCTTAGAGCCGCCAAGCACCTTGATGCACTGGACCTTGTGTGCACCACTGTTGTCAGCAACAGTCAGCATTGATTGCATCTGAATCATGAGATTACCTTTCCTGCTGCCTACTTTGCCTTCTCGACGATTTCGAGCAGGCGCCAGCGCTTCTGCTTGGAGATGGGACGAGTCTCCATAATGCGGACGGTATCGCCCACACCGGCCTCGTTGTTCTCGTCATGCGCATGGAACTTTTTGGTCGTGGTCATCATCTTGCCGTATACGCGGTGAGCTTTACGCTCGCGAATCTGCACGACGATGGTCTTGTCATTAGCTGCCGAGACGACGACGCCCTGGCGAACCTTACGACTATTACGATCTTCGGTCATTTAAGTTTCGCTCCTTTCTTAAGCGGTCGCCTCTACCGCCGCACGCATTTCACGTGCGCGCAGCTCGGTGCAAATGCGTGCAATGTCCTTCTTCACGGTCTTCACGCGCGCTGTATTATCCAGCTGGCTCGTGGCCATCTGGAAGCGCAGGTTGAAGAGCTCGGTACGTGCTTCTGCCAACTTCTCATTGAGGTCGTCGGTCGTAAGCTCGCGAATTTCTGCAGGCTTCATTTACTCGTTACCTCCTTCTGCGGCAGCGGCCTCACGTGCGGCCTCAACTTCAGCCTCGTGCTCGGCCTCTTCCTCAGCCTCTGCCTCACGCATGTGCTCAAATTCCACAGCGTGTGCTTTAGCAAATGCTTCTGCGCGCTCGGCTGCATCATCACGAATCACCATCTTGCATTTGATGGGAAGCTTGTTGATTGCAAGACGCATTGCCTCGCGTGCCGTCTCGGGATCGACACCGTCGATCTCGAACATGATACGACCGGGCTTGACGACAGCTACCCACTCTTCGGGGTTGCCTTTGCCAGAACCCATGCGGGTTTCTGCCGGCTTCTTGGTGATGGGCTTATCGGGGAATATCGTGATCCACACACGACCGCCACGCTTCATGTAACAGGTCATTGCGATACGAGCGGCTTCGATCTGGCGATTGGTAATCCAGTGCGCTTCAAGTGCCTGAATGCCATAGGAGCCAAATGCGAGCTTGGTGCCGCCCTTAGACGTGCCCTTCATGGATCCACGTTGGACCTTGCGGAACTTGGTTCGCTTAGGCATCAACATTAGCGATCCCTCCTCTCACCACGGCGACCGCGGGGGCGGCGCTGGGCAGAGGTGCCTTCGAGAGCGGGATTCTTCTGGTCTTGACCAGGAAGAACCTCACCATAGTAGACCCAGACCTTGACGCCGCAAGAACCCATAGTCGTATGGGCGGTAGCGAAGCCATAGTCAATCATGGCGCGCAGCGTATGCAACGGCACACGGCCTTCGCGGTACCACTCGCGGCGGCTCATTTCGGCGCCACCAAGGCGACCCGAGCACTGAATACGAATGCCCTGGGCACCCGACTTGCGAGCGGACTGAACAGCCTTGCGCATAGCGCGACGGAATGCGACGCGTCCCTCGAGCTGCTCGGCAATGGACTGTGCAAT
>CAYSZR010000003.1:53844-58480 GCA_964435565.1 uncultured Coriobacteriaceae bacterium
GGCGCTTGACCTCGATAACCTCAATGCTGATATGACCGCCTGAAATCTCTTCGAGTTCCTTGCGGAGCACATCGACCTCTGCGCCTTTCTTGCCAATAACGATACCCGGGCGGGCGGTCGTGATGATGACCTTGATCTTGTCGCCAGCGCGCTCGATTTCCACGCGGGAAAGCGCGGCGTTGTTGAGCTTCTTTTCTACATGCTTGCGCAGCTTGATATCGTTATCGAGCGTTGCAGCATAGTCGTTACCTGCATACCAGCGGCTACGCCAGTTCTCGGTGATGCCAAGGCGGAAGCCTGTCGGCTTGACTTTCTGACCCATGTCTTAGGCCTCCTCTCGAGTGGCTACGACTACGGTGATATGACTCGTGCGCTTCATGATGGGACTCGCAGAGCCCTTTGCACGCGGACGGAATCGTTTCAAAGTGGGGCCTTCATCAACGAAAGCCTCTTTGATGACCAGGTTCTCCTGGCGTACACCGTATTGGTTTTCAGCGTTAGACGCCGCCGAAGCGACGACCTTCGAGACGACCTCAGAAATCGCACGCTCATTAAAGCGCAGGATATCGAGAGCGTCGGCTACTTCTTTACCGCGAATCTTGTCAACGACAATGCGCGCTTTGCGCGGAGAAACGCGGACATACTTTGCAATAGCTTTAGCTTGCATTTACGCTCCTCCTAGTCTTTCTTCGCATGACCGCGGAAGGTACGAGTAGGCGCAAATTCGCCCAACTTGTGACCAACCATGGACTCGGTGACATAGACCGGCACGTGACGACGACCGTCATGGACAGCGATGGTATGGCCGACCATTTCAGGGAAGATCGTCGAAGAACGACTCCAAGTCTTGATTGCGGACTTATCGCCAGCCTCGTTCATCGCAACGATGCGTTCGAGGAGGCGCGGCTCCACAAAGGGGCCCTTTTTGAGACTTCTACTCACGATTACACTCCTTCGATTACTTCTTGCGACGACGTATGATGAGCTTGCCAGACGCCTTCTTGGGGTTGCGCGTACGATGACCCTTGGTAGGAACGCCCCACGGGGTAACCGGGTGACGGCCTGCGGACTTGTTCTTGCCCTCGCCACCACCATGCGGATGGTCGACCGGGTTCATAACGGTACCGCGAACAGTCGGGCGGATACCCAGCCAACGCGAGCGACCGGCCTTGCCGATGCGGATGTTGGAATGTTCGGCATTGCCGACTTCACCAACGGTTGCACGGCAATCGAGCAGCACGCGACGCATCTCGGAACTCGGCATACGAAGGATCGCATACGCGCCTTCCTTGCCCATGAGCCGGATGCTCGTGCCCGCGCTTCGTGCCATAGCAGCGCCTTTGCCCGGCTGGAACTCGACCGCGTGCACAAGCGTGCCAACGGGGATGTTCGCGAGCGGCAGAGCGTTGCCCGGCTTGATGTCAGCAGCAGGACCAGACTCGACGGCATCGCCGACTTTGAGACCCTTCGGCTGAAGGATATAGGCCTTGGCGCCATCGGCATAGTTCAGCAGCGCAATTCGTGCAGAGCGGTTCGGGTCATACTCGATGCTCGCAACCTTTGCGGGGATACCATCCTTACGACGCTTGAAATCAATCTTGCGGTATTTGCGCTTATGCCCGCCACCTTGGTGACGAGTCGTAATGCGACCATAGTTGTTGCGGCCGGCCTTTTTGGGTAACGGCTCCAACAGTGACTTCTCGGGTGTCGTCGTTGTGATCTCTGCGAAATCAGAGACCGTCTGAAAACGACGTCCCGGGGAAGACGGCTTATATTGCTTGACTCCCATGAATAAGCTCCTTTGCTCCGATTGCCGACTGACCGTAATGGGAATGGGAGGCGGTGCACCTCCACACGGTTGTCGACTCCGGACTTACCACGGTGCCGGGTGAATCCATATCCGGACACACAGCACCTGACAGGCCCCCGTTACACCAAATGGGGGCTATGAACCCTTACTTAGTCCTGACTTGCGAAAAGCTCGATCTTGTCACCTTCGGCGAGCGTGACGATTGCCTTCTTCCACGTGCGGGTCTTGCCCATCGCGTAACGCTGGCGTTTGGGCTTGGCCTTGACGTTGGCAGTGTTCACCTTGGTTACATGCACATTGAAGATCTCTTCGACAGCTTTGCCTATCTCAATCTTGCTAGCGGTCTTGGCGACCTCAAACGTGTAACGATTGATGTCTTGCATATCAAAAGAACGCTCGGTGATGATCGGGCGAATGATAATCTGACGTGCCTCCATTAGCTCAGCACCTCCTGAACGTACTCGACTGCAGCCTTGGTCATAACCAAAGACCCATTGTCGAGCAGGTCGTAGGTGTTGGACTCAGAAGCACCGATGATGCGGACCTTCTCAAGGTTACGGAAAGACAAAAATGAATTGACGTCGTCATCGTTTACGACGATGGTGACGCGGCCTTTGCAACCAAGCGCCTCAAGCATCTTGGCAGCAGTCTTAGTGGAAGGCTTCTCGAAATCGAAACCATCAACCACGAAAAGCTCTTGATCGGCGATCTTGCCAGAAAGCACGGATGCCATAGCAAGCTTGACGACCTTATTGTTCACGCGGAAAGCGTAAGAACGGGGATGCGGACCGAACACAACTCCACCATGGCGGAACTGAGCGGCACGCGTCGTGCCCTGACGAGCACGGCCGGTACCTTTTTGACGGAACGGCTTGCGGCCACCGCCAGAAACCAGACCGCGGGTTTTCGTGTCGGACGTACCCTGACGACGAGCTGCCATCTGGCTGCGAACAACCTGATGGATGCAGGCTTCATTAGGCTCGATAGCGAAAATGCTGTCGGCGACTTCGATCGTACCCGCAGACTTGCCAGCGGAGTCGGTGATCTTGAGTTTAGCCATTGATCTCTCCTCCTCTATGCCATACGGATCTGAACGAGAGCGCCTTTGCCACCAGGAACGGCACCCTTAACCAATAAAAGATTGTTCTCTTCGTCAACGCGGACCAGTTTGAGGTTGCGAACCGTGACACGATCGCAGCCCATGTGACCGGGAAGACGCAGACCTTTGAGAACACGCGCGGGATACGCGCACATACCCACCGAACCTGGGGCACGATGGAAATGGTGACCGTGGCCACCCGGGCCGCCGCTGAAGCCGTAGCGCTTGATAACACCGGCGAAACCCTTACCCTTGCTCACACCAATCACGTCGACTTTCTCGGTGTCGCTGAAAGACTCGACCGTCACGGTCTCGCCAACTGCATGATCCGAGGCGTTTTCGACGCGAACCTCGCGCAGGTAGCGCATAGGAGCTACGCCGGCCTTCGCGAAATGGCCTTGCATGGGCTTGTTGACTTTCTTTTCCTTGATGTCACCGAAACCGATTTGAACTGCTTCATAACCATCGGTTTCAGCGGTCTTGACCTGCGAAATAACGCAGGGGCCAGCCTGGATGACAGTCACGGGGACGATAGTATCGTCTTCGCCCCAGACTTGCGTCATGCCCAGCTTACGGCCGAGTATCGTATTGACCATTACCAACCTTACTGTCAGGCGATCTTGAGTTGGAAAGCAGTTTTCACTTTCTCTCAGCGGATCGCGGCTTAAAGCGCCTGCTCCCTTTGCACGTGAGATTTGCGCTAGGAGATAGACACAGTGCGCCCTTTAGAGGGCACAGCTTTCGTATCATACTCTAGTACCAAGCACATTGGAAGAAAAAGTTTACGTGAAAATTCCTGACAAAGGGGTCGTAGACATTTGTCATATCAAAACTGTAGCGAAACGGATTCTTTTTACTACTCACTGACTCCCTACAATGAACATCAGGTTCGCGACTCTCCGCAATACGCCGAAGGAAATATCTATGCCGAGAGCTCCAAGAAAACAAAGCGCTGCCAATTTGTACCATGTTGTTATTCGCGGTGCTGGACGACAGTCGATCTTTGAAGATGACAATGACAGACGCCGTCTTTTGACGCTGCTTGCAGATTATGCAGAACAACACGGTGCAAGAGTCATCGCCTATTGTCTTATGAGCAACCACGTGCATCTCGCTTTGGAGATTGAATTCGATGAGCTCCACGCTTTTATGAAACATGTGGAATCTACCTATGCGCGCAACTTCAACGATCGCCATGACCATGTGGGCCCTCTGTTCCAAGGTAGGTTTTGGAGCGAACCCATCGATGACGAGTCGTACCTTCTGGCGGTTGTTCGTTATATTCATATGAACCCCGTACATGCTTGCCTGGGCAATGAAGCAACATACCCTTGGAGCAGCTACCGTGAATATATGGGCGTCAAGGGCATTTGCTGCATTAAATTTGTACTGGATATTTTGGGTTCTCGCGAGGAATTTATTGCACTTCATAGCGGAATCATTCCTCACGGCGTGCAGCCAGCCGTATTCTTAACAGCAGACGGACCCATACAGCTGTTGCCAGATGATGCGTCGCGCGAAATTGCCATTAACTTGCTCGGAGAAAGCAAGTTTCACGGATTAAAAGCGTTGCCCAAATCAAAACGAAATGAAGCTCTGAAACTCTTGCTAAGAGGCGGCTTCACAATCCGTCAAATTGAACGTCTCACCGGTATAGGCCGCGGAATCATCGGAGAAGTGTCGAGCACGCTCAAAACCTGACATATGTCTACGACCCCTTTGTCACC
>CAYSZR010000003.1:58580-62255 GCA_964435565.1 uncultured Coriobacteriaceae bacterium
ACCCCTTTGTCACCCACGCGCCATGCGCAAAAGGGCACCCGCATGGCATCACGCCACACAGGTGCCCCCCGCATCACAGCAGTTAGCTGTTATTTAGAGCTTGATCTCGATATCAACGCCAGCAGGCAAGTCGAGGCGCATGAGCGAATCGACAGTGTTGGGCGTCGGGTCAAGGATGTCGATCAGGCGCTTGTGCGTGCGCATCTCAAACTGCTCGCGTGAGTCTTTGTTGACGTGCGGCGAACGAATGACCGTGTAGAGATTGCGCTCGGTTGGCAGCGGAATAGGACCACTGATACGTGCACCAGTCTTGGCTGCGGTCTCAACGATGAGCTTGGTCGACTTATCGACGATCTCATGATCGTAGCCTTTCAGCCTGATGCGAATCTTTTGCTTCTGGTTAGGCACTTAACTCAAACCTCCGTATATCAAAGCGGGTTTACGCTATTCAGCGCTGCCGCCAGCCTTCTTAATAATCTCCTCGGACACGCTCTTGGGAACGGGCTTGTAGGAGTCGAACTGCATGTTGTAAGACGCGCGGCCCTGCGTGGTAGAGCGCAGGTCAGTTGCATAGCCAAACATCTCGGAAAGCGGAACAAGCGCCTTGATGGCAGTCGCGTTGCCGCGTTCCTCTTGGCCCTGAATCTGGCCACGACGAGAGTTCAGGTTGCCCATGACATCGCCCATATACTCCTTCGGAGTCTCGACCTCGACGCTCTCGACGGGCTCGAGCAAAATGGGGTCAGACTTGCGCAGAGCGGCTTTGATGGCCATAGAACCGGCAACTTTGAATGCCGCCTCAGAGGAGTCGACATCATGATAGGAACCGTCGACAAGCTCAACACGCACATCGAGTACAGGATAGCCCGCGATAACGCCGCTTTGCAAAGCCTCTCCGATACCCTTTTCGACAGACGGGATGTATTCCTTGGGAATCGCACCGCCAACGATCTTGTTCTCGAAGGTAAAGCCACTGGCCGGCTCGCCCGGATACATATTGATAACCGCATCGCCGTACTGACCACGGCCACCGGACTGACGGACGAACTTGCCCTGCACGTTGAGAACCTCATGGCCCGGCTTCTCGCGATAAGCAACACGCGGTTTGCCGACATTTGCCTCGACCTTGAATTCGCGGGTCAGGCGGTCGATGATGATTTCAAGATGCAGCTCGCCCATACCAGCGATAATCGTCTGGCCCGTTTCCTCGTCAGTGTGAACCTGGAAGGTCGGGTCCTCTTCTGCGAGCTTCTGCAGACCGATGGAGAGTTTATCCTGCTCCGCACGTGTCTTGGGCTCAACAGCAATATCGATGACAGGGTCAGGGAAGTCCATGGATTCGAGGATGATGGGATGATCCTCGTCGCATAGGGACTCGCCGGTTGTAGTGTTCTTCAGACCAACGGCAGCAAAGATGTCGCCCGTGGAACAATAATCGACTTCGTGCTGTTCATTGGAATGCATCTCGAGGATACGGCCGATACGTTCCTTCTTGCCATTGTTGGCGTTAAGGACATAGGAACCTGAATCCAAGCGGCCCGAATACACACGCAAGTAAGTAAGCTTGCCAACATAGGGATCAGTCATGATCTTGAACGCGAGGCAGGCAAACGGGTCTTTGTTGTCGGGATGACGCTCTTCTTCTTCGCGCGTATCAGGGTTGGTTCCCTTGATCGCGGGAATATCGAGCGGGCACGGCAGATAATCTACGACAGCGTCGAGCAGTTCCTGCACGCCCTTGTTCTTGTAAGCAGAACCGACGAAGACGAGATTGAGGTCATTGGCCAAGACACCCTTGCGAAGAGCTGCCTTGAGCTCTTCAGCCGTGGGCTCTTCATCCATAAGAACCTTTTCCATCACCGCGTCGTCATAATCGGCGGCAGCCTCGAGCAAAGCGCTCCTGCGCTCGGCAACGACGCTGGCAAACTCGTCGGGAATAGCATCCATAGGCTCAGGGTACGTCATACCCTTGTCATCGGCCTTGAAGTCCCATGCGGTCATGGTGACGAGGTCGATTACGCCCCAGAAGTGATCTTCTTCACCCATCGGAACCTGAGCTGCGACAGCATGAGCTCCAAGGCGATCGATCATGGTGTCGATAGCGTGAAAATAATCGGAACCGACGCGGTCATACTTGTTAATGAACGCAATACGCGGGACCTCGTAGCGAGAGGCCTGGCGCCATACAGTCTCAGACTGCGGCTGAACACCTGCGACAGCGTCAAAAACGGCAACGGCGCCGTCAAGGACGCGCAAGGAGCGCTCGACTTCGGAAGTGAAGTCGACGTGGCCTGGGGTGTCGATAATCTGGATGCGATAGGGCTTGCCATCCTTGTCCCAGAAGCACGTGGTCGCAGCAGAAGTGATGGTTACACCGCGCTCCTGCTCCTGGACCATCCAGTCCATGGTAGCAGCGCCGTCGTGTACCTCACCGATTTTATGAGTCTTGCCCGTGTAATAGAGGATTCGTTCCGTTGTAGTCGTTTTGCCGGCATCGATATGAGCCATAATGCCGATATTACGCGTATCCTCAAGCGGAGTTTTCTTTGCAGCCATTCTTCACCTCTACCAACGATAGTGCGAGAAGGCGCGGTTGGACTCGGCCATCTTGTAGACATCTTCACGTTTCTTCACAGAAGCGCCCAGACCATTGGATGCGTCCATGATCTCGTTTGCAAGACGCTCGGCCATGCTGCGCTCTTTGCGATCGCGCGAATAGCCGACGATCCAGCGGATTGCCAGCGTAGTGGCACGGCGAGAGTTGACCTCGGTCGGGACCTGATAGGTAGCGCCGCCGACACGACGGGGCTTAACCTCGATAGTCGGGCGAACGTTGTCCATGGCCTTCTTGAAGACGGACAGCGGATCTTCGCTTGTCTTGGCTTCGATGAGGTCGAATGCGCCATAGACGATAGACTCGGCGGTGGAACGCTTGCCGTCGAGCAGAATCTTGTTGATGAGCTGAGTCACCAACCGGTTGTTATATACAGCATCCGGTGCGATCTCGCGACGGACTGCAGCTGTACGACGTGGCATATACTAACCTCCCTTTTCTAGTTCTTAGGCTTCTTGGCACCGTAACGGCTACGGGCCTGAGCACGATCGGATACGGCCGCGGTGTCGAGCGTGCCGCGGATAATCTTATAGCGAACACCGGGGAGGTCCTTGACGCGGCCGCCGCGGATGAGCACCATCGAGTGCTCTTGCAGGTTGTGGCCGATGCCAGGAATATAAGCGGTGACTTCCATGCCGTTGACAAGACGGACACGGGCAACCTTACGCAAAGCCGAGTTCGGCTTTTTAGGGGTTGCAGTGTATACGCGCGTGCAAACCCCACGCTTCTGGGGGTTGCCTTTGAGGGCTGGCGACTTAGATTTGTCAACCGCCTTCGCGCGGCCCTTGCGGACCAGCTGGTTGATGGTAGGCAATGCAGTTCCTTTCGTTTGCTACCGGTTTACTGAAATGATGGCTCTATCGGGATTTTCGCAGAGCGCAAGGCGGTATATTACCCGAAAAACCGAGGCTGTCAAACGCCACGCGTCCGGGTGTATCCATACAAGAGTTGCTACACGACCTGCGTCGATGAAGAAAATCGAGAGATTCTTCAAGAATTCTCATATTTTGTGGATACCGATGCATCGCTCGTCATGAATGCACGAAAAAATCCCCACACTT
>CAYSZR010000004.1:0-22846 GCA_964435565.1 uncultured Coriobacteriaceae bacterium
CTAATCTAGCCTCACGGCTCCAACTAGTAAATATCAATAATTAAATATTAAAAAGTAATAGATAACCATTTTGATAATGGCACCTTCCCGCCTGCGGGTAGTCTTTTCGAGACGGAAAACCCATGCGACAGAACTCAAAGAGAGAGGAAGGGCGATAATGGGAAAAACCGCAGATAAGACAGTCTACAAAACCACGGGCTGGTGCGGGTTTGGCAGCGGCAGCAATGCTGCGGCGGTCGATATCAAAGACGGGCGCATAGCTCGTATTCGTCCCATGGACTTGGAAAAGGAGTACGACAGGGATGAGCTGAATCCTTGGGAGATTACGGTACGGGGCAAGACGCTTACGTGCGGCACGAAAACCTCGCTGCCTCCGCTGGCGATTGCCTACAAAAATCGCGTTTATTCCAAGAACCGCATACCGTATCCGATGAAACGCGTTGATTGGGACCCCAAGGGGAATCGCAACACGCAAAATCGTGGCATATCTGGCTATGAGCGCATCAGCTGGGATGAGGCGACCCAGATTATCGCCGATGAGATCAATCGCTGCATCGATACCTATGGAAATTCGTCCGTTTTTGTTCAGGGCGACGGCCACGGCGAGACCAAGGTCATGCACGGCGGGCATGGTTGCAATACGCACCTGATGAACCTCATGGGTGGTTTTACGCTGCAGGCACGCCAGCCGGATTCCTGGGAAGGTTGGTATTGGGGCGCCAAGCACATGTGGGGCATGGATCCAGTGGGACAACAGGCGCTGCAGTCCAATGTGCTCATGGATATTTCCGAAAATGCCGATACCGTGCTCTTTGTAGGCTGCGATCCTGAAACCACGCCGTGGGGCTGGGGTGCTCAGATGGCGAGCCAGATCAGCTATTTCTGGCATGACATCGACATCAAGCAAATCTATATCTGCCCCGACGTGAATTATGGCGCTGCTGTTCATGCAGACAAGTGGATTCCCGTTCTTCCTAACACGGATGCCGCGCTTTGGCTTGCCGTAGCATATGTCTGGCTTACCGAGGGCACCTATGATGCCGAATATCTCAAAACCCATGCCGATGGCTTCGATTGGTTTGCCCGCTACGTGCATGGTGGTGAAGACGGTATTCCCAAAACGCCTAAGTGGGCAGAGTCCAAGTGCGGCGTTGCTTCGCGTCAGATCAAGGCGTTTGCTCGTTACTGGGCCAAGCATATCGTTTCGACCGCGCATTGTAATGGCGGTGGCTATATCCGTTCTGTCTTCGCAACAGAGCCTGCGCGTCTTGAGGTCGCGTTGCTCGCGATGCAGGGCGTAGGCGCTCCCGGCAAGAATATGTTCAAGATGATGGAGTGGGGTCTTTATGGCATGGAGAGCCTCAATCCGATTCCCCATGGCGAATGGGGCACTTTTATGTGGGCTGGCTTTATTGGCCACGTTGCGGGTACTGATCTGGGCGGGCAATTCATCCCGCAGACGCTCGTTCCCGACGCGATTACGCTGCCCGAAGGCGAGAAGCTTTCTTGGTACGGTCATGTCGTCGCCGGTCTTCCGCGTGAAGACCAGTTCAATCGTTTCGAGTATCCCAAAGATGGATGCAGTCGCATTCATATGATCTGGAGTGATACGCCTTGCTGGTCGACTTGCTGGAACGGTGGTCATCGCATGCAGGATGCCCTGCGCGACGAGTCCATCGAGTTCTATCTCGCCGAACAGCCCTGGATGGAAAATGACACGCTGTTTGCGGATATCGTACTGCCGATTTCAACGAAGTTTGAAGAGGACGATATCCTGACCTCGTCACAATGCGGCATCAATGACCTCGTTGTGAACGAAGAGGCTGCCATAGATCCGCTTGGCGAAGCAAAATCCGATGCAGAAGCGGCGCTTGCCATTGCCGAAAAACTCGGCATAGCCGATGAGCTTATGGAGCACTGGGTCTATCCGCCCATGGCTGCGGCTCAGAACACCGATTCTGCGGGCAATGACGAGGACTTCGTCAATGAAATGGAGATGTCGACCGAGCATGTTTTTGGAGAGCCGGGCTTTGACTCTCTCAAATTACGTGCCTATACGTTGGGCGGTTGCCAACAGCATCTACCGTATGACGAGTTCTTGAAAAAGGGCTATCTGCCTATTCGCTTCAAGGATAACTGGCGCGATGATCCCATTGGCATGCGCGCTTTCTATGAGGATCCCGAGAACAATCCCATCGCAACTCCGACGGGCAAGATCGAGTTTTATTCCACTGGCATCCACGCTGTGTGGCCCGACGATCCCGAACGCCCCGAAGTTCCGCATTGGATCGAGGAAAGCCCCAGGCATCATGAGCGCTTGACGAATGACCGCTGCAAGGACTATCCGTTCCTCGTCGTTTCCAATCATCCGCGTTTTCGCGTGCATGCCGAAGGCGACGATGCAATCTGGCTGCGTGAAATCAGCATGTGCAAGGTGACTGGCCCTGATGGTTATAAGTACGAACCGGTGTGGATTAATCCCGATGATGCTCGTGAGCGTGGTATCAAGAACGGCGACATTGTGCGTATCTATAACGAGCGTGGCAGTGTGCTTGGCGGCGCTGTCGTGACCCCGCGCATCATTCGTCATGCCATCAGCCAAGATCATGGTGCACGCGTCGATAGCATCACAACGGGCACAGGCGGCATGGACCGTGGCGGCGCGAACAACCTCATCTGCCCGGGGGCGACGACTTCGCAAAACGCACCGGGAGAGGTAACGAACGGTTTTCTTGCCAATATCGAGAAGGTCGATGTATTCGAGCTTGCCCGCAAGCATCCCGAAGCGTTCAGCCGTGAATATGACGAAGAGAGCGGTCTTGTGGCGACAGCTCGCGTAGTGAAGGGGGAGTGACCATGGGCAAGAAGGTATTTCTGATCGATGTCGATTATTGCAACGGCTGTCATAACTGCCAGGTTGCATGCAAGGATGAACATTGCGGCGCCTCGTGGCTTCCGTATGCACAAGTTCAGCCAATGACCGGTCAGTTCTGGTGCAAGGTGGAAGAAAAGGTGCGCGGCAGCGTGCCGAAGGTCAAGATATCCTACATTCCGCATATGGATGCCCAAGACGATGCTGTTGCGACAATGGCGGGCGATTGCCTTATGCCGCGTGAAGATGGCCTCGTGGTTATCGATCCGGCCAAGGCGAGCGGACGCAAGGATCTTGCCGATCTTGAGGGCGTTTTTTGGAATGCAGGACTCGAAATCCCGCAAGGTTGTACGGGTTGCGCACATCTGCTCGACGATGGTTGGACCGTACCCAGGTGCGTAGATGCTTGCGCAACAGGTGCGCTGAAATTCGGCGATGAGGAAGAATTTGCCGACCAGCTCAAGGATGCAACGCGCCTTACGCCGGGGAGCCATGTTTACTATCTTAATTATCCCAAACGCTTCATCGCAGGTGAAATCTATGACGAAGATGAGGACGAAGTTCTCATCGGGTTCTCTGTTGAGCTGCTGCGTGAAGGCTCGGTCGTTGCCACCACTGAATCGGACGAGTTTGGCGACTGGTGGTTCAAGCAGGTCGAAGCAGGTCGATATCAGGTCCGTTTTGTGACACCAGAGGGTTACTACGAGCGCACCATCGACGTAGACGCGACTGATGAAGATGTGAACATCGGTTCGATTCCACTGTACAAACAGATCGCACTTGATTCCTATTCGCTCGACGATAAGATTGCAGCGGATAAATAGGACGTGAATTAACTCAAGGGGGCGGCTGCCCAGACACCGGCTGCTCCTTTGGGTATGTTCAATCGAAATGACCGTGTTTACGCCATGAACAGGCTGTTGAAACCGCGTCAAGGCGTGTTACCTAACCTTTCTTTCGATATACAGCCACAGACCAGCAAGATGTATGAGAAAAGGGAGATTGTCATGCCATTGTACAAAGGTCCTGCAGGCTATGGACGCATAATGAACTTTGTGATGAATCTGCTCATCACCATATGCTTCGTTATCATGAATTTATGGATTGCGCAGTCCTATGAACCGAATGCGCCGATTTTCACGCCGATTAATTTCATGCTCAATCTTGTTACAGGTTTTGGCGTTGCCTATACCGTCGGCGATACGTTGCCGCTTGTGAATCTTGGCAATAAGGCTGCCGCGCATTTTAAGAACAGGGTTGCTTCAACGCTTGTCAGCACGGCAGTCATGGCGTTTTTGTTCGCTACGATACTGAGTCTCGTCTTGGGTTGGGTCAATAATTTCTTAAGATTGGGCGCAATCGGAACATTCTTTGCTTGGCTGAGCGGCTATCCCCTCACGCTGCTCGTTGCGTTCGTCGTCGTGCTCGCCGCTGTTCCCGTAGGTTCAGCGATAGCGCGTTCCATCAGCGGCTTCGATCCGCGTCAGATGCATGATGCGCCGGAGTTTACTGGTGAACGAAGCCAGGCCGCTCACTAGATGACGGCATCGGGGCGTGCGTAGACCCCGAGGTGGATAACAGGGCGTGGAGATGGTGTCTCGAATGCCATCTTCGCGCCCTGTCCGCTATCAGTGCATTTTTAGATATACCCCGCTATCGAGAGTCCGAAAATCCACGCAAACATGGTGAGCACGCTTAAACTAGTGCCCACTACGACGATCTGACCGGCGAGTTCGGCATCGCCTTGCATTTCTCGCGCCATCGGATAGCTGCTTATCGCAGTTGGGCTTGCAGACATAGCGAGCAAAGTGCCAAGCTCGACTCCCTGATATCCCATGGTGATGCCTATGCACACGAAAAGCGCCGGCAAGATGCAGAGTTTGGCGACAAGGGTCGCCGTAAGCGCGCCAAGGTTTCCCCGCACGCGCGAAAACTGGAAAGTCCCGCCGATGACGATGATGGCGAGCGGCGTGGCGATGGCCCCGATATCGGAGATGATGGTCTGTGCGATTTCCGGAAGCGTAATTTTTGCAAGCAGGAAGACGAATGCGAGCGCTGTTGCATCGATCAGGGGATTGGTAAGAATTGCGCGTATGACTTCACCGAAATCGACGCGGCCTCCACGGTTGAGTTCAAGCGCGAAAACGGCAAAGACGTTATAGAGCGGTACGACGAACGCGATAAGCACGGCTGTGACGCCGATGTGCTCTGCGCCGAAGAGCGATGTCGCGATCGGAATGCCGAAGATAACGTAATTCGTGCGGCACATTCCCTGAATCATCACTCCGCGGCGCGCGGGTTCGTGCACGGTTTTCCATATTACGAGCGCGGCAACGCCCCAAGAGCTGCAGACAAGGCAGATTGACAGCAAGAGTAAGCGCGGTTGGAAGGCAGCGGAAAAATCGGAGGCGTATACCGATGAGAAAAGCATGGCCGGTAGAAATATCTTGAAGACGAGCTTGTTGACCTGGTTGAAGAAATCGACCGAGCAGACTTTGGCGATGCGCAGTGCATATCCAATCGCCATCAGGACGAAAAGCGGTGCAACTGCCCCGAATGCCAATTCGAACGCCTGCATAGCCGCCCCCGTTTTCTGCTCTGTCGATAGGCGCCCATGGTACACCCTGTACATGTCGCGCGTGTTTCTTGTAGCAAAAACGGGCCAAGGGGATTGATTCCCTTGGCCCGTTTCCATTGGAAAGGGGGTATCGAGACTTGATGCCTATTTGTCGTAACTATGAATCGTCTCGAACATCGCCTCGAGATTTTCGCGCTTGGCATTATCGATGCAGCCATCGAAATCGAAGATGTAGCCGCCGCCTGGAGCCATGGTCTCGATGAGCTCTTTGGCTTCATCGATGGTTTCTTGGACGGTCCCGAATTCGAGCGTCGTCATGCGCATATTGCCTGAAATGCAGGCGACGTCACCAAGGACTTCCTTTGCGCGCTTCATGTCGGCCTTTTCGAAGTGAACGATGCACTTTCCCTTGGGCAGGTCAGCAAGCTGATCGATGCGCGTGTTGTATTTGCCTTCGGTGTAGACGATCGGCGTGACGCCCATGTCGATAAGTGCAACCAGACATTTCTTGAGCGGTTTCCAATAGATCTCGGCATACTGCTCCGCGCTCATGAAGCCATCCATTCCCTTGTGCAGCGGGAAGAAAACACGTTTGACCGGGAAAGGCGCATTCTCGAAATACTTCCAGCCGGCAATCTGGATATCGGCGAGGCGGTCGCAGAATTCTGCCATCTCTTCGGGATAGTCAAGCTGGTCGGTGAGCGTGGCAAGCGTTCCGCGATAATAGTCGCCGATAATGTCGAAAGGCGCTTCGCCAACGCCGTTGTACATGGGTGGGAAACCAAGGCTTTGAAGATTGCCAAGGATCTTTGCCGTCGCAGCGCCCGCTTTCTTGTCTTCTTCGCCGATCTGCTGAAGGATTTTGCCCGCTTCGATGACTTCGTCTGAATACAGTGATTTGGTGATTGAGGTGCTCAGCACGATAGAGGGCACGAAGTTAATGTTTGCAAGTCCTTTGAGCGCGGGGAATGCACGTGGAAGGTATTTGCGGAGCATAAAACCCGTAAAATCATTGAGTACTTCCGGGTATTCCTCTTCGCCCATGAACTCTTTTTCTATGACCTGGTATGTGGAGAAATCAGGTACGCCGGTACCGGGACGGCCGGGCCAGTCAATCATCTGGGATTGGGCGATTTCATTTGCACGGCCACTTGAGCAATTACCATGCGTGGTCGCATCGGGTTCGAATTCGGTATAGAAATCGAAAAGCGCTTGACCTGCCTTGTCATAGTTATACATCAGGTCCTTGTAACTCGATCCCTCAAGACGGAAAGGCGCAGCGCCCCACATGGGGCAGATGGGAATGCGTTTGGGCTCACGCAAGGCGATTGCATCGTTCACAATGTCGATGCGCTCTTGGAATTTTGCCTGTGCAGCCGTTTTTTGGTCACCCATGATGTCATCCTTTCGTCGAATCTGTTGAAAAAATCCTATAAACCAATAATAGTCTGTTGATATAAAGCAAAATAGCTTCATATAGCTCGGAAAAATCTATATCATTAGTACAAAATGTATGAATAGTTTATAGTTCATTACCAACTGCATCTGTTATTTATCGTCAAGACTGCTGCGGGAGACGTCGTGAACTTGAATTTGCACATTGTTGCGGCTGATTTGGAACGCTATATAAAGCACGTTCGCTTGGCCTCGAAACCCGAGCATCTGCCATGTTCCTCGCTCCGTCCGTACGAACATGATGCCGTGTTCTTCGAAGGCTATATCTATGTTGTGGAGTCTGCGCATTTGCCGCAGCATCCGCGCTTCGTGGGAATGCCATCGATCATATGCATAGGCGAGCCACCTGCTGTGTTTCTCGATGCTCCTATCGATCTGATAGTTGCCAAAGAAGGCACCTCGCCCGATGCGCTCGCCGGCGCGCTTGCCGAATTATTCGATCGCTACTCGCGTTGGGAATCGAGGCTGCGTGGAATCGTTGATGAAGGAAAGCCCATCGAGGAGCTCGGCAGCATCTCGCAACCGGTATTCGATAATTCGCTGTATTGCCAGGCATCGGGATTCGCATGTGTTTTTCTGTGCCTTGGCAACCTCGAAAAGGCGCGGCCCGAGCTTCGCGAGTGGATGCTCGAGGTTTTTGCCGGCAAGCATAGAATAGCTTCAGGCGAGTATCTGCCGTTTGATGCCATTGACCGTCTCTTAGCTGATCCAAACTATATCGCCGCGAGTAATGCCGAAGGCCCTACGATATATCACCATCCCATAAGCCCCGGTGAAACGTACTTTATCAATATCGGCCCTGCGGGAGCCCATGTCGCCCGGGTATGCGTTTACGAGGTCTATCATGCACTGACTTCTCGCGACATGGCCCTGCTGTGCGTTCTCGCGCGGTATATCGAGCTCTCCTTGCGAAGCCTCAACCCGGGTAGTTATGACAATCCGACAATGCTCGAGCAGGTGACGAGCGCGATGCTCGCTCGCAATCCGGTTTCTGACGAGGAAGTGCATCGCGCGCTGGCAGATATTCCCTGGCGCGTGGGTGATCGTTATTTCTGCATGGTTCTCGAATCGATGAGCGCAGATCAGAGCTGGCAGACGCTGCAGACTATCGCGCATGCGCTTGAGGCAGATCTCCCGGGTAATTTTCACTGTATCTATGATGGGCGTCTGGTCTATGTCTTTAATCTGAGTGCATGCGGGCAGGATGAGGATCAGGTGCTCAAATATGTCGAACCAGCATTTCGCGATGCGATGTTGCGTGCGGGGTCGAGCGAGCCGTTTTCTGATTTCAATGACCTGTTCTATTATCATTGGCAGGCGCAGACGGCGTGCGATATCGGTCGTCAGCTGCATCCGAGCTTTTGGTACTACCGGTATCGGGACTGCAATTGCGCTGCTATGCTCCAACGGGTGCAAGGTGATTTTCCGGCCGAAGTCTTCGTGCCGCGGGGTTTGCGCATGCTCATGGCCTACGATGCTGAACATGACAGCGAGCTTGTATCCACACTGCGAGCCTTCCTTGCTGTTAACTGCAGTGTCGTTGAAACCGCTCGTGCAACGTTTGTCTCGCGTTCGACCTGCATCTACCGGCTTAAGCGCATCAATGAGGTTGGCAGGATGAATCTGGAGGACTCCCAGGTGCGTCTTGAACTCGACATTGCATTTGCACTCTTATCTCTCTGATGCGCGTCAGAATCGTGCCCTGTATACTTGCACCACGCGTTTTCTTATGGATAGGGCGATTCTGGCGAAGGGGCTGTTATGGCTATCGATGTGGACAAGGTCAGCAAGCTTGGCTTCGGGTGCATGCGTTTCAAGGGACGCGAGGATAACACCATCGATATTGAATACACCAAGCAGATGGTTGATTGCTATATGCAGGCCGGTGGCAATTATTTCGATACGGCGTGGGCTTATCCCAACAGCGAAGACGCCTTGCGCCAGGCGCTCGTCGAGCGCTATCCCCGTGACTCGTTCTTTATCGCCGATAAATGTGTCGCATGGGTCCATTGCGAAAGCGTCGATGATCTTGAGCGACAGCTTCAAGAATCGCTGGCCAATCTGGGCGTGGATTATTTCGATGTCTACCTCATGCACAATTTGGGTGGTAAACGGACCGATGCCTTCGAGCGACTCGATACCTGGGAGTTCATGAAATCGGTCAAGGAGCGCGGCCTGGCACGGCATATCGGCTTTTCAGCGCATTGCACGCCACGGGAACTCGAAGGTTTTCTCGATGCGTATCCAGATGCGGAGCTCGTGCAACTGCAGATAAACTACCTCGATTGGGACAGTCCCTCGTTCCAAGAGCGGGCGTGCGTAGAGCTTGCGCAGGCGCGGGGCAAAACCCTCGTTGCGATGGAACCGGTTAAGGGAGGCATTCTTGCCAATCCTCCTCAGGCGGTCAAAGATATTATCGATGCCGGCCTGCCCGATGATTCGTATGCGACGGCTGCGCTTCGTTTCGCGGCAAGCGCCAGCGGTGTCATGACGGTGCTTTCCGGAATGAATTCGATTGAACAGGTCGAAGAGAACTGTCGTGCTTTTTCTACGTTCGAACCGATGTCGGAAGACGAGCGCGCGATTATCGCACGGGCGCAAAAAGCCATGGAGACCAGCGGCATTATACCGTGCACGGGCTGCGATTATTGTGCGAAGGTCTGCCCTGAAGACATCGGTATCTCGGGGTCGCTTGAGGCGCTGAACTACTACATCAACTTTGGCGATGCGCAGGCGGCTGCCTATCAGCTCGGGTTTATCGTGCGATTCAACGCGGGCAAGAAGATGATCGATCAATGTATCCAGTGTGGCGCCTGCGAACAGGCATGTCCGCAGAACATTAAGATTCTCGATTGTTTCGAGCGTATCAAGCAAGACGTTATCCCGTATGGCAAGCCTGTCGTGCTCATGAAGTCATAAGGTGATTCGCCAATCATTCAATGCCGTATCCGAATTGGATAGGGATTCATAGTGGAGTCGGCGCTTTTCGCCTGATACCATCCGCGCGGGATATTTTCGCATGGCATAGGAGAGGATACGTATGTTTGCTGCCACGCTTGACCCAATCGCTGGGAATCTGGGCTTATCGGCACTTGTCGCTTGTGTGCCGCTTCTTTCCTTCTTCATCTTGCTCGTTGGATTTAGATTACGCGCCCATGTATCGGCTGCTGTCGCTTTGCTCGTCGCTTTACTTGTCGCGTGCATTGGTTTTCAAATGCCGGCGTTGCTCGCCTTCATGTCTGCGTTGCAGGGAGCTGCGTTCGGCGCGTTTCCCATCGTGTTTATCATCTGCTTGGCCGTATGGTTCTATCAGGTGACCGTAGTCTCGGGTCGATCCGAGGATTTGCGCCGGTTCTTCGATTCCGTTGGTGGCGGAGATATTCGTATCCAGGCGATGCTCGTTGCATTTTGCTTCGGGGGCTTGCTCGAGGCGCTTGCGGGTTTTGGCGCGCCCATAGCGGTTACCGCCGCGATGATTCTGGCGCTTGGCGTGAAGCCCAAGCGTGCAGCTCTTGCCGTCATGCTAGCTAATACCGCCCCCGTTGCCTATGGTGCGGTCGGCACGCCTATAACTACCGCTGGAACTATGGTTGCTGGGGGAGACATCACGGCTGCGACGCAGACCGCTCAGCATGTCGCCGCTATCGTCGGCCATCAGGCCCCGCTGTTTGCGGCTATCGTTCCGCTTATCCTCGTCATCATCCTCGATGGCAAGCAGGGCGCGCGCGATTGCTGGCAGCCTTGCATGGTCGTCGGTCTTTCCTTTGCCATTATGCAGTGGTGGTGCTCGAACTATTTTGCGTTCGAGCTGACGGATGTCATCGCATCTCTTGTGGGCATGGGCGCTCTGGTCGTTTTCATGCGGTTTTGGAAGCCCCGTCACGTGGGGGAAGTTCGCGAGCGTTTTGGTCTTGAACCTCTTGATCCCAATGCGCCATCCGAGCTTACGGGCAAACGTACGGCTATGGCGCTTGCTCCTTATGCGATCGTCGTCGTGGTCTTTGCAGTTTGCAAACTCGGTATCCCCAAGATGCTCTCTGTAACCGATATCAAGATCGCCTGGCCGTTTATTTCGGGCGGCAATGTGCTTTCGGCCGCAGGCGCTGACCCGGGAACGGTGTTCAATCTCAATTTGCTGTCGAATCCCGGCACCATGTTGCTTGTTGCCGGTATCGTTTCTGCCCTGCTCTATACGCTGTGCACTGAAAACGGTCGATATAAGATGGGTATGGGTGCGGCTTTAAAGGAACTTGGCAAGACGGCGTACAGCATGCGTATGGCTGGTCTGACTATCGTGCTCGTCTTGTCGTTGGCCTATGTCATGAACTTTTCGGGCCAGACTATCTCGATCGGTCAGTTTCTAGCGGGCTCGGGCCCGGTATTCCCTGTCATTTCGCCCGTGCTTGGCTGGGTCGGCACGGCAGTCACCGGATCAGACACCTCTGCAAATGCCCTGTTTGCGGGTCTGCAATATTCGGCGGCCATGGCAAATCCCGCTCTTGCGGGTGTCACCCCCGATCTTTTCCTGGCGGCCAATACCATGGGCGGCGTCGTGGGCAAGATGATCTCGCCGCAGTCATTGGCCATCGCGGGTGTTGCAACGGGTGAAAGGGAAGGCGATATCATGCGCGAGGTCTTGCCATGGTCCATTGCTTTCCTTGTCGGCACGTGTCTGCTTGTCTTTTTGCAGTCAAGTCTGCTCGCGTTCACATTGCCTTAGGCACGTGGATATATGCGCGATGTGATGCGGATCAGTCCGATGTAGAAACCGTTTGGATGAAGCGCTCGATTTCTTCGAGGATATCCATGCGTTGCTTGCCAAAGAATCCGTGCTTGGCATCTGGCACCACATGTAGCGTAGCATGGGGAAAGGTCTCTGCAGCCCGTTGCGCATAGCTCAGGGGCACGATGCTGTCTAGGTCTCCGTGGAATATAAGCACCTCGCCAGCATAGTCTTCCATATGCTCGAAGACGTCGTAGTCAAATGCATCGAGGGCGTAGATACGTCCCAGAGGTTGCCACATGGCGTAAGCTTCGGGGACGTTTTCAGGAGTGCCGAAGAGCCTGATAGTGACATCGCGTATGCCAAGAGCGGGATAGAGAAGGATGAGGCCCTTTATATCTTGGGGACGTTCGTCTGCGAGCATGATGGAAACCATTCCGCCTTGGCTTTGCCCCATCAGGAAAATGTTGTCTTCATCTGTCTCGGGCAGCGCCGCTATAGTGTCGAACACGGCTTCAAGGTCTGCCTTTTGCGTCTGAATAGAGGACCGTGTCGTTTCGCTCGTGCTCAGCGAGTCAGGTGAGCCTCCGCAGAAATCGAAAGCGTAGGAAACGAATCCAGCTTTTGCCAGTTCACGTGCATATTCGCCGCTATCGTGGTAAGTCCCTCCCAGATGATGCGAACAGATGGCCGCAGGGCGCGGTGCCGTGTTATCGCGGGGAACAAACAGCTTGCCAAATATGCGCTCGCCGTCATGTTCGACCCAGAGCGTGCGTTCTTCGACCGATTTGCTTGCGTTGATTTCCATTACGAGGATTGCCCGCCTGGCTGTTCGGAATCGGAGATGTCTTCTTCTGCCTGGTCGTTTCTGATTTGTCCGATAGCCGTGTCTTTGAAGCTGCCGAATATGCTGCCTGCCATAAGCAGTATCTGAGCGCGCAGCGTCGGGTCGAGCTGTATAGCCGCTTGCGCCATAGCGCGCAGATAGGCCATCTGGTCGTCTTGGAGGTCGGCCCAGTTCGTCATTCCCGTCGATTCGAAGATGTCAAAGACGGTGTCCAGAAATGTCTTGCGCTGCTCAGGGGTGAAGCTCATGCCCCACGAGACGACCGCTTCGGAAATAATCTGCGTGCGCGAGGAAAGGCCCGCGGCAGGGACGAAGGTGGTATCGGACACGAGCCAGTTGGTAGGTGCATGCTGCGCGAAAAGAGCGCTCTTGGCTTCGACGACGGAATAATCGTTCCGCTTTTCCATGAGCATGCCGAAAATGCTTTCGACAGGGACGGTCTTGTGCAGGAGTCGGCGGAACGCGGAATTATTCATTCGGGGGCTTACGTCTTCGTAGAAACTTGGGCCGTCATGGTTGTATACGCACCGTATCAGGGAATATGTCTCGTCGCTACAGGTCAGCGCGGCATATTCGGCAAGATTGCCGCCTTTGCTGTGCCCACCCACATAGAAGCGTTTTGCAATGCCCAGGCTCGCTATGCGTTCGAGGTAGTCCCGTGCTTCAATTTGTCCGGGAGTAGAGACCAGAAACGAGAGGTTGAAGTCTTCTTTCCACCCCACAAGCGTGTTGTCGGTGCCGCGATATGCGATATAGACGCTCTTGTCAGGCAATAGAAAGGAAAGCGCGGCAAATTGCTTTTCCTGTACGGGGTCGAGGTCGTCGACGAGGACTCCGCAGCTTAAGTCCATAAAACGTCTTGATGCCAAGAGCGCCGACAGCAACGCGTCGCCATGGTAGTTTTGAAGCCAGGATTTACCGAAAAGCTTGTCGCGCGCAATGCCCGTGAGCGCCACGGGAAGTGCGACGAATTCATTTGAATCCGGCGCAAGGCGGCCGATGACCCCCTCTTGGAGCTGGAAATATGCGATGGTGGAAAGTATCAGACTATCGACATCGCCAAAGGGGAGCTCTTCGAATGTCTCTTGATGCTCTAGCAAGTAGTCGGTGATGGTCTTTTCCATAGTGCCCCCTGTCTGCGATCGGCCTACAAGCGCGAGACGTGCTTTGCCAAATCTATCAAAACGTTTTCACCTGAACGAGCGAGTAGAATTCGGCATCGGTTACCTTGGTGATTACCGCACGCGGGTCAAAGGCCGTAAGCTCGAGCAGAAAGCCCAGGCCTGCGACTTTCGCACCCGCTCGTTGGGCAAGTTTGACGCTTGCGGCAGCAGTGCCGCCAGTGGCGATCAGATCATCTACGATCAGCACGACATCGTCGGCATTCAGCGCGTCTTTGTGGATTTCGAGCTTGTCGGTGCCATATTCGAGTGCATATTCTTGTTCATAGCATTCACGCGGCAGCTTTCCCGGCTTGCGGGCGGGCACGAATCCGGCGCCCAGCTTGTATGCGACGGGTGCGCCGATCATGAATCCGCGTGCTTCCGTGCCTAGAATTTTGGTGATGCCAGCGTGTGCGAAGTGCGTGGCGATATTGTCGATGCACGCGGCAAAGCCGTTGTGGTCGGCAAGTAGGGGCGTGATGTCTTTAAAGACGATGCCCGGTTTCGGGTAGTCGGGGATATCGATAATGAGGTGCTCGTAATCGAAGGTGCTCATGAAAGCGATGCCTTTCTGTGGTGTTGCAGTGATTTCATTTTAACGCAGCAAAGCGTTACCCAAGCTGACTTGAGGCGATATGAACGTCTGCGCTGGCAAGCGATCGTTCTTCTCCGCTGTCAAGGCGTACGCGCAAGGTCAGGTCGTCGTTAATACCGCACACCAACGCTTCGAAGCTGTCACGCCCGGTCTCTATCTGCACGCGCTTGCCATCGAGCAAGGAACGCGCGCGGTATTCGGCAAGGTGCGGCTTTTCGAATACACGATCATAGCGTTGCATAAAGGCGTTTACCGTACTGGCGACAAGATGGGCGCGCAGGTCGTCTGTATCGACAGAAGCGTTTGTTATGGCTCCCGCAATACCATCTGCGCTTGGGTTGAATCCGCCTTTGGGCTGCAGGACGTTGATGCCGATGCCGACGACCGCATATGAGAGTGCTTGCGATTCGGCATCGAATGCGGCCTCGGTCAAGATGCCGCTTACCTTGCGGTTGCCAACGAAGATGTCGTTGACCCATTTGATCTTCGCCGTGCAGTTCGTATGTGCATCGATTGCCTCGGCTACACAGCATGCCGCATAGCTTGTGATGAATACGATATCGCTTAAGGCAAAACGGGGACGCAAGATGAGGCTGAAATAGACGCCGCTGCCTGCGGGTGAAAGGAACATCCGGCCCCGTCTTCCCCTGCCGGCCGTCTGTTCGTTTGCGACGACAAGCGTGCCTTCCGGTGCGCCTGCTTCGGCAAGAGCCTTTGCGCGTGCGTTCGTCGAGTCGATGCGATCGTGATATTCAAGATCGATATGTTCGTTGGCAAGGTAGTGCATGATGCTTGCGGCTGAGAGGATACTTGTTTCAGGAGAAAGGCGGTAGCCCCTACCGGCCGTGCTCTCGATTGCGTATCCGTCTTCGCGCAACGATTGAATCGCCTTCCACACGCTATTGCGGGAAACATTCATTTGGCGCGCGAGCTGCTCTCCAGAGACATAGTCGCCCTTATTGCCCTCGAGGCAGAAGATCGCGCGTTCTTTTGATGTCATTTCCATAGGCAGCAGGGTAGCACGAACGATTCGTCGTCTGTCTGATAATCCATTGTCGATGCAGACGTCCTAGGCCGATTGTGTCTGCGTGCCCATACCCTTGCGCACGCCGTTGGCAACGATGATCGACAGCACGGCTTTTCCGCAGTCAATAACGATGAACGGGGCATCTGCCATGAGAAATGCACTTAATGGGTCGCTTGCGGTTACGAGCATGAACCACAGCCATCCAAGGACGTCCGAAATCACGATGATGCTGAGGGCGGCGATCGCATCGCAGATTGGCTGGCGTATCGAATGACGTTCGAGTGCGCCGCGAAGGGAGCTTGCGATAAGAACGCCGACAAAATAGCTGATCAGAAACCCTCCCGTCGGCCCCAGGATTTTTCCGAACCCACCGGTCATGCTGGAGAAGACGGGAAGACCGATAGACCCCATGACCAGGTAGGCTCCAGTGGTGAGTGCCGCCTCTTTGGGGGTGAGCAACAAGGCGATGAGAATGACGACGGCGGTTTGCAGGGTGAAGGGTACCGGACCTAAGGGGATGGTAAAAAAGCAGGAGACGACAAGCAATGCGATAAGCAGCCCGCATAATACGAGGCTGCGCGTTGAAACGGTTTGTGGCACGGATCCCTCTTCTCTAACGAATTGTCACCCAAAAATACTAGAAGGGTGACAGTACGTCAACTGCCAGCACAAACGCCCCAACAATGCGGGTTGCCTTTGGTTGCTGACCCTTTGGTTGCTGCTCAGATCAGCATGAGCAGGGCATATGAGCCGACGCCTACGACGATGCACCAAACAAGGGATTTGGTCTTATAGCCCACAGCAAAGACAAGGATGGCAGCGATGAATGGAATCGCTGCGGGCCAGATTCCATTGACGAATGCGTCCGGCTTGATCAGGTCATTTGCAATCAATGCTGCAAACGTGGCTGGCGGGATAAGGTTGAGTAGCCGCACGGCGTTGTCGGGAAGTTCGCGCCCCTTCAAGGCAAATACGGGAATGACACGACACGCAAGCATCGTTATCGCACAGCATAGCGTGATGATGGCAAACGATACCCAGCTCATGAACGCTCACCTCGCGCTTTAAGGCTCGCATATGCATATCCGGCTGCCATACCCGCAAGTGCGCCCAGAAGAATTGCGGGCCCCGTCAGCCCGATGAGTTTACAAAGAAGTACGCCCACGACGGCTGTCAAGACGGTGATGACATTTGTTATCTCTACTTTCTGCATGCACAGAAGACAGATGAAAATCGATGTCATGGCAAATGATGCGATTGCAGTTGGAACAGAAACAAGACTGCCGACGAGCGTGCCTGCCACACACGAAAGCGCCCAAGAAGTCTGACTGCACAGATTGACGACGGTCGCTCGGCGTACATCCCAAGAACCATTCTCGAAACGGGCAAGATTGACCCCGAAGCTTTCATCGGTGACCGTTGCTCCGAATAGGAAGACCAGGCGTTTGCTGGCTGATTCGCAAAAGCGGGAAAGTGACGCGCCATAGAGCATCTGGCGCGAATTGACCAGCGTGACGCTTGCGATGATAGAGACGATGGGTCCACCGGCGAGCCACATGTTGGGAATCATGTACTGGCCTGCGCCCGAATAAAACAATGCGGACATGATAAGGACCATCACCCAGCTCATGCCAGCTTGCTGACAGAGCAATCCACAGGGTAGCCCCAACACGACATAGCCTGCCATGATAGGCAGCGCAGCCTTGCATCCATCTGTAAAAGCTTCTCTATCCATGGGATTTCTGATGATAACAGCTTTGCGGCATGCGAGAAGTCGAGTTTGGGCGACGGATTGGGCATCTTGGGGCAATTCTATTGTCACAGCCGTGTGAAATTCTAGTAGGATGGATACGTCCAGATTCTCGTAAACAAACTGTCAACGTGTAATGCGGGGTTTTCGACTGTTGAGAAGGTTGCCATGACCCAAGACGCGCAAGAAATAAACGCGGCCAATCCCAAGAAGCTGAGCGGCGGAAAGAAAGCGCTCATAATCATTCTCTCCGTTTTCATCTTCGTTATAGCAGGCTGTTGTGTTGCGCTTGCGGCAGATGATTCGACGCGCACGCAGAAAGTCCCCGAGAAAACCACGCTCGATGGTCAGATCGATATTTCCGGTATGACGCAAGATGAGCTTAGGCAGACGATAAGCTCCCGCGTGAGTAATGGCCTATGTTCGGTTATTTCGCTCGGAGCAGGCGGCAATGGCTATGAAGTCAAGGTTTCCGATGTCGGCTATGTCGATATCGAAGGAACGATTGCAGACGCGTTTTCTCCATACGACGTGACGATTTTCGAAAGATTCGCCTCGCGCGCTCTTCAGATCGTGACTGGCGATACGGGTAACTTCAATGTCAATACGCTGTGCGTTGTCGATCATGATGCACTTGTGAAACGCGTGACTGAGATTGCCAAAGAGGTCGATCGCGATGTTCAAAACGCCGGCTATCAATACAGTAGCTCGGTGGGCGGTCTTGTCGCAAAGCCAGCGCAGGATGGCATCACGTTGGATGTCGACGCGACGGTGCGCCTGATCGAAGCCGCTGCTTCATCGCAGACGGACATATCTCCCAACCGCCTTGCCGTGCAGGCGGTCGTCGATACGGAAAAGCCCACATCGCTCGAGCCTGGTCAGGCGATTTTCGTCGATACGAGCGGCTGTCGCGTCCATCTTTATGAAAACGGTGCAGAAGTTGCAAGCTATGCCTGCACACCTGGTCAGTCGGGCTATGCGACGCCTAAGGGCGATTTCTATCTGGAATACAAAGATGCTGCGCCTACCTGGATCAATCCACACAGCAGCTGGTCGGAGGGCATGGCCGAGACTATCGGCCCAGGTGCGAGTAATCCGCTTGGCCTGCGCGCGCTTGCGGTGAGCTGTGGGGGCGGAATCTATATCCATGGGACGACCAATACCGGTCAGCTGGGCAGCCCTGGGAGCCATGGCTGCGTCCGGCTTTCGAATAGCAGTATCATCGAGCTGTTCGATCGCGTGTCCGAAGGCATCCCCATCATCATTCGTTAACCAAGCATTTGCAATGAGACCATTTGCAATTAAAGGTAGCCTTTGATGAAAATGGTTTTTGGCAAAAATAGCTCTTGAACAGCGCGTATTCATTTGCAATTAAAGGTAGCCCTTGATTGCAAATGGCTGTACGCGCGCTACAGGTCACGGATTTACAACGGTTTTGGGCGGTCACTTCACACATGTGGCAAAAACGCTCATTATCGAACAAACAATGTTTGTGCCCGGACAGAGGAGAAGCTACATGGCATCTGAACTACATCTCGAGCTGAGCGAATCTGCAACGCGCAAATCCATCTTCGGCCAGCTCGTTAGCGCGACGCCCGAAGCCCGACGACGCAATATCGGAGTCGTGGTGGGAAGCGGAAGCATTCCTGAAAAGGCGCAGCTGCACGACCTTGCCGCAGTTGAAGAGGCAATCGATGCTTCGGTTGCCAGCGATTGGGCCAAAGAGCGTGCAAAACAGGTGTATCGTATCCTTGCGGAAGCCGAAAGCGCTGTTCATGGTGTGCCTATCGAGCAGACGCATTTCCACGAAGTCGGTCTTGGCATGACGGTGCGCGAGATTTTGGGTATGTGCGTTTCGATCGAGCAGATAGCACCGGATAAGATCACGGCGACCCAGGTGCAGACAGGCAGCGGAACAATCGAATGCGAGCATGGCGTTCTTGAGATTCCTGCTCCCGCTACAGCGTCGATTCTGAAACGTTACGCCATCCCGCTTTGCGATGAAAAGCTCGAAGGCGAGCTATGCACGCCAACATCTGCAGCGTTTATCGCTTGTTTCGTGGAGGAATATAGATGAGCAGACTCATTGGCATCGACCTTGGCACGACCAATTCCTGCGTTGCGGTAATGGAAGGTGGCCGTCCTGTTGTCATCGCCAACGCCGAAGGCTCACGCACAACGCCGTCCGTCGTCGCATTCTCGAAGAAAGGCGAACGCCTGGTGGGCGAAGTGGCAAAGCGCCAGGCTGCGATGAATCCCGAGCGCACCATCTCTTCTATCAAGCGCCAGATGGGAAGCACACGCTCGGTGCAGATCGATCGAAAGAACTATCTTCCGCAGGAGATTTCAGCGATTATCCTGGACAAGCTCAAACGCGACGCCGAAAAGTACCTCGGCGAAACGGTGATCGATGCGGTCATCACGGTACCTGCGTATTTCACCGATGCGCAGCGCCAAGCGACCAAGGATGCCGGTACGATTGCCGGTCTTAACGTGCAACGCATCGTCAATGAACCCACTGCAGCGGCGCTTGCCTACGGTGTCGATAAAGAAGAAAACAAGGCCGTTATGGTCTACGACCTGGGCGGCGGCACCTTCGACGTCTCGATCCTCTCCATTCAAGGCGGGGTTATCGAAGTGCTTGCCACTGCCGGCGACAATCAGCTGGGTGGCGACGATTTCGATAAGCGTCTTACCGATGAGCTTCTCCGTCGTTTCAAAAGTGATACCGGCGTCGATGTCTCACGCGATCATGCTGCAATGAATCGCCTGGTTGAAGCTGCGGAAACAGCCAAAAAGGACCTCTCATCAGTAAGCACGACTTCGATTAACTTGCCATTTTTGGCAAGCAGCAAAGGTCAACCGGTACATTTCGAGACACAGGTGACCCGTGCTCAGTTCGAGAAGATGACGGCTGACTTGGTCGAGCGCACGATGGAACCG
The DNA here is from genome assembly GCA_964435565.1 of uncultured Coriobacteriaceae bacterium. GTDB lineage: Bacteria > Actinomycetota > Coriobacteriia > Coriobacteriales > QAMH01 > QAMH01. The sequence continues at coordinate 19,954 of CAYSZR010000004.1, forward strand.
TGCAGACGCGCTCTCCACGACGCCCATATGAACCCGGGAGATATCGGCAAAGTGCTGATGGTGGGTGGTTCGAGTCGTATCCCCGCGGTGAAGCTTGCCGTGAAAAATCTCACGGGTAAAGATCCCTCTGAAACCATCAACCCCGATGAAAGCGTTGCGATGGGGGCATGCCTGCAGGCCGGCGTCCTGTCCGGCGATGTGGGTGGATTACTTCTGCTCGATGTGACACCGCACTCTTTGGGCATCGAGGTCGTCAACGATTGCATGTCGGTTTTGATTGCGCGTAATTCGACATTGCCGACGATGAAAAGCGACATATACACGACTGTTTCCCCCATGCAGACGACTGTCGAAATCAATGTTTTGCAGGGTGAGAGCCAGCGCGCCAGCGAAAACACCTCTCTGGGTAAATTCCGCCTTGGCGGTTTGCGTCTGGGCATGAACAAGCCGCAGATCGAGGTCACCTTTCAGATAGACGCTAACGGCATCGTGCATGTCACCGCCAAAGACCTTGGGACGAATAAGGCCGCCAATATTTCTATTGAAGGTTCATCCAATATGTCGCAACGTCAGATCGAGGCGGCAAGCAAACGTCTGACCGATGGCAAATAGATAGGGCATCGTCAGTCACGCTTGTCACGTTTTATCGTGCCCGGTGTCGTTTGTACGCGGCATCGGGTATCATTGAGCTTCGTTTGCATGCGTCTCACGGGAGGGAATAGCGCGTGGAGAAAAGTACGAGCAAGAAAATTGTCATCCCCACAATCGCGTCGATCGTGATCATCGGGGTCCTGTACTATGTGACGATCCCGCCAATCAACATTCAAAGCGTTGACTTTTGGTGGTTCTTCATCTGGTGTCTGCTCATCGTTGCGGTCTGCTTCGGCGTCCCTCGAGCACATGAGACATCGACCAATGCGATTTCTGATTTTCTGGACGGATTGAACCGCGAGGGCTTCGCCTATATTCTGAAATTTCGCGAGCGTCGTACCGATCGTAAGGAAGCAGGAGAAAACGGCGAGAAAAGCAAAGACGCGGCAGGGCGTGGCTGGCTTTTCAAGATAATCGTCGTCATCGTGTTTTTGCTGCTGGGTATCTTCGTGGGCCAGGTTGCGAGTTCGCCGCTCTTCAACGCGCGCGCTTATTCTAATCTGCTCGATGTGCAAGATGGTAGTTTCTCACAGGATATATCCGAAATCTCGATGAAGAACGTCCCGGTCGTCGATAAAGACACAGCTGTGCGTTTAGGGTCGCGCACTATCGGTGAGATGAATGATCTGGTCAGCCAGTTCGGCATCGACGAAGGCTATGACTCATATACGCAGATCAACTATCGCAATGCGCCATATCGTGTGGCACCGCTCAATTACGCCGATCCAATAAAGTGGATTATCAACACGTGGAACGGCTTGCCCGGTTTCGTCACCGTCAATATGGCAACGCAGGACACCAAGCTCGTGCGTTTGCCCGAAGGCGAGTACATGCATATCTCGACGGGCGAGCATTTCAACAATTATCTGTACAGGTACGTGCGCTTCCAGTATCCCTTCGAGATGCTGGGCACCGCTGCATTCGAGCTCGATGATAACGGAGCGCCGTATTGGATCGTTCCGACGGTCAAAATGCGCATCGGCCTGTTTGGCGGCGAGGATTATGACGGCGCCATCTTGGTCAACGCCTGCACGGGCGAGACGGTCAAGTACGATGCTCAAGATGTCCCCACATGGGTTGATAAGGTCTATACCGCGGATTTGGTCTACAAGCAGCTCGGCTATTACGGAAAGTACCGCAGCGGCTTCATCAATGCATATATCGGTCAGTCTGGCGTGCTTGTTCCTACAGGATCCAAGTCAGTCGGCACGACCAATAAGAGCACGAGCTCGACGTCCGGTTACAACTATCTTGCCATCAACGATGACGTCTTTATGTACACGGGCATGACAAGCGCAAACAGCGATGAGTCGCTTGTCGGTTTCACGCTAATCAACCTGCGAACTAAAGAAACCCGTTATTACACATGTGCGGGTGCTACGGAATCTTCGGCTATGTCATCTGCAGAGGGCCAGGTCCAGCAGATGAGCTATAACGCGACATCACCTCTGCTGCTCAATATCGCAGACCGCCCGACTTATTTCCTATCGCTCAAAGACGGCGCGGGATTGGTGAAGATGTATGCCTTCATTGACGTGCAGCAGTATCAGATCGTGGGAACGGGGTCGACAGTCGCCGATGCGCAGACAGCCTATATCACGGCTCTAACGAAAGACGCGCAGGTCAATCTCGATCAAGATGTGATTGCCAATAGCGGGGTCGTGCCCAAGACCACGGGTACCATCGAGGCCATCGAAACGGTCGTTACCGATGGGAATACGCGCTATTACTTCAAGCTTGTCGGTGACACGAATATTTACATCGCAGGCATCAGCGCAAACCAGGGGCTGCCGTTTATCAAGGTGGGGGCCTCGGTAACGATTACCTATACCGAAAAGGGCAGCGTGCGTGAAGTGACGTCGGTCAGCTGACGGACAAGCTGAATTTGCGCAAGACGATGATGGGCCGATTCTCCGGGGTTTTCGGGGGATCGGCCTTTGTCTTGCGTATGAACGTGCGGCATTTATCCGGAAACGGCTTGATCTTGATAGAGGGTTTTGACGATATCGCGGTCAAGGTCGTCTGCAAGCACCTTACTCGAATAGATCATCGAATGCGAAAGGCAGGAGTCCTTGCACAGGTGGCAGTTTACGCATAATGACGGTCGGAAGGTGAGCGTAGCCTCGCCGTCGTCCACTGCGTATTCGAGCGCCTGGGTAATGCACATTTTTGCACACGTCCCGCAGTGGCGGCACCGATCGGGGTCGATGTCGACAGATGCCCAGAAGCGCGTGTCGACGGT
>CAYSZR010000004.1:22856-61282 GCA_964435565.1 uncultured Coriobacteriaceae bacterium
CGGCGTCGGCGTGGTTGGCCGATGCCTGGATGCTGCCGATGCGGTCGAGCATGGTAAGCAGACGCACGCTTCGATAACTGTCGGCGGCAAAGCGCTCGTCGGATCTCATGACGATCTGTCGGTCCTTGTCCTCGGGTTCTTCTCCGGTAAACGAACCGATAGCGCTGTTCACGGCACTCCAGGCAAACTCGAGCGCCGATGCGCCAGATTGCTTGAATGCCTCGCGTCTGTCCGATTTGATGACCGGGCCCTTTGCGTTCGTCTTTTCGATGCGCAGGCTGTCTGGAACAGTGTCAAGCGTTCGGAGCATGCCCTCTGTATTCCAGAGTTCGAGCACGTTTTGAGCGCTTTCGATCATCGTATCTAGGTAAGGTTGCGTGCAATCGACATCGCAGTCTTCGCACCCACAGGTAAAAAGGACGACGCGTTTGAAGTGCAATGCGAACATGCCGGTTATAAGATATTCATCGAGATAATTCAAACAGGGCAAGACGACGACGCGTGACGTGTCGACTGACTGCTTGTGAGCGTGACGAGCGCAGATGAATGCCGCGCTCCCCGCATTGCGTCTGGCTGACTCGCGCGCCTGTCGGACGATTTCATTGGGTGCAGGGGCGGTTGTGAGCATGGCCTGCGTTGGGCAGGCGGCGACGCAAGCCCCACAATCTGTGCAGCTTTCGGAATCGATTGAAAGCCTGCCCAAAGAACGCTTGATGGCATCGTGTTGGCATGCAGAAAGACAGCTTCGGCATCGAGAATGCCAGTTACGTATAAACACGCAACGTTTGGGCACGACTGAAATCGATGATGCGGCCAGCTTGTCCGAGATGTTCTGTATGGTTTCGATCTTGTTCATGGTCAGCCTATATACATATCATAGGCGAGCGCATCGACTTCCGCATCATCGACACGCCATTTTCCGTCTCGTTTCGTCATGACGAAGCTGGTCTCGCGTGTTCGTGGCGGGGTTTCGTTCATGGCTTCCTTGACCACCTTGCTATTGTCTTGCTGGGTTTGGCCAGGGGCCGCATTCGAGGCGGCGAGTTTTTTCTGAATGGTTTGGGCTAGATCGCTCAAATTGTTCGAGGTGATGGTTGCCGTGACGGTAGCTGTCGTGATGGTGGCGCCGTCTGATTCGGCGGTTTTTACGGAAACGTTCGTGATCTTGCTCGCCGCTCCATTGAAAAGCCAGTTTATGAGCTCATCTTTGCTTACGCCTAGAGAGTTCAGGGGAATACCGGCCTTGGTTTCGAATGCCCTATCGATTGCAGAGGATATTGCCGTGCGTTCCTTTGCGGGGGGATTAGTCGTTTGTTCGAGCGTTTGGGTGGCAGCTCTTCTTGCCGCACCTTGGTCTTCCGTGAATTGTCCAAATCCGATTCCCAAAACGATCGACAGGATGATTGCGGCGACTATCTGGATGCATGAGACGGCTATGCCGAGGGCGCTGCAGGTCCTTCCATTGCGGGCGTTCGTGTTGCCGGGGTTTTCAAGAAGCGCCCGTTTGCTCTTCACTATTCCCACGATGCCCAATATGAACCCGATGACGCCGGTTAGAATGCCGAAGACGATGGAGAGAATGCCAAGAACAAGCGGTGCGCTGCCCGCCTGCTTCTTGTGTGATTCGGTCTCGTCCATGCGCATCTCCTCGTTTCGGGGCGCCTCGGTCAATCGTGTTATTATACATAACCTGCGTCATTGCCTTTGACCTGTATGCGCGCTGAATACGTTTCGTTTTGCGTGGCAGGTGCTACAATCATCCACCGAGTGAATATCCTTGAGGAAAGGCTGCACGTGCACAATCGACCCGAATTTCCCAAGCGCGCCGTCGTGACGGCGGGTATGCCCTATGGCAATAAAGGCCTCCATTTTGGCCACATAGCAGGCGTCTTCGTCCCTGCTGACGTGTACGCGCGCTTTTTACGCGACCGTATCGGCTCTCAGAACGTGTTGTTCGTGAGTGGTACCGATTGCTATGGATCGCCTATCAACGAAGGCTACCGCAAGCTCGTCGAGCAAGGTGGTTTCGATGGTTCCATCGGCGATTATGTCCAGCGCAATCATGATGCACAGAAGAGCGCCTTGGATGCCTATGGCATTAGCCTCGACATTTACGAGGGAAGTGGCATCGGTCTTGCGGGTAAGAAGCAAGATGCGATGACGGATGCGTTCATCACACGGCTTTATGCAAACGGATGGCTCGAAAAGCGCAGTACGCCGCAATTCTATGACGAAACCGCCGGCACATTTCTTAATGGACGTCAGGTTATCGGGCGTTGCCCGGTACAAGGCTGCAAATCGGAAAAGGCCTATGCAGATGAATGCGACCTGGGGCACCAATTCGACCCGGTCGATCTTATCGCTCCCAAATCGGCGCTGACCGGCGAGACTCCGCAGATGCGCGATGTGACCAACTGGTATTTCAAGTTGCCGGCGTTTCGCGAACTTATCGCAAAGCATGTCGAGCAGCTCGAGGCGCAAGAAGGCACGCGGCGCGTGCTCGTCGACGAAGTACGTTCATTCTTAGCGGCGCCCTGTATCTATGTTCAAGAGACGTTTGCCGATGATTTTGCCGCACTTGCATCGAAATTGCCCGCGCATACGGTTACACCTGCTGAAAAGGGCAAATCGTCGTTCGTCGTCGAGTTTTCGACTATCGAAGATCGTGAGCGCGCTGTCGAGGTTATGCATGAGCAGGGCCTACGCCTGCGTACGGGCAAGACACTTGTTCCCTTCAGGCTGACGGGAAATATCGAATGGGGCGTTAAGGCCCCCGTTCTTGACGGTACGCTTGAAGATGCCACTGTCTGGTGCTGGCCCGAATCTCTATGGGCGCCAATCGCATTTACCCAGGCTGCGCTTGAAGAGTCTGGACGCGAGCCGGAACGCTGGCCTGAATGGTGGTGCAGCGACGATGCGCGCGTGTACCAGTTCATCGGTCAAGATAACCTCTATTTCTATGGTGTTGCGCAAACGGCGCTTTGGCCTGCGACGCAGACGGGGCATGAGCCTCAAGTGGATGGTGCTGGCGATGAGCTGCGCCAGACAACGCTCGTCCCCAATTATCATATCCTGTTCATGGGAAAGAAGGCCTCGAGTTCGGGGGCCGTTAAGCCGCCCATGGCAGCTGAGCTGCTTGATTATTACACGCCCGAGCAGCTGCGCGCTCATTGGGTTTCGCTTGGCCTAGGGGTAAAGCCTGCAAGCTTTTCTCCTAAACCTCTTGATCCCAATGCGAATGAGGCGGCACCCGATCCGGTTCTCAAGGAAAGCGCCTTGCTTACCAATATCTTCAATCGTATTGCGCGTTCATGTTTTTATACAGCGCAAAAGGCTTGCGATGGCGTTTTGCCGCTGGGTGGGCCAAGCGATGCGGTGCGTAAGGAATGCGAGCAGGCGGTGCTCGCATATGAAGAGCATATGCATCGTTTTGAGATGCATACGATTATGGCGCAGATGGATGAGTTTTTGCGGGCTATCAATAAGTGGTGGGCACGTGAAAGTCGTGCTGCTCTTGCAGAAGACGCGCCTGATGGCGCCGCAGAAGCGCTTTTACGCGACGCGTTCTATTATCTGAAATGCGCGATGCTGCTTATGCACCCGATTGTTCCGCATGGTTGCGAGCTTATCTTCGAATATCTTGGCATCGAAGCGAAACCGGGCACGACCGAAGCGTGCGCCGGGTTCTTCAGATGGGATCATGTCTTCGAGTCCATCGATTTCTGGTCGAACGATTCCGAACGCGAGGCTGGCGCGTTTAGGTTGAAAGAATTACCCCCGCGTTTCGATTTTTTCGAAAAGCACCCAAGCCAGTACCAATAGGCTTGTCGTATACCCATTTGCAATTAAAGGTGCCATTTGCAATTAAAGGTAGCCTTTATTTGCAAATGGGTACTTATTGCGAAACCTTGTGGCATAATAGCTGACGCGTGCCCGAGTGACGGAATGGCAGACGTGACGGTCTCAAAAACCGTTGTCCTCTGGGCGTGTGGGTTCGACTCCCACCTCGGGCACCAATTTCTGACTTGCGAAACCTGGACTATCCCTGTGTAACCGGCGCACTCTTGCGGATCGTACACAGTGTCTATCCTCTAGCGGTCCTTTTTTGAATCCTGGCTTGATGAAAAATTCATATGACTGGAACTATGCTCGGTGAAAAGCGCCGATGCCATAGAATCGTGTTGCTGATTAAGCAGATTAGATAATCCTATTATTGCGATGTATTTGCTGGTAGATTAGTTATGCAACTGGCGGTTGACAGATTTCAAACCTGAATTGGTGGCATGCAACCGGCGCAGAACGTAGGGTTTAGCCATCGTTAACGACCAAATAGCAAGCACGACGGAAAAGGATTGAAAATGATACTGGCAGAAAAAATCATGAGCCTGCGCAAGCGCATGGGATGGTCACAAGAAGAGCTTGCGCGCAAGCTTGGCGTATCGCGCCAGTCGGTTTCCAAATGGGAAGCGTCAAATGCTATGCCCGATGTGAATAAGATTGTACAGATGGGCGATTTGTTTGGCGTAAGTATCGATTATCTTTTGAAGGATAGTGTGGACGACGAGCAGGCAATGCCCTTTATCGAGTCTGGTCCTGAGGATGCCGACGATGTCACGACGACGGCTTTTACCACGACGCCGCATGCTGTCCGGCAGGTGCCGATGGAGGAGGCCAGCGAATACATGGACCTTTCGCAGAGGCTATCTTCCAGTATCGCTGCTGCTGTCATGTTATGTATATGGTCACCGGTCTTGTTGGTTGCCCTTGCTGGATTGTCGGAAAACGCTGGCCTTGGAATCAGCGCCGATTTCGCTGCGGGTGTGGGCGTGATCGTTTTGCTGGTCCTTGTTGCGATTGCGGTCTTCATCTTTATCTCGCACGCAACGCAGCTGAAGAAATACGAATATCTGGAACAAGAGCGTATCGAGCTCCAGTATGGCGTGGAGGCTGTGGTTATACGCAAAAGAGATGCATTTGCAAACACGTTCAGACTGAGCATGGCAATCGGTGTCGCGCTTATTATTTTGGGGGTTATTCCGGTTATCGCGACAGCGCTTTTCCTTGAAGACGGTGGCTTTGCAGCAGTCTCGGTATCTTTTCTGCTCCTGATTGTCGGATTTGGTGTTTTTCTGTTCGTGAAGTGCGCCGTGGTGCAGTCGAGCTATGATAAGTTGCTGCAGGTTGAAGATTACACACCTGAAAACAAAGCTGCCAGCAAGAAGCTGTCGTGGTTTTCGAGTACGTTTTGGCTCTGTGTCGCGGCGATTTTCCTTGGCTATGGTTTTGTGACTAGAAGTTGGGAAACCGCTTGGATTGTCTGGCCAGTCGCAGGTGTTCTCTTTGCGGCGGTTTTCGTACCGCTTAAAGCGTATGCGAAATCCAAGCAGCGAGAACCCCAACGTTGAGCATATGGGCTTTGATTACATGGGCAATGCGAAGAATCGGACGGCGGACTTACTGTGCCCCAAAAAAGGAAATGCCCCCGTTCGGGAGGCAAATGTACTCGCATCTCCTCTATTTTCGCACCTAAGGGATTTAAGTCAAGACTGTTTCTTTTATATAGAGAGGGTATATTAGGTTATGCTTCATCCTCTGAACCGGCGCTATTGCGATGGACCGATGGCAATATTATGGGATCCCGAGATCCTGAGCCGGAAAGGTATCCCCCGTCATTACGGTGGGGAAGCTGGAAAGCTCAGTGGGGGAGCCCACCTTTTAGGGTGGGTTCATCCTTCCGGCAGGGGATGAGGTTTAAAAGGGGCCGCTTACGCGGCCTCTTTTGTTTGGACATTTTGACAGGAGGACATATGAAAGAATCGCCATCGATAGACGCCTGGCTGGCCGAGGCAAAAGCCGATGAAACCGCTTCTCGATGCGGCATGTATCTTGCGCACAACGGCGTCGTCCGTGAATTGCCCAAGAAGCTCGTACGCGAGGGAATCGATGATGGCACCAAGGTCACGGGAATGAATTTCAGCTATGACCATGAGGCAGTCGAGCTGGCGCGAAAAGAGGCATTGACCTGGGATGGCATCGAATATGTCCGTGTTTGGCTTAACGAAGGTATGCTTCAGGTTGGCGACGATATCATGTATGTGTTCATTGGCGGCGACATTCGTCCGCATGTGATCGATGCGTTGCAAAATCTTGTCGGAAAAATCAAGAACGAACTTGTGCAAGAGATAGAAATCGCAGAATAATATGCATTTTTTCAAATGTGGGGAAATTTATCTTCACATTTCTCTTGTGGCTTTTCGTTCGTTACCCTAAAATAATAACTTGCGTACGTTGGTACGCAAAGTTTTAAGCGTACGGCAGGCTTGGCCGTCTGGTGTGCGTGTATTAGTGCCCAATTGGGCTCAAGCGAAAGGCGTTACAAATGGCTGAAGGTACGGTTAAGTGGTTTAATCCTGATAAGGGCTACGGCTTCATTTCTCGTGAGGATGGCGACGATCTGTTCGTCCATTTCTCTGAAATCAAGATGGATGGCTTCAAGTCTCTTGACGAAGGCGAGAAGGTCAACTTCGAGGTGACGACGGGTCAGAACGGTAAGCTGCAGGCAAGCAACGTCACCAAGGCGTAGTTCTTTAAACATATCGCTGACGAAAAAGGGACCCGCCTTGTGCGGGCCCTTTTTTGTCCAAAACTAGTGCGTTCAGGTTTCCTGGGTCATCTAACCCAGCGTGTTATAGCTGATTTCGCTGCGTGTAAAGACCTTCCGCAGCGGTAAGGATCATTGCGGTATGGCGCAGGTGTTTTTCCTGCTCTCGCCGCTCTTTGGCTGTCGCCCTCTCTGCGGCGGCTTCGGCAATCGAAAAACGGCATCCACAGTAGTTCTGACGATACATTCCGAGTTCATGACTGCGTGACGTAGTCTGCGGATAGCAATCGCGAAAGTCACGTCCCAGCGCCTGCAGGCCATGACGGCTTGCGGCTTCTTCGAGCTCTTGCAAGATAACGTCGGTGAATTGATAGGGGCTAATGGTAAGCGTTGTCGAAATCGCATCGAATCCGCGTTCGCACGCCATGCGCGCCGTGCGTTCAAGGCGCATTCTATAACAGGCACGGCAGCGGTTTTCGCGATCGGTGCCATATGCCCCTACTTCGCGTTCCCATGTATCTGGGTCATAGGCGCCTTTGATAAGCTCGAGGCCCTGGGGCTTAGTGACATGTTCTTCGAGCGTTTCGAGCCGATGCTCGTATTCGCCTTGTGGATGGATATTGGGATTACTGTAATAGATGGCGGTATCGATGCCTTCTTGGGCGAAGATGCGCGTAGGTTCAAGCGAACAAGGCCCGCAGCAGGCATGCACGAGCATGCGTAAGGCGGGCTTTTTCGCATCGCTAGACATTGAGGATACTCGCAAGTTTGATCTTCGCTTCCGTTTCGCTCATCTTGCCAGATTGAACGGCTGCTGCGATAGATTGTATCTCGTCGGCATTGCCTTCGTTTTTCTGGATGAAGCTGTTGACCTGCGTTGGGCTGCTCGTGTCAACGCCGAGTTCTTCGGCGATGCTCACGGCCTGGCTTGCCTGGCTTGAACTCAGGCCGTATTCTTCGGTAAGCATGCTAACCGTACTGGACGACGCAGCCGAGCTGGTAGAAGTCGTGGTGGTATTCTGACCTGCGACCTTGGCGATACTTTTTCCCATCACGGCAAGGGGCGCTGTGTGCCCTGTTGCGTACGAATACACGAAAAACAGTGTGAACGCGATGCATAGAATCGATATGACGACAAATAATCCTTTGAGAATCTTCAATGACAACTCCAAATTCCATGTTCCATGTGGTATCGAATGTTAGTATATTCTGCACGCAATTTTGGAGTACAGATGAAGACTGACGATTTTGATTACGATTTACCCGAAAAGTTCATAGCTCAAGTTCCGGCAACGCCGCGTGATTCATGCAAGCTCATGGTCGTGCAGAGGGGCGGAGCTTTGGAGCATCGCAGGTTCTATGACATAAAGGAATATCTACGACCTGGCGATTTGCTGGTTGTAAATGAAACGAGGGTTCTCCCTGCGCGTCTTTTGGGAAAGAAAAAGGGCACGGGCGGTCATGTCGAGACGCTGTTGCTCGATAAAGTTGCTGGCGCCCCGTGCACGAACGAAGAGCAGACGTGGAATTGTCTGGTTAAACCGGGTAAGCGTCTTAAGGTTGGCAGCCAGGTTGTCTATGAGGCAGATGGTGTCTGCCTTTTAGAGGGCGAGATCTTGAGCATCGACCCTGGGAATGGAAGCAGAGCGGTGCGTTTCAGCGTCGAGCCCGGCAAGGATGTCGATGCCGCATTCCATGCAATCGGGCACACGCCGCTTCCGCCCTATATAAAAGACTACACCGGAGACGAAGAGCTCTATCAGACTGTGTATGCCCGTGATGAGCGAAGTGCTGCTGCTCCAACGGCCGGTTTGCACTTCACGCGCGAGCTGCTCGAGAGTTTGCAGGCGGCTGGCGTGGGATTGGCAACGGTTGATCTTGAAGTGGGACTCGATACGTTCAGGATCGTGGGGGAAGACGATCCGCTCGATCATCAAATGCATACCGAGCTCTACACCGTACCGCCCGAGACGGTTAAAGCCATTCAGACGACCAAGCAAAATGGGGGACGTGTTATCGCCGTTGGAACGACTTCGGTGCGTTCGCTCGAAAGCGCGGCAGCGCAAGGCGAACTGGGCGCATGCACGCGCGAGGCGACGAGTCTCTATATCTTGCCGGGATACGAGTTCAGGGTATGTGACGCTATCATCACGAATTTCCATGTGCCACGCAGCACGCTTATGATGCTGGTGAGCGCGTTTGCCGGTCGTGATGCGATTATGAATGCATATGAAGAAGCAAAAGAACATGATTACCGTTTCTTCAGTTTTGGCGATGCGATGTTGCTGCTCTAATAGCAGGCTCGATACGTGAAGCCAGTCTTGTCGTCTCATTGAAAGGATGACGATGTTCGAGTTCGATTTAATGGCCGAAGATAGCCGCAGTGCTGCGCGAAGAGGTTGTTTTCACACGCCACATGGTGATATTCAGACCCCTATCTTCATGCCCGTAGGCACGCAGGCGACGGTAAAGGGTATTACCAATCAGCAGCTCGAGGACCTTGATGCGCAGATCATCCTTGCGAATACATATCATCTATACCTGCGTCCGGGCACTGAAATCATCGAAGAGGCCGGCGGAGTGCATGGTTTCATGAATTGGAACCATCCTGTCCTTACCGATAGCGGCGGGTTTCAAATCTTCTCGTTGGCAGATACCCTCAAACTCGATGCTGATGGCGTGAACTTTCGCTCGATTGTCGATGGCAGCAAGCACCGATGGACGCCCGAGGACAATATGCGCGTGCAAGAGGCGATCGGCGCCGACATCATCATGCAGCTCGATCAATGCACGCAATACCCTGCTCCGAAAGAGGACGTCGCGCAGGCCGTCGAGCGCTCCGCACAGTGGGCGGCACGTTGCAAAGCCGCTCACACACGCGAGGACCAGGCGCTTTTCGGCATCGTTCAAGGCGGGGTCTTTGAAGATCTGCGCCAAGAGAGTGCCCAACGGGTAGCCGAGCTCGATTTACCCGGTTACGGCATTGGTGGATATTCGGTCGGAGAAGATCACGAGCTCATGCTGGCGCAGCTTGAGGCTGTAACCAGAGCATTGCCTGCCAATAAGCCACGCTATCTTATGGGTGTGGGCAATCCCACCACACTCGTACGCGCCGTTGCCCGTGGAGTCGATATGTTCGATTGCGTGCTGCCCACGCGTACCGCTCGCATGGGAACAGCGTTTTCGAGCACGGGCAGAATGAATATGCGGAATGCCAAGTATGCCCATGATCTTGGCCCGCTTGACGAACAATGTTCGTGCCCGACATGCCGCAATCATTCGCGCGCGTATATTAGGCATCTGGTCAAGATGGATGAGATGCTCGGTGGTATCTTGCTCTCGATACATAACCTGCATTTTCTGCTGGATCTTATGCGTCGTGCGCGAAAGGCCGTCGAGGCAGACGAATATGCCGCGTTCGAACGTGCCTGGATGCAAGGTCCTGGCGCAGATGATTATTAGGATATGCGCCGGAGGTGAAAGTCGCCTCATATCACGCATGAACTCGAACGGGTATTTGGTAAGCTGTGAAGCATAGAGCTGCAAATGATGAGGAGCCAAGGTATGCGTATAGCACTTGCACAGGTGAATCCATGTGTTGGCGATCTGGACGGCAATCTTTCGAAGCTTATTGACTGCGCGCGCCAGGCGCATGCGCAAAATGCCGACCTGATTATTTTCGGAGACCAAGCACTCACAGGCGCACCGCTTGATGGATTGGTCGATTCCGCGGCGTTTGTCAATGATGTGCAGGCGCACCTGGGTGCATTCGCGGACGCATCTCCGCTGCCGGCGCTTGTTTCCTGTGCGTGCGTGAACGAACTCGATGATGATACGCTTACCGTCGTGCCGGAGCTCTTCTTAGCGGGAGTAGGCGAGCTTGCGTCTATAGGCGCGCCCATCTTGCTTGAATCAGACGTTGTCCCCGTTATTAAAGTCGCCGGTGCCAACATCGCCGTGTTGCTAGATGGCCATTTCGCCTCGGATGCCGATCTTCATGATGCCGATGTCCTTGTCGAGATGTCATGTGATGCGTTTGGAGATGACACCGCTGCTCCTGCAGCACGCGGAGACCTGGGCAGAATGAGCTCCATCGCCAGCGCATGCGATGCGTTTTTCGTCTATGCGAACATCTGCGGTGCCGCTGATTCCACTGTCTTTTCGGGCAATTCAACGGTCACCGCGCCTAATGGCAGTCTTGTGCATGCGGCATCCATCGATGAAGAGGATCTTTTCATTTTTGATACGGCTCCCGAGGCCCGGCAGGAGGTTCAGGAAAGGCCGCAAGTCGAACTCAAGATCTGCGAGGTCGTCTGGCGTGCACTTGTCGTCGGGACACGCGATTACGTGTTGAAGAACGGGTTTTCCGACGTGATCATCGGTCTTTCGGGCGGCATCGATTCTGCCGTTGTCGCGACGATTGCAGTTGACGCTTTGGGTCCCGAGCATGTCCATGGCATGACGATGCCGGGCCCCTATTCGAGTGCCGGGTCGCTTGACGATGCACGTACTCTTGCTAAAAATCTTGGAATAACCTGCATAAACGTTCCCATATCCGAGCCGCTCGATACATTTTTCCAAACGCTCGCAGAAACGTGTGGTGGCGAAGTGGACGGGCTCGCCGCAGAGAACCTTCAGGCGCGTGTTCGTACGGTCGAGTTGATGACCGTGTCGAATACGTATAATTGGCTGCTGCTCAATACGGGCAATAAATCCGAAGCTGCAATGGGCTTTTCCACGCTCTATGGAGACACGGCAGGCGGATATGCGCCTATTGGTGATATTTACAAGACCGAAGTCTACGAGCTTGCCGAATGGCGTTTGAAACAAGGCCGTTCTATTCCACGTGCCTCCATTGACAAAGAGCCGAGTGCAGAACTGTACGAAGGCGCGCGCGATGCCGATCGTCTTCCGCCATACGATGAACTCGATGAATTGCTTGAAGCCCATATCGAAGGCGAGATGGGTGCTGACGAGCTTGTTGAGCAGGGCTTTAGCAAAGATCTTATCCGCAATGTGCTCAAGACGGTACAGGCAAATGAATACAAGCGCAGATGCGAACCAATCGCGCCGCATGTGCTGGGAACATCGTTTGGAAGCGGTCGTAGCTGGCCAGTTACAAACGGATGGTCAGACCCCATGACCAACTAGCTCTTTACGAGGTACAATACCCACAAGCGTGTAATGAAAGAGGGCCGCTCGAGCGAGCCCATGCTAAGAAAGGACCCAATACGATGCCCAAGATTACCCGTGACGATATACGCGTACCGGCAGATGTTATGCCAGAAGCCCGCGAGACCTATATAGATAATTACTATGCCGCCACCCGTGGCACGGGCCGTCTTATGCTTTTTGCATGCGATCAGAAGATAGAGCACATGAACAAGGATTTCTATGGCGAGGGTATCGACATCTCCGACGGCGACCCCGAGCATCTCTTCGAGATCGGCAGCAAGGGCACTATCGGCGTTCTTGCTGGCCAGCGTGGTCTTATCGCGCAGTACGCCCCCGATTATCCCGAGATCAACTATCTTGTCAAAATGAATTCGAAGACCAACTTGGTCAAGACTGCTCAGCAAGACCCGTATTCTCCACAGCTCTATGACATCGAGGCCATTCTGGCCATGCGCGAAGCTGGGGTCAATATTGTCGGTTTAGGCTATACGATTTATCTGGGCAGCGAGTACGAATCGAATATGCTCGCAGAGGCGGGCGAGCTTATCGCTGAGGCCCATGCCGAAGGTCTGCTTGTCGTGTTGTGGATTTACCCGCGTGGTGCCGCCGTTACCGATGAGAAGGACGCAGATCTTATCGCGGGGGCAGCGGGCGTTGCTTTGTGCCTGGGCGCCGATTTCGTCAAGGTTAATCCGCCGCATGAGTCCGACGACAAGTCGAGTGCCGAGCTCCTCTCCATCGCGAGCCGCGCTGCTGGCCGAACGGGTCTGGTTTGCGCTGGCGGTTCAAGGGCGGACGCCAGGGAATTCCTTGGCCATCTCTATGATCAGATTCATGTGGGCGGTGCATGCGGCAACGCGACGGGCCGCAATATCCATATGCGCTCGCTTGATGAGGCCGTTCGTCTGACGCAGGCGATCAGCGCTATCACCTTGGGTGACTTCGACCCTGAAGAGGCCATGGACGTATTCGAGGGCAAAGAGAATTTCACGGTATAGCGCCCACGTCGCATTAATTCGTTTAGGCGGGTCCGGTTCATGTCTGAAGACTGAGCCGGGCCCAGCTGGTTTAATCGCAGGAGAGATATGCCGCAACATACAAACGAAGTACCCGTCGAAAAGCGTTTTCATGGATCTGTTAACCTCGTGATCCTTCATCTTCGGCGAGTCGCGCATTCTAATGACATCGACGAGGGCTTGGCTGCTGCTCGCCATCTGCGCATGTTTGACGAGCAAAATGAGGCTTTTGTACGTCGTATGCTTGCTTTGGATGCGCAACTCCAGGCGGGAGACATACTCTCTGAACCCATTACGCTCGACCTTGCCAATGAGCTTCAGGCATGTGCGCTTCGTCTTAACTCAGCTGATCCAGCCTGACGTTTTTGGAATCTTTCGAATGAGTCAAGTCCTACTGCTTGATGTCATCAGACGGCAGAAAGCCTTTGACGGCGTTGAATATAAGGTCTTCGTACACCGCGGCGCCTTCGGGGCGTAAGTGTTCGCGATCGTCCCAAAGATATTCGCGTTCGTGACCGCGCACGGTCGAATACCAGTCGATGATATGCACGTTGGAATGCGTCTTGGCGTAATCAGAGAGCATCTGATTGTTTGCCTGGACAAATTCGGTCGTCGTAAAGATATTTACGAGGAATATCTCCTTATCCGATCCCACGAGCTGGCTCATCTTATCGAGTTCATCGTTTTCAAGGGCGAAGTTCGTGAAGCAGGCAAAGATGACGACGTTGCCGACGACGCCTTGGTCGGCATAGTCTTTATAGACATCGCGTGCTTGCCAGAACCAACGGCCGATATAGCAGTCCATCAGGGAGTTCGTATAATGCGAGTAGAACTCGTTTTGCGAGTCTCCGGGAACGGAATCGCCGATGAGAAGGGGATTGCGGATATTCGATGCGCGTTCTGCTTTTGCTTGAGCGCTATCTAGGTCGTTTTTAACATTCGTAACAGCGGCGATTGCATTGCCAATCACGCCGTCGGAAGAATCATACGAATGATTTGTCACTGCATCGATCTGCTTGCCAGAGCCTACCGAATCTCCTGTGTTTATAAGGGCCGACCTAGGAACCTGGCGCGTGTCGGGTAGTGTTGAGCATCCCGCAATGGCGATGGCGAGTACGGCGACAGTAGCAGCCGTTGGAACGAGTACCGAGATGCGGCGCAGTGCTGAGAAGTCGAATCCTCGATCGCGTATCTGTGCGATAGCCTTACCCAGCGCACCATGACGCAAGGGATTTTCCACGAAACGGTATGAAGCAGCCGAGACGGCAAATGTAAGAACGAAGACGGCAATGGCGAACCACCAGGAGTATGGTCCCGGGCCATTGAGCGGTCGAAGAAGCAAGATGATGGGGTAGTGCCACAGATACATGCCATATGAGCGTTGTCCGACCCATACAAACGGCTTGAGGCTTGCGAATTTCGCAAGGTTGCTGCGTGGATGCACCAAGACGGCAATCAATGCCGTCGTGAATATCGAGCAGAGCAGAATTCCCCCACGGTACATGAAGCTGGAAAATCCGTCGACATAGACGATCATGAAGACGATTGCCGCAAGGGCGATGATGCCGATGGCGTCGAGCATGACGATTGTGCGCTGCGGTATTTTACGGGTGCTTTCTTCGGTCAGTTCTTGTCCGGGCCAGACAAAAGAGAGCCAAGCACCTAAAAGAAGCGAGAAGGCCCGTGTGTCAGTACCATAATAGACACGGGTGGGGTCGATGTGCGGGTTGTAGAGAAGTGCCATGAGAAGTGCGGAAATCGCGGCGAGGACCAGGCATCCGCGACGCATGAACTTTCTGCTTGCCCCTAATCTGCTTACAAGCAATAAGATGAGCGGCCACAAAACGTAAAATTGTTCTTCTATGGCAAGGGACCAGAAATGCGTAAGCGGCGATGGATCGCCAAGTGACTCGAAGTATGAAAGCCCACGGAAGATATACCACCAATTCTGAAACCAGAAAAGCGAAGGTACGATATCGGGACGCATTTTGGTAAGCAGTGGATGATTGAAGAGAACGCATAGCGCGCACACGATGACGATGACAAGAACGATTGCAGGAAAGAGCCGTCTGATACGCCGCAACCAGAACTGCACTAAATCGATAGTGCCCGATTGCCTGAGTTCGGTGGAGAGTAGGCCGGTGATGAGATAGCCGGAAAGGACGAAAAAGACGGTAACGCCCAAAAGACCGCCACGGGCGCCGCCTAGATTCAGGTGATAGGCTATTACAGCGATGACAGCAAGCGCACGCAGGCCGTCAAGCGATGTGATATAGCGTTTTTCGGGTTTCCCCCTGGCTTCCCGGCGTGCCACGTTCCCTCCCCGTGCATCGTCCATGAATGTAGACTATGAGCTGGAGAAATACAAGGAGTGAGAGCCTGTATTTTCAGGTTTTGCAAAGATGTTTGCTAATCTGCGAATAGGGAGAGCAATTCATAACCAATTGTCATTTTTCGGATTTCGTGTCGCGGGAGCGTAGTAGGATAGACCAATAGGCTCAAGCCGTTATCAAGATCATTAGGAGCTCGTGTGGCGGATAAACTCAGGACACAACTCGTCGAGAACCTTCTCGAGGCCCTCGCATCCATGCAGGATGCAGATGAGGTCTATGCATTGCTGCAGGACCTTTGCACGGTACGCGAGATCGCCGAGATGTCGCAGCGTCTCGAAGTTGCTCGTTTGCTTGCTGACAAGGCAAGTTATATCGATGTGCAAGAGGCAACGGGTGCTTCGGCAACCACTATTAGTCGCGTTTCGAAGTGTTTGAATTACGGCAGTGGTGGTTATGAAGATGCGCTGCGCATCGTTGCAGCTGCGCGATTGGAAGACGAGGAGGTATGAGATGTCAGATAATGCCATTCCCGCATTCGAACAGATAGAGGCTGCGAGCAAAGGCGAGGGCGCCATACCGAGCTCATGCCGTGATGCTGGCGGTTTCGTGCACCTGCATGTTCATACGGAGTATTCGCTTCTTGACGGCGCCACGCGTTTGGGACCGCTTTGCGAACGTGCCAAAGAACTTGGCATGCCCGCCATCGCCATTACCGATCATGGCTATATGTATGGGTGCGCAGAATTTTATCAAGCGGCGGTCAAAGCAGGCATCAAACCAATCATAGGCTGCGAAGTCTATTTCACACCTGACTCGACGCTTTCACGCGACAAGCGGCCCGAGCTGTATCACATGATCTTGCTTGCCAAAGACAATCATGGCTACCGCAACCTCATGCGTATCGTATCGGACGCTGCGACAGAGGGCTTCTATTACAAGCCGCGCGTTACGCTCGAAAGTCTTCGAACGTACCACGAGGGTATTCTCGCGACGAGCGCTTGCATTGCGGGCGTGATTCCGAAATCGATCGACCGCGGCGAATATGAGGTCGCAAAAGAATGGGCACAGACGTTCATCGATATCTTCGGCCAAGACGATTTCTATATCGAGCTGCAGAACCAAGGCCCTGAAATCGTCACGGACCATGGAATTTCTGAACCACGCTTGAACGACGCGCTTGTCAAGCTCGCGGTTGAAATGGGACTCAAAACGGTGGGTACGAACGATATCCACTATCTTCGCCAAGAAGACGCCTATACGCAGGACCTGATGTTGTGTGTCGGTATGGGCAAACATGTGTCCGAGACGAATCGCATGAAGTTCAAAAACGACCAGTTCTATCTCAAGAGCCCTGAAGAGATGGCAGAGGCCTTGAAAGAGCATCCGGAATGTCTGGGGACCACGCTCGAGATTGCAGATAAGTGCAATGTAACGCTCGAATTCGGCAATATCATCTTGCCGCGCTACCCGTTTCTCACAGAAGGCCAGACCAATGAAACGCTGCTCAAAGATATGTCTTTGGTCGGCTTGAAAGAGCGCTATGGCGATCCGTTGCCGCAAGAAGTCATCAATCGTTTCGAACACGAATACGAGATCATCTGCACCAAGGGCTTTGCCGCGTATTTTCTTATCGTCCAGGAATTCACCCGCTGGGCAAAGGAAAACGGTATTGGCGTCGGCCCGGGCCGTGGTTCAGCCGCCGGATCCATCATTTCCTATGCACTCGATATCACGACGTTCGACCCGTTGGCAAATGACCTCATCTTCGAGAGATTCTTGTCGCCAGAGCGTACGGAAATGCCTGATATCGATATGGATTTTGACGATGAGCGGCGTTTGGAAGTCGTGCAGCACTGTCGCGATATCTATGGCCCTGAAAGAATCGCGCACGTTATCACCTATGGCAAGATGAAGGCGAAGCAGGCTGTAAATGACGCGGCGCGCGTTCTGGATTATCCGGTTTACGTGAGCGCCGGCATTTCGAAGATGATTCCCAACGACCCCAAGATGACACTTGAAAAGGCGCTTGCGGGCAATCCCGATTTGCGAAAAGCATACGACAGCGATCCCGATACAGCTAAAATCATCGATGCGGCCAGGCGTCTCGAAGGCATTACCCGTGGCGAAGGCGTGCATGCCTCCGCGGTTATCATCTGCCGCGATCCCGTTTACGATTATGTTCCCACGAAACTCGATACCAAAGGCGGCATGGTCATCACCCAGTATGATGGCGTCATGACTGCCAACATGGGTCTTCTCAAGATGGACTTTTTGGGACTTCGCACCCTGACGGTGATTTCGAAGGCGCTCGCCAATATCAAAGCGAATTTCAATGAGGAAATCGATCTGGATCACATCGATATGAAGGATCCGGCGATCTACGATCTTTTTGCCCGTGGCGGCACAGCCGGCGTATTTCAGGTCGAATCTCCTGGCATGCGCGTACTGCTGAAGAAGATGAAGCCCGATCGCTATGATGATATCGTCGCCGTCATCGCTTTGTATAGACCAGGTCCCCTGGGCGCAGGCATGGTCGATGACTTCGTCGAACGCAAGCTCGGCCAAAAGCCGATCACCTATTACGACGATCGCCTTATACCCGTGCTCGAGAACACCTATGGCACTATCGTCTACCAAGAGCAGGTCATGCGCATTTCCGTGGTCATGTCCGGCTTCACCGTGGGCGAGAGCGATAAGGTGCGCAAGGCTGTTGCCAAGAAAAAGGTCGCGCTTATGCGCGAGGTCAAACAGCACTGGGCAGATGGCACTGAAGAGACCATGGAAGATCATTGGCTCAACGGTGCGGAACGTAACGGCTATTCGCGCAAGATTGCCCAGAAGATCTGGGATGACGTCTTGAAATTCGCGGAATACGCCTTCAACAAATCGCATTCTGCCGCATATGCCATCCTCGTCATGCAGACCGCTTGGCTCAAGGCGCACTATCCCAATGAATATATGGCCGCCGTTCTCTCAAGCTACACGGGCAAGACCGACAAGATCGTTCATTATGTCAACGCGTGCAAGCAAGATGGCATTGCTGTTTTACCGCCTGATATCAACGAATCGCGCGGCGATTTTACTGCCGTGCCCGAAGGCGTTCGTTTCGGTCTTTCCGGCCTTAAAGGCGTGGGAGAAAAGGTCGTTGACCTTATCATCGATGAACGCGAGGCCAATGGGCCCTTTTCCTCGTTGCATGATTTTGCCTATCGTGTTCCGCCCGATGCCTGCAATAAGCGCGTTGTTGAAGCTCTGGTCAAAGCAGGCGCATTTGATTCCACGGGATACACGCGCCGGCAGCTCTGGGGCTTTGTAAGCGAAGGCTCGTTGCTCGAACAAGCCGCCCGGCGCCAGCGTGACCGCGAGGCGGGACAGGTCACCATGTTCGATCTGTTTGCCGAAACGGAAGAATCAGATACCAGTGATGCTGAAGAGGATATTCCCGCACCCGATGGCGTCGAGTGGGAACGCAATTTGAAGTTGAGATTCGAAAAAGAGTCCATCGGCATCTTCGTCTCAGATCATCCGCTGTCACCGTATTCCGGCTTGCTGCGCCAGAATGCGACAGCCCCGCTTTCCCTGCTTGACGATGAGGGAACGTTCCATGATGGGCGTACCTATGATTTTGCTGGCATGGTATCGAGCGTGCAGGTGAAAACTACGAAAAAGGGCAGCAATATGGCAATCGTTCGGCTCGAGGATATGGAGGCGGGCGCAGATTGCGTGCTTTGGTCATCTACTTGGGAACAGTACAGAGAGCTTTTGCAGCCGGAAGACGAGACAGGTGAACTGCCGGTCGTGCATGTGCGTGGCAAGTTCGAACGCAATGACCGTGGCGTTCAGATCATCGCCTATGAAATCGATTCGCTTGCCATGAACGAACAAGGTGCGCATCGTGGACCTTCTGCCTTGTCGATTCGCGTTCAATCGGAGAAGTTCTCAAATGACGTTATGGCTCAGCTGTCCGCCATTTTCGACAATTATCCGGGATCACATTCGGTCACGCTCTTCATCGAGCAGACAGATGGCCGCAAGTTTCGCGCAGAACTGCCCGTAAGCGTCAACTGCTCATCTCAAGAGATGATCAATCGTGTGGGCGCTCTTGTCGGCATGGGTGCCATCGAATTGCGCTAGATGCAGCGGTGGTCCGGCTATGGTGAAAGCACGCCCTTTCCCATGGTCGGTTCACCGCATACTCCATATGACACACAATGACCCGTCGATGTTTCTTTTTCGATGCGATTTACCAGTCCCGCGATGTATCTTGAACTGGTATAAATGAAGAAGCAAAGTTGTACTGTGTGCAAGTCGGGGGGATACGTCTATGGAACTCTCACTTAATATCATTGTCCACGAACTTGAGCAGCAGATAGGGCATACGCGATGTTTTCGCGATGGTGCGGTGACTGTCGATGGCGTGAGGCTGTATAACGGCAGGCGAGCTATTGAGAAGAATATGCTCTATTTATGCAACCGCCACAACCTTCCCACGCCTGAGATGCTTTCTGAAGGATCGTTTTTACTGGTAGACCAAGCAGACGTTCTCGAAGGCGATCCCGATATCGTGCTTGAAACGGAAATGGACCTCGTGGATGCGTTCACGACGGTTCAAGCTATTTTCGAGCGTTATTCAACCTGGTGCTCTGCTATGGACCGCGTCTTTTTCGACACGGGTAGCCTGCAAGACCTGTTCGACCTGGCCGAGCCTTTCATCATGAATAACACCATTGCGGTCGATGCTGTTTTGAAGCTCAAAGGTTATACGCGTGACGTGCCTTGCAATGACCCCATTACCACGGCGCTTATTGAAAATGGCTACCATACCGAAGAGAACATCCGCAAATTTCAACTGCATAAGCGATTCAAACCATGGGAAACCGAAGATGATTTCATCATCAACGATAGCCATGAGATATGCAGGTATGTAACGGTCGTGCGCTCTTTTAAGACCAATGGGGCTCTTTCGCTTATCGTGGTCATGATGTGCAATATCGTCGAACCTGCCCCCTGGCTGCTCGATACGTTCGAGTTGTTCTTACGCCGCGTCGAGCTCTACGTCCGCGCGCATTACACCAATGAAAAGCCCGCAGGAGAAGCTGCTGATGTCTTTTTGCATGATCTGATCGACGGGGTTTTTGATGATCCCACGGTTATGGTACAACGAGCGCGATACACGGGAATACCGCCAAAAGGCCCGTTTTGCCTCTTCTATATCGGCATGCCTGACGACCATTCGTTGCCTTCCGAACGGGTCCTTTCAGAAATCACGCTCAATGTTGCTCCTGCAAAGGTGATACTTGTTGATGGCGGAATTCTTGCGTTCTGCTTCAATTGCAGCACGGCCACCTGTGCGTTGCACTGCGATAACAAGACGTGCACGCGCGCTGTAACATCGACGGCGACACGTCTTTCGCATGTTCTTGAGAGCTACGGCATCGTCTGTGGTCGCTCTGCGGTGTTCTATGAGCTGAGCGGGATGCAGGTTGCATTCGAGCAGGCAAGAGCGGCGCATGAAACGCTTTCATTGGAAGAAGACGCAGATCTGCGGATTCTTTCCTATGACCAGTGCTATTGCGATCATCTGCTGCAATCGCTGAAGCCGCCTCAGTCATCGATGCTTAGAGAATCGACGATGGTGCGTCTTATCAAGCGCATCGCAAGTGATGACCTGAAACACGGCACCGATAATCTGAAGTTCCTCGATATGTATGTTCGACTCGAACGCAGGGCGACGCTGGTAAGCGAAGAGATGCATATGCATCGCAATAACGTGAAAAAGCGCTGTGAGAAGATCAGTTCCGTCTATGGCATCGATGTCGATGAAGAAGATGTTCGTCTAAGCTTTATGCTTGCATATACTATTTGGAAAGCTCTGTATAAGTAGGCGTTCGAAGATAGCGCACGAAACAAAATGAACCGGCCCTCCTTGCGTGATGCAAAGGGGGCCGGTTCATTTGGCAATGCTTTCGGGAAAGCGGCGTTGAAACTTGTTCGACCTGGCAGGAATCTCGGTCAACTGCCAGGTCGAATGAAAAAGGAGGAGGTGCCAGGGGCCGCGTGCCCGAATGTTCTATGCGACCTGGGTCTTGGTTGCAATCGCCATCGGGCTTTGGTTAAAACGGATGGACGACCTGCCAAACGCATAGAAGTCGGACGTTGCTGCGAAGAACGCGTCGATGTTTTCCCAAGGCGACAGCGGGGGGATGTCGCAACCAGACGAAATCACGAAGTTGGGATAAGAGGCGCACTCGGCGAGCACGGACATGGTCTTGCTGTAGACGCTTTGCGGATTGCCATACATGAACTGCGTGGTTGGATCGATATTGCCCATGACAAGTGAATCTTGCGGCATCAGCGGGAGGATGTCAGCCATATCGATGGCGTTTCCGAAGTGATAGCCAGCGGCATGGATAGAGGCGATTGATTCTGCATTGGTGATGACCTGGGGCCCGCAGTTGTGATAAACGACGATAAAGGAGTCATCTTGGACAGCGTCGACGATGCGCTTCACGTAGTCAGTCGAGAATTCGCCAAACAATGTGGGGGACAGCAGGCCCGCAAGCGGCTCTGCCATGACAACGCCATCTGCGCCGACCTCTTTGTATGCCTGGGCATAATCAATCAGGAAATTCGTGACCTTGTCAAGAACTGCATGGACGAGTTCGGGCTCTTCATAGGACAGGAGCATGATTTCGTTGACGTCCATAAGACGTCCCGCTAATGAATATGGGCCGATGCAGCCGGCGAGGACGGGACGGTCGTTGACGTTTGCGGCAACCGCGGCTACAGATTCGATGTACTTGCCCATACGGCCGCTGTGAACATCAGGAACATTAAGATCGTCTGCACTGGAATCTTCACTGAGCAGTGCGCCTACGACGGTGGGCACTTCGCCCGGCTTTGCGATAACCGTGCTGCCAAAGCCTTCAGCCTCGACAGAGAGATCCATAAATGCCAGCGTTGCGGCAATGTCAAAACGATCATGGATAATGCTCATGGCTTTGATCTGCTCGTCGACATCATCGAGCAGGTCGGGAACATCCACGCCCATCTTCTGAATGGCGGGGAAGGTCAGTACGGGAAGAGCTTGTTTCTCGGTGCTTGCTATGGTTTCAGCGACCCACTTCTTCATATCCATGATGATGCTCCTCACTACCGTCGCTCTTTATTCGATGGGCATAGAATACGGAGAAGAGGATTGCGATAAAAGCTGGCTTGCGCACACAGTTCTGCGCGAATTTAAGTGCAATTTGCAACGCAGCAGTACAATCGGGTAAAAATGCGAAAAAATCAATAAATATTTTTACTGGATACGGGCAGAAAATGGATAGCCCGTCCTGACTTTGACATTTTTTCGCAAGAGAAGTTGCATTTTGCACATTTAGCTTGTGATAGAAGGCGGCGCTTGGAACAGATGCGAAATC
Source organism: uncultured Coriobacteriaceae bacterium (assembly GCA_964435565.1). Lineage (GTDB taxonomy): Bacteria > Actinomycetota > Coriobacteriia > Coriobacteriales > QAMH01 > QAMH01. The sequence goes on from CAYSZR010000004.1 coordinate 45,406, forward strand.
TTGCCTATAGATTGCTGCAGGATGTTAGTTCAAGAGCTCCGTGAAAGAACGAATCGTAAGTGTCGCCGTCTTCGACAGATCGTCGAAACTGCCCGAGTCATCACCATCGTATGTCCCTATGCTTGAGATTCCGCAATCGTTGAGTACGCGTATCGCATAGATGGAGTCGTCTGCCCCCCAGGTGCTTGCGACGTGAGCTCCCATCTGCTCACACGCCATGCGCCATATACGCGGGTCCTGTTTGGAAATGCCGACTTCTTTCGTGGAAAAGATGGTATCTATCGCATCGTGCATGTCGCATGTCCTCAGCCCTGCTTCTACATACTCATAGGGGCTCGAAGAGACGACGCAGCAGGGAATGCCCATCGAGCGGAGCTTGAAGAGGAATTCTTTGGCGCCGGCTCGCGGTGTTGCATCGGCGTTGTAATAGCGCAGCATAGTGGCGTCCACGAAATCAACGACGTCTTGTTCGCTGCTGAAAAGACCGAAGCGCTCGTGAAAGAGTCGGGCTGCAACCGGCATGGGCGCTGCGCGCATCTCTTCTATCTCAGCTTGCGTCCAGTCATGACCGGTCATCTCTATGAGCTTGTTTTCGACACCGCGCCAGGTTGGCATAGAGTCAAGCAGGCATCCGTCGCAGTCGAAGATGAAGCCGCTCGCATTTTCAAAACGCTCGAACATACGGTTGGCCTAACGTGCGCGGTATTCGTTGTAGACTTCTTGGAACGCCTCAAGTGACCCTTTGATGACAGCCTCCGAGCAACAATAGCCCACGCGTGCCCAGCCCTGTGTGAGGAATCCATCTGAGGGGACAAGCAGGAGTTCATGCTGACGGCAAATTTCGCAAAACGCCTTTGCATCAGGCTCGAGCGCTTCAATCCACATATAGAACGCACCTTGTGGCTCGATGACGTTGTAGCCGATCTTGCGCAGGCCTTCCATAAGAATCTTGCGGTTGCGGTCATAAGGTTCGATATCGACGGGCGCGTCGATACATGCGGCGACGACTTTCTGGAACAGTATGGAATCGCAGATGTATCCAAGCGAACGCCCTGCTCCACAGACTGCGGTATAGACGTGTTGCCAATCGGGCATTGTGTTGGGCACAAGCAGATAGCCGATACGTTCGCCGGGCAGTGAAAACGATTTTGACCAGGAATAGCAGACGAAGGTCGCATCATAGAGGTCGGGAACCCAGGCTGGCACAAGGCCGTCATAGACGAGTTCGCGATACGGCTCGTCGCTGATGAGATAGATCGTACGTCCATGTTCGGCACTCTTCTTGCGCAAGAGGTCTGCCAAAGCCGTGAGGTTTTCGTCGGAATAGACGGAGCCCACCGGGTTATTGGGCGTGTTGATGATGATCGCCGATGTCTTGGGTGTGATGGCTGCTTCTATGGCATCTATATCGAGTTGGAAATCACTCGAACGAGCAGGAACCTCTACGGTTAGCGCACCGGCATTGCTCGCCCATGTTTTGTATTCGGGAAAATACGGCGTGATGGCGATCAGTTCTTCGCCGGGAAGCACGACCGTCTTGATGGCGATGCAGATGGCAGATGATGCGCCGGCGGTTAGATATAGATTACCTGCCGTATAGGTTTGGCCGAAGCGGCGGTTGAGGTTTTCGGCGATTGCCGTTCGCGCTTCGGTTAGACCAGGCGACATGGTATATGCGTGCATGGTGCCCTTGCTCTCGCTTGCAAATCGAGCGATGGCTTCATCGACGATAGCGGGGGAGGGCACGGATGGATTGCCGATGGATAGATCGAAGACCTTGTCTTCGCCAATCTCCGCCTTGCGTTCTAGGCCGTAAGCGAAGATCTCGCGGATTTTATTGGGGGCGGCGCCCAGCGCGTACATGTCTTCGTTGATCATCGTGGTACTCCTTCGTGCATGTATAGGCATAGCTTTTATAAGTGTAACTGTTTTCAGCCTGAAATGGCTTTTACATCAAAGGCTACCTTCGTTGCAAATCTTTGGTGCATATAAGGCTAGCGGCTGTTATCGGCTGATTCTGCGTTTTCGAGAATATCGTCGATTTTTGCGACCTTTTGGGTCATCATGTCGGTGCAGCTGGGGCGTATATCCATTTTGATGATGACTTCCGTGCGGATGCCCCTTTCCGCCAAGACAAACGTCGCGTCTTTGACGACTTGCATAACCTCATCGTATTCACCTTCGATTTCGGTGAACATGGAATAAGTCTTATTGGGTAGTCCCGATGCGCGAATGATGCGGACGACGTGTGCCACATATTCGGACAGCTCTTCGCCTTCTCCGAAAGGAGCGATGGCAACGGCAACAAGCGTGTTCATGGGCTAGGCCTCCTCGATCTCAAATGGATTTGATGCGATATCCTCGGGCGATGCATTATATAACGCATCGATAAAGCCGACTTTGAAACTCGCCGGACCGGCTGCCTGTTCTTGGGCACGCGATGCGGCGAGATTGTAGGCGTTGGTCGCTGTGAGCGCTGCGACAAGGGGGGAGGCGCAGGCGGCATAGACGGCAGCGGTGCCACCAAGCGAGCAACCAAAGCCCGTCACCTTGGCCATTAGGGGGGAGCCGCCTTGCGAGAGCGCAACTGTCGTGCCATCGGTCACCAAGTCGACTTCGCCCGATACTGCAACGGCGCCGCCGGTATGTCGCGCAAGCGAGAGGGCCGCTGCCCGAGCTTCCTGCACGCTGTCGGTCGAATCGACGCCTTTCACAAGCCCTCGTGCACCGTGCGTGTCAAGCTCCCAGGCCTGAGCAAGCGCAATGGCTTCTGATGCATTGCAGCGAATGACGCTGGGGTTGTAATCCTTGAGCTTGTCGAGAATCCTTGCACGCATGGTGCCTATGCCGATCCCGACTGGGTCGAGCACCCAGGGTATGCCGGCGGTATCGAGGGCTCGCGCTGCGTCGACAACCGCATGTTCGTGCACGGGCAGAAGCGAACCCATGTTTATATAGAACGCTTGGCTGACAGCTGCTAAGGCAACAGCCTCTTCATCTAGGTAGACCATCGCGGCAGATCCGCCCGATGCAAGCTGAGCATTGGCGACGAAGTCGATGGTGATGATATTGGTGATCGAGCCGACGAGCGGAATCGTTTTCCTTGTGTTGCATACCGTAACGTCGATTTGCCGTTGAAGCTCATCCTTCGTTACCACGTCATGCCTCCCTGAATCAATACGATTGCATATGCGAGAGCATTCTACGCGTATTCTTCAATCATTCTTCGACGCTTTACGTATTCAAACGTCTATGGTGTTGATACGCTGTGTTTTGACAAACGGGGGTGCCTTTGCAAGAATCTGCGCATATGAATGAACGATCAACACATGAATATCCATTCTTCACGCATCGTGCATGCCCGCATTTTCCCTGTCATACGGGTATCGATCCGCAGGATTTCAACTGTCTGTTCTGCTATTGTCCGCTCTATGCGCTTGGTCCTGAGTGCGGAGGGGATTTCACGTACAACGCAAAGGGATATAAGAATTGCACGCAGTGCACGCTTCCGCATCGTGGGGATAGCGGCACAAAGCATGTGAAGGAAAAATTTAGCGCGCTTGCAGAGCTCGCGCGTGCAAAAGACGATGAAGGGAAATGGGATTCGGGGAATGAACAAGAGATTTAGCGCTGGAATCGTATGTGTTGCAATGGGGTGCATGCTGCTGTTTGCGCAGACGGCCCTTGCCGATTCATCTTCGAGCTCGACGGCGGATATGCCTCAAGACGGCACGTACACCATCGAGACCTCGCTTGAGGGCGGTTCTGGCCGTGCCGGTGTGGAATCTCCGTCGAGGCTTGTCGTCAAAGACGGTCAGGTGACAATCGACCTTGTCTGGGACAGTGGCAATTACGACAAAATGACCGTTGCCGGGGTCGATTATCTGCCCACGAACAAGAACGGCAATTCGTCGTTTTCCTTTCCTATCCAAAAGATCGGCGATGTCGCGGTGAGTGCCGAGACAACGGCGATGAGTACTCCGCATATGATCGACTACACGCTGCATATGGACGCATCGACGCTTAAGGCGACGACAAATGCTGACCAAGATCAAAATCCGATGGATTGGCTGTTCATCGCGTTGGGTGTCATTCTTGTGGGCCTTGCCATCGTCATCGGCAATAATTATAGGAAATAGACCCGATGAACATCCTCGTTACAGGTGGTGCGGCAAGCGGAAAGAGCGCTTATGCAGAGCGACGCGCGCTCGATTTGGGAGGCTCTCCCATCTACGTCGCTACGATGCGTGTCAATGGGACCGAAGACGAGGCCCGTGTAAGACGGCATCGTGGCTTGCGTGATGGAACGGGGTTCGCAACGGCGGAATGCCCGACTCCTGGCGCATTGGAAGATGCCGCGCTTGCCTTGCCCGATGATGCGACGGTGTTGTTGGAAGATCTGGGAAACCTTGTTGCTGATGGGCTTTTCACATTGCAAGGGGACATGCGTCAGATTGAGGAAGCGCATCGGGAAATCGCGCGGGCGATTGCCACTGTCGAGCAACATGCAGCGCACCTTGTCGTCGTCGGAAACGAAGTCGGGTGTGGAATCGCGCCTGATACCGACGAGATGCGTGCCTATATCGGCCTGCTGGGCCGTATTGCATGTGAGTATGCGGCGACGTGCGATGAGGTCGTTGAATGCGTTTGCGGCATCCCGCAGATAATTTCCAATACGAGGACCGGAGGCGCCGCATGACGCTGCTTCGTTCGTTTGCCATGGCGTTTTCCTGCTTCTCGCGTATTCCCATGCCGCATGTGGAGTGGAAGCCCGAATCCATGCGCTACATGATGTGCTTCTTTCCGTTCATTGGTATCTGCATCGGGCTCCTTGCCTGGCTATGGTGCTGGCTTGCAGGCGTGTTGGGATTTGGAAAGATATTGGTCGCGGCAGGAATCGCGCTTATTCCCATTGCCATAACCGGCGGCATTCATCTCGATGGATTTGCCGATTGCATCGACGCTCAGGCAAGTCATGCCGAGCCTACACGCAAGCGCGAGATACTGAAAGACCCGCATTCAGGCGCCTTTGCCGTTATCGGCACGGTATCCTACGTGTTGCTATATTTTGCTATCGCAACCGAATTTGTTCCCGCCTGGCAGGCCATCGTGCTGCTGGGCTGTATGCATGTGATAAGCCGCGCATCGAGCAGCATCGCGACGGTTGCGTTTCCGACGGCAACGCAAGACGGCATGCTTGCATCGTTTCATGTGTCGGCTGACAAGCGCCCGTCGCTCGTATTCGTCATCGTGCTGTTGTGCGCGTGCGCCGCTCTTATGTTCTTCGTGCAGCCCGCGATAGCCGTCATCATGCTTCTGGGCGATCTTGCCTGCCTTGGCGCGCTGTATTTGTTTGCTCGCACGCAGTTCGGTGGCATGAGCGGTGATCTTGCCGGGGCGTTTCTGCAAGTTGCAGAGCTTGTCATGTTCACCTGTCTTGTCATCAGCTGGATGGTGGTCTTTTAAATGATCCTGGTCATCGGCGGTGCCTCAAGCGGCAAGCGTACGTTCGTTGAATCGCTTGGATATAGCCAAGATGCCATTGATGATGGGCTTATGGGCGAAAGGCCCGTGCTATGCCATTTGGAACAGGTCTTGCTTGATGACCAGTCTGCAGATGATATAGATGCATTGGTCGGGCGGCTTTCAAAGTACGCTGTGGTGACGTGCGCGCAATTGGGGTCGGGAATTGTTCCGCTCGATGCCCGGCAGCGCCTGTGGCGTGACCGTGTTGGACGTACGTGCGCGAAGCTCGCGGAGCATGCGGATGTCGTCGTACGCATGGTTTGCGGCATTCCCGTATACCAGAAAGGCGGGCCTGCATGCAGCTCGTGATGTTGCGTCATGGACGTACCCAGGCAAACGAAGAGCGCAAGTATGCGGGCGCGCGTCTTGACCAGCCTTTGAGTGAAAACGGGCGAGCGGATGCACTTCGGTGCGGTACCGATGAGGTTATAGATGACGTGTTCGTGAGTCCCATGATGCGAGCGCGTCAAACAGCGCATATCTGTTTTCCAAGTGCGCGGCAGGTGCTTGTCGAAGGACTGCGCGAGATGGACTTCGGCGATTTTGAGGGCAGAAGCGCCCAAGAGATGCAGCACGATGCGGCGTATCGCGCGTGGGTGGATAGCATGTGCTCGATTCGTTGTCCTGGCGGCGAGAATCGTGAGGAATTTACGCAGCGGACTGTGCAAGCGGTGATGGAGCTTCTTACGCAGGCGTATGAACAAGACGACGACCAGGTGATCGTCGTTGCCCATGGCGGAACGATTCTTTCTGTGATGGACTCGCTTGCTGACGACGATCGTCCTTATTTCGAATGGCAGGTCGGTAATGCCGAAGGCTATTATGCCGATGTCGAATTTGATGGCGGCATGTACCCGCGTCTGCTGAATCCCACACGTTTCACGACGCTCGCGGCTATTCCATTCTTGCAGTGACCTTGCGTAATGAGAGTTCCAACGTCGATTTGCAACAAGGGTAGCCTTTGATTGCTGAAGATTTGCAATCAAGGGTAGCCTTTGATGCAAATAATCGAGGATTGCGCCATTGAACAGCTCGTGAGTGACGCATGCGAATTTATTCGTATTCAATGTGGGTAAACCGTATTGAATTACGCTTAAATTATTGCATGCCAAATTCGGAGATACATACAAAGACGCCACACGCCGGCAAGGGCCTTGCCGGAATTCAGCGCTTTTGGCCGCTTGACGAGGGCGCCTGGGGCTATGGCTCCGCTCTATATATCGGTACGTCGACGATTACTTATCGGCTATACAATCTGCAGACAGACGAGCTTCTTGAGACGGAGAAACGCACAGGCGATTTTGGCGCTATGACAAACGATGAGCTCAACGAAACACTCATCGATGCGCTCAACGCGCTCGTCGCAAAAACGGACGTGTGCCTTTCCGAAATTAATACGGTGATCATCAGCGGGACAACCGCGATGGAATGCATTGTCTCCGGTGTTGGCGTCGAAGCGCTTGAAGGAAGCGGCGACGATCAGTTGAACCTGTTTGGCTGCGACATCGATTATCTGATTGCGGGCAAACAATCCGTTGCTGCAGGCGAGGCATATTTCGCACCTTGTCTTTCGGCAAAGGTCGGTGGCGATTTTGCCTGCAGCCTTCTTGCCATTGATATTCTGCAAGCGCAAAAGCCTTTGCTGTTCGTCAATACGGGCCCTGATGCCAGCGCAAATACGGTTATAGCCTATGGATATAAAGATTCGATTGCGGTCTGTGCGGTGCCTCATGGCATGGATGCGGATGAAGGAATCGAGAAACTCCTGACCTTATGTGGGGTAACCATGTCAGACGTCGACATGCTGCTGCTGACTGGCGGCGTCGAGGCCAAGATCCCCGCAGAGCTGCAAAGCCATGTGCGACATGTGGGAAATGCGGCTATCGAAGGCACAAGCGCGGTACTCTTGAGCGAAACGGCGGAAGACGAGCTGTGCCGCATTGTAGATGCCTGCCGCATCGTCGTGATCTAAGTAGATTCAGCACCTGATAATCAGATAACGTGCCGGATGGCCCGAAAGGGCGTCAGTGGCACATATGTTCAGACATTCCTTCAGCGTCATCGCCAGAGGAAGGAAACGAGAAAATATTGAATCGCGCGTCACTTTAGCACAGTAGTGTGATAGAGTATCGCATATTGCGGTATAGTGAGCACGATATGAACAAAGGAGCAGAACAGACAATGATTCCGAAGACACCGCGTGGATTTCGCGATGTGCTGCCGACCGAGGCTGCATGGCGACGTTCGATAACAGATGCGGTTTGTGGCCAATTTGCCCTGTGGGGCTATTTGCCTATCGAGACGCCTGCCGTTGAATTGGCAGATGTGCTTGGCAGGGCACGCAGTCTTGATGGCACTGCTGCACAGTTCACGACTGTTCAAGAGGCGCCGTTTCGTTTCTTCGATAGCGATAGCAACCTTGTTGCGCTGCGCCCCGATGTGACGATTCCGGTGGCACGGCTGACAGCCACGCGCCTGCGTGATCAGAAAGGTCCGTTTCGCTTCTATTACGCGCAGCCCGTCTTTGCCGAACGTGATTTGATGTATGGGCAGGAACGCGAGTTCACGCAGCTCGGCATCGAATGCATCGGCCGGGGTGGTTATGTTGCAGATGCCGAGGTGCTCTGTGTCTGCATCGAGGCGTTGCGTGCTGCGGGAGTGAATGATTTCACTGTGGCAATCGGCACAGTTGGCGTGCTCAACGCCCTTGTGCGCGCCGCAAGCGACGAGCCGGCCTGGCGCGATCAGATTTTGCGCGCTTTTCATAAATCGGACATGGTCTCGATCGATCAGTTGAGTGCGGCGCAGGGCGTGAAATCTGCATATGGCAATGCCATCGCCCGTCTTGCGCGCATACGCGGGGGTAAAGAGGCGTTCGAGGCTTGCCGTGCGCTTGTTGAGCCGCTGGGTTGCGAAGACGGTCTTGATGATCTTGCGCGCACCTACGATCTGGTCGTTGCCAATACATCGGTCGGAAAGGTCATTGTCGATTTTTCGATCGTCTCGTCTTTCGATTATTACACGGGACTCGTCTTCAAGGCATATGCGCCGCAGGTCGCTGCTTCGCTTGCGAGCGGTGGCCGTTATGATACGACGCTCGCTGCTTTTGGTCGCGAGGAGCCGGCTGCTGGATTTGCCTTGGGGCTCGAACGGCTCTTGGCTGCTGTCGAGGCGCAAGGCGCTACCCCGCCTGACGTGCGTCCGGAAGAAACGGTATATGACGAGGATCCGTTCATTCAGTTTGCGAAGGCAGCCGAGCTGCGCAATGCAGGCAAACGCGTTGTATTGGGCGGTGAATAAGATGGCTCAGGAAAACTTGCGAATCGCCGTTTCGAAAGGCTCGTTGTTTCCCGATACGGTCAGCCTTCTGACCGAGGCGGGACTCGATACGACGGGTTTGGCTGAACCTGGCAGGCGCCTGATCATTTCCAATCCCGGCGTTGACTTTATCATCGTGCGTCCCACCGATGCGCCGGTCTTTGCGGCCTACGGAGGCGCCGACTGCGGCATCTGCGGTAAGGACACGCTGGTCGAGGCAGGTCTCGACGTGATGGAGATGGTCGACTTGAAGTTTGGCTACTGCCGCTTTATCGTGGCCGAGCCAGCTGATGCGGCGGGCAAGGCTGATGCCAGTTACGAACGCTTGGGCGTTTTGCGCGTGGCGACTAAGTATCCGAATATTGCGCGTTCGTTTTACGAGGGAAAAGGCGTGCAAGTCGATATCATCAAGATGCATGGCAATATCGAGCTCGCACCTTTGGTGGGAATGGCTGATCGCATCGTGGACATTACCGCGACGGGCACGACGCTTCGCGAGAATAACTTGCGTGTCGTCGACGAGGTCTTGGCATCGACGGCGCGTTTCATCGCGAACCCTGCCGCCGTGCGTACCGACAGCCGTTTGCGCGAATTGGCGGGCAGGCTCACCGAGCTCACGTGCAATCGCGAAGTGACGATGAGCTAGAAGAGACGATAGCAACCGAGAAAAACGGTATCGTACAAGCACTTGCGGCAATTGGATGCCACTTGAGCTGTACATGAAGGAGTGGACATGAGAAAGATTATCTTGGAAGAGGGGCAGAGCTTCGAAGCTTCGATGCTCGAGCGCGACAGCGCTTTCGATGCGGATGCGCTCAAGGCTGCGACAGATATTGTCGATACGGTACGCCGTGAGGGTGATGCGTCGTTGCGTGCGTTTTCCAAGAAGTTCGATAAGGTCGACCTTGACGGTCTCGAGGTGACGAGCGAAGAGATCAATGCCGCTCTTCTTGCCGTTGACGAGGAATTCTTGCGATCGGTCGAATATGCTGCCGATAACATCGAGCAGTTCCACAAGCGCCAGCTTCAGCAGTCGTGGTTCACGACCAACAAAGACGGCGCCATTACCGGTCAACGTATCACTGCGCTTGAACGCGTCGGTATCTATGTGCCCGGCGGACGTGCGCAATATCCCTCGACGGTGCTCATGAACGCGATTCCTGCAGCTGTTGCCGGCGTCGACGAAATCATCATGTGCACGCCTCCGTCCAAAGACGGTACTGTCAACCCGTATACCCTTGTTGCGGCAAGTATCGCTGGCGTCGACCGTATCTTCAAGGTCGGCGGTGCCCAGGCGATCGCTGCCATGGCATACGGTACCGAGACGATTCCTGCTGTGAACAAGGTGACAGGTCCCGGCAATGCCTTTGTCGCTGCTGCGAAAAAGCTGGTCAATGGTGATGTGGGTATCGATATGATCGCTGGTCCCTCAGAGGTCTGCGTCGTGGCTGATGAATCGGCGGTTCCAGAATTCGTGGCTATCGACCTGATGGCCCAAGCAGAGCATGATCCCAAGGCGACGTGCTATCTGGTTACGACCGAAGAGGGTCTGCTCGAAGAAGTGGACGCCGCTCTCGAGGAGCTTCTCGAACAATCGCCGCGTCGTGATATAACCAGAGAATCGCTCGAGCACGGACTTATCGTCGTCTGCACAACGCTCACGCAGGTTTTCGATACGGTCAATATCATCGCGCCCGAGCACCTCGAGATCAATATGTCCGAGCCTTGGGAGCTCTTGAGTGCGGTGCGCAATGCGGGAGCCATCTTCTTGGGACCTTGGACGCCGGAGGCCGTGGGCGATTATGTGGCTGGTCCTAATCACACCCTGCCAACTGGCGGCACGGCTGCGTTTTCCAGCCCGCTTTCCGTCGATGACTTCGTGAAGAAATCGTCGGTGCTGAGCTATTCGTTCGATGCCTTGGAATCGCAGGCAGATGCGGTGATGACCATGGCTGCGCGTGAGAGCCTCTGGTCGCACGGTCGCTCGGTCGATCTTCGCCTGCAGTTCATGCAGTATGTCACCGAGCAGCTTGCAAACGGCGACGATGAGCACGACGATGACTGCGGATGCGGTCATGACCACGATCATGGCGATATGGAAGAAGGAGAGTAGGCGCGCATGAGAACTGTTCGCGAAAGCGCCTCGGCATTGACCGGCATGGTGCCGTATGATCCAAAGTATATGAAGAGCGAGACGCTGCTCTCTGCCAACGAAAGCCCTATCGATATACCCGATGAGGTGCGTAGCGCGATACTTGACCGTATCGCCAAGCTTGATTTCAATCGCTATCCAGATCCGCTTGCCAATAACCTGCGCAAGCTCATAGCTGATTGGCATGGCGTCAAGGTCGCCAACGTGCTGTGCGGTAACGGTGGCGATGAGTTGTTGTATGACGTTTTCGTCGCGTGGGGCGGACCGGGCCGCAAGATGCTCAATTTCGTACCGACGTTTTCCGTATACGAATCGAATGCCGTCTTGACCGGTACCTGTGTTATCGACTTTCCGCGTGAAGGCGATGATTGGCATATCGATATCGACAAGGCGTGCGAGCGATTGCAGCAAGGCGATATCGACATCGTCGTATTGACGAGCCCGAACAATCCAACAGGCATGACGGTGCCCGTTGCAGACATACGTCGCATCTTGGATGCAAGCGACGCGCTTGTGCTGGTAGATGAGGCATACGGCGAGTTCGCGAGCACGAGCGCACGCGAATTGCTCGACGATTATGAAAACCTGCTCATCCTGCATACGTTTTCGAAGGCGTATCGCTGTGCTGGTGTTCGTCTGGGGTATTTTCTGGGTTCGCAAAAGGTCATCACCGAATTCAAGAAAGTGCGTCAGCCGTATTCGGTCGATGCCATCAGCCAGATTGTGGGCGAGGAAGTCGTGAAGCAACGCGGCCTGTTCGATGAGAGTATCGATCGGGCAAAGCGCAATCGGGAGATGCTGATTCAAGAGCTTGCCGCTATCGATGGAGTGAGCGTTTTTCCGAGCGATGCGAATTTCGTGATGTTTAAGGTGCCGTTTGCAGAGCACACGTGGAAGATGATGAACGAGAAGCTTTCAGTGCTCGTGCGTAATGTCTCGAACGAGGCCCGTCTTGCGGGCTGCTTACGCGTGACCGTAGGCACTGCCGATGAAAATGCTCGTTTTATCGATGCCCTCAAGCGCGTGCTTGCTGAAGACGGTTCAATTGATACGCAGATTAATGATTTGCAACAAGGGTGATTTGCAACAAGGGTAGCCTTTAATTGCAAATGGTGTTTATGCACGTCAAGGGCCAATTTGCAATAAGGGTAGCCTTTGATTGCTGACCGTTGATTGCTGAAGCTGGAAGGAACGATATGGGACGGACTGCGCAGATAACGCGCGCTACCAAGGAAACCGATATAACGGTATTGCTCGACTTGGATGGAACGGGCAAAACCGATATAGACACAGGTGTGCCGTTTTTCGACCACATGCTCGACGCTTTCGGGCGCCACGGCCTGTTCGACCTGACCGTTCGCGCTCAAGGCGATGTCGAAGTCGAGGCGCATCATACGGTTGAGGACTGCGGCATCGTTTTGGGGCAGTGCTTTGCGCAAGCGCTCGGCGATTGCAGGGGAATCGTGCGTTACGGCTCGATTATCTTGCCGATGGATGAAGCGCTTGTGATGGCGGCGGTCGATATTTCGGGACGCGGTCAACTGTACTATGAAGTCGACTTGACTTGCCCCTTGTTGGGAACCTTCGATACGACGCTCGCGCAGGAGTTTTTCATCGCGCTTGCGGCAAATATGGGAGCCACGCTCAATATTCGATCGGTTACGGGACGCAATATGCACCACATCCTTGAAGCAGCGTTCAAAGCTGCGGCTAAGGCCCTTTGCAGCGCCGTGGCGATTAACCCGCGTATTGCAGATACCGTCCCCTCGACTAAGGGCGTTCTGTAGAGATGGCCGCGCGAATCGCCGTTGTCGACTATTGCAAGGGAAATCTTGCAAGCGTGCAGCGTGGGCTGGCTGACGCCGGTTATGATGCGCGCATCACCGACGCAGCAAAAGACATATGTGGTGCCGATGGCATCGTGCTTCCGGGTGTGGGAGCGTTTGCCGATGCCATGAACACGATGAATGAAACGGGACAAGCGGATGCGCTGCGTGAGGCGGTTGCAGCTGGCGTGCCGTTTTTGGGTATCTGCCTGGGCGTTCACTTGCTTTTCGAGTGGGGCGATGAAGGTTGCACGCCTGGCGAGCGCATGGCGGGCTTGGGCATTTTGCCCGGTCATGTCGAGCGAATGGCTGCGATCGACGCGCAGGGCAACAAACATAAGGTACCGCATGTGGGGTGGAATTCAGTCGAATATGCGCAGGGCTGTGCTCTGTTCGATGGCGTGCCCGATGGGAGCTATTTCTATTTCACGCATTCGTATTGCGCGGTGCCTGATAGGCAAGATGATGTTGTTGCGACGAGTGAGCATGCACGTCGATTTGCAAGCGCCGTTGCGCGGGGCAACGTCTATGGCGTGCAATTTCATCCCGAAAAATCCTCGCATTTCGGGCTGCAGATATTAGGTAATTTCGGCAAGATCGTAGATGGGCGGGCGGCAGTTCCCGCTAGCATCTAGGTTTTTTGAAGCGATAAGGAGCGTGTTCATGATTCTCGTCCCGGCGATCGACATTCTGGATGGCCGCGCGGTACGTCTGAAGAAAGGCGATTATGCGCAGGTCACGGTATATAACGATGACGCCGTTGCGCAAGCGCACGCCTTCGAGGCCGCCGGTGCCGAACGCATTCATATCGTTGACTTGGACGGAGCGCGCGATGGTGCGCCTACCAATATCGAGGTCATTTCCCGCATAGCGCGCGAAACGAATGTCGAAATCGAGGTCGGTGGTGGCATTCGCACGATGGAGACACTTGAGCGCTATCTTGCTGCCGGGGCGACGCGCCTGGTGCTGGGCAGCGCGCTCGTGCGCGATCCGGCATTTTGCGAACAGGCGGTTACCGCACATGCCGACAATATCGTTGCAGGAATCGATGCGAACGGTGGCATAGTCGCCATCGAGGGGTGGCGAGAGGGCTCGGGCGTCAAGGCAGAAGAGCTTGTGGCAGAGCTCAAGGACCGCGGCATTCACGAACTCGTCTATACCGATATCGCGCGCGATGGCATGCAGACGGGCATCGACGCAGGCGCATATGAAAAGATTGCGCAGGCGGCTGGTTTTGCGGTCACGGCATCTGGTGGTGTGGCGACGCTTGACGACATTCGTTCTTTGGGGGCTTTGCCCGCGGGGTGTATAGACGGCATCATAACCGGACGTGCAATCTACGAAGGCGCGTTCACGGTCGAGGCGGGTATCGCCTTGTGTAAGGAGCTCTCATGCTGACCAAACGCGTGATTCCTTGTTTGGATGTGAAAGACGGCCGCGTGGTCAAAGGCGTGAATTTCGTCGACCTGCGCGATGCGGGCGATCCCATCGAGCTTGCCCAGGAATATGATCGCCAAGCTGCCGACGAGGTCATATTCCTCGATATCACGGCGACCCACGAAGGCCGTAAGACGACTATCGATATGGCTTCACGCGCAAGCCAGGAACTGCATATTCCATATTGCGTGGGTGGCGGATTCAAGAATATCGCCGATATGCGCACGATGATCGCTGCCGGCGCTGACAAGGTTTCGCTCAATTCCGCAGCGCTCGCAGACCCCGAGCTTATAACGGCTGGCGCACTTGCATTCGGCAGCCAGGCAGTACTTGTCGCGATCGATGCCAAACGCGTTGCGGGCGGCGCAGACGCCTGGACCGCGTATGTGCATGGTGGTCGCAAGGACACGGGCATCGACGCGGTCGAATGGGCTCAAGAAGCAGCGCGTCGTGGAGCAGGCGAGATACTGCTTACGAGCATGGACCGTGATGGTTCGAAAGACGGCTTCGATATCGCGCTCACGCGTGCGGTTGCACGTGCGGTTGATATTCCCGTTATCGCAAGCGGGGGTGTGGGCACGCTTGAGGATTTTGCCGAAGGCATACTCGAAGGCGAGGCCGATGCTGTTTTGGCTGCGAGCGTCTTTCACTTCGGAGAATTCACGGTTCGTCAAGTCAAAGAGTATATGGCCAGCCAGGGAATTCCCGTTAGATTGTAATAGCGAAATCTGGAAAAGCGCTTGCTTATGCTCAGGGCATCGACGACGTGTGTCAACTCGTTTGCCTCGATTATAGAGTAGGATTACAGGCACGACAGGAGGACGTATGACGGTTATCGATGCTCATGCGCATATTTACCCGAACAAGATCGCTGCGAAGGCGGTCCAGGCGGTGGGGACTTTCTATGGGATCGGCATGTACGACGGTGGAACTCCCGACGAGCTGCTTGCGACCAAAGAACAGTGCCCAATCACGCATTTCATCGTGCATTCGGTCGCCACGACTCCACATGCTGTGACCAGCATCAACGACTATATCGCCGAACAATGCAGACAGCATGCCGAATTCATCGGCTTTGGCACGATGCATCAGGATTTCGAAGACAAAGAAGCCGAGGTCGAGCGTGCAATTGCTATGGGCTTGCATGGTTTTAAACTGCACCCTGACACGCAGCGGGTCGATACCGATGACCCGCGCCTTATGGAGTTCTACGAAATAATCGCCGGGCGCCTGCCCGTGTGTATCCATACGGGTGATTATCGTCACGATTTTTCCCATCCGCGCAGGCTCGCACATGTGCTCGACGCATTTCCCGATCTGGTGGTTGATGCCGCGCATTTTGGTGGATGGTCGATCTATGACATCGGATACGATTATCTGGGTTCGTACGATCGTCTTTTCGTCGATACCTCGAGCGCACAACCGCTCTTGGGCGATCGGCATACCGCAGAGATCGTTCGTATGTGGGGGTGCGATCGGGTCATGTTTGGTAGCGACCATCCCATGTGGGGTCCAGCTTCTGAATACGATCACTTCAGGGCTCTGCCATTTACCGATGACGAATTCGATAGCATGTTATGGCGCAATGCCGAACGATTTGCCGGTGTCAGCGTGTAGC
>CAYSZR010000005.1:0-38194 GCA_964435565.1 uncultured Coriobacteriaceae bacterium
CCAGGTCATGATGGCGTAACACGTCGGCAATTCGTGGGGATACTTGCTGCGGGCGCGGCGACAGGTGCCTTGGGGTCATTAACGGCCTGCGCGGGGCAATCGGTATCCGACAAGCAAAGCTCCAAAGCAGAGACGGCGGCCACGGCCAGCGCGTCTTCGACTGCTTCATCTAGCGCCCGCTACGATGTCGTCGATAGCCATCTCCATTATCTCGACTTTCTTCAAAAGACTGATGGGTTCTCTGCACTCGCGAGTGCAATGGATAGCGTGGGTGTCTCGCAGTCCGTTATCTTTGGAATGGCGATGGCCAAACAGTGGGATGAGGATGCGGAAGAAGCCCCGACCTATTATCTGAGCAATGACTCGCGATGCTATTACTATTCCGGCACCGATTTTCTCATGCTCGAGGATCTGCAAAAGCAGCCTGAAGCTATACGCAAGCGGTTCTTTCCCTTCGTGTGCGGTATCAATCCCAACGACCGGCTTGCCCTTGAGCATATCAAGCAGTTGGTAGATATGTATCCCAATACGATTTGCGGTATCGGCGAGCTTATGAGCCGACATGATGATCTGACAGCCCTGACCTATGGCGAGCCTCCTCATCTGGACCATCCCGCCTTTCTCGATATCTTTGACTACGCTGCCGAACAGGGGCTGCCCGTGCTCGTTCATCACAACATCACGGGATCGAATACCGAAAAGATTCTTTATCGTGGTGAATTGGAAACGGCGCTTGCCCACAATCGAAATGCCAAGATCATTTGGGCGCATATCGGCATATCGCGTCGTGTCGAGGTTCCGGGGCTTTCTACCATTGCCGATGAACTGCTCAAGGCGCATCCTAATCTATGGATAGACATCTCCTGGATCGTCTACGATTATTATTTCCTCGACGAGTTTCCTGACAGGTACGCTGATGGCGTGAGCATGGATGATTGGGTCGCGCTCATGGAGAAATGGCCCGACCGTTTCATGGTCGGCACTGACAAAGTTGGGCATTGGCGCACGTATCCAGACGAGGTGACCAAATACTATTCGCTCCTCGACCGTTTGAAACCTGAAACCGCGAAGAAGATATGTCATGACAATATCCTTAGCCTAGTCAAGACCTATTAGCCGCTACAATAAGCACCTGTTTGTTTTAGGGAGAGGCTATGAGAATCAAGAACGCTACATGTGCTTTCATATATCGCAGTGTGCTGGCGATTCTTGGGACCGTCGTCCTATTGCATCAGACCGGCATCTTCTTTGGTGAGTTTAGGCCCTATTTCTTCTGTTTCTTCACGAATATCAGCAATATTGGCGTTGTCGTGTGCCTCTTTGGCGAAGCTATATTCATGCTGCGTAATCGAGTGGAGGGAAGACTCGATTCGTCTGTTGTATGGGCACCGAACTTCAAATATGCAATGGTCATGGCGATATCGGTAACAGGTTTTATCGCGCACTTCATGCTTGGTTACTTGCTCTTTGCAGGCGGCACGCTCAATATCCCCCTCTTGATCCTGCACTATGTCATGCCCATTGGAATGGTCTTTGACTGGCTGCTCTTTGACGAGAAAGGGCACATGGGTAAATTCGGACCGTTCGTGTGGGTTGTATTCCCTTTGGTCTATTTGGCGTATGTCATGGTTTTCGTCAACGTGTTCGGCATTTCCATGGGAGCTCCCGATCTGGGTCCAAGCCGCTTTCCCTATCCATTTATCGATATTGATGTGATAAGCATTGGCTCTGCGGTGACGAACTGCGCCGTAATGCTGGTTGCGTTCATCGCTTTGGGTTATGTCTACTATGCCATTGACCATGCTTTGGCCAAGCACGCTTCACGTGTTGCATGATCGGCTATTTTGCAGCGATAATCCGTGATGTAAGGCGTACACAAGAGTGCCCTTCGTGTTATATCGTTCGAAAGGCACTCTTGTGAGGCAGAAACGGCGTGCCCTTCGTGGGTAATTGCGCGATGTGTATTGATTAACCGGTATAAAAAGAGCATTTCGTATAGTTTTCTGTAAAAGGAACGCCGTATTTTGTGGGTTGAGGGGCATTTCGGCATATTTCCTGCGAAGGGCGCAGCGCCTTTGAAATACTTTGCGGCAATTTCCTTGGGGTGTTTCCCTATAGGAGGCTGATTGCCCCAATTGGGCTTTCGCCTATTTTCTTGGAAGATGCATACGGCATATAGTTACTTTGCGTTTTCAGACGAATTCACGCACCGTTTATCATAATGGTGCAGGGAAAAGGGGGATGCATCATGACAAACGATGACAGAAACATGGTTCCGCAGCCGCCCAACAGCGAGTCGCAAGTGCCGCCCCAACAACCCCAGCAATCGTACGTACAGCCCCAGGTGCCGCCGCAGCAACAACAGCAACAGCAGCAGCCGTATGCATACCAGCAAAGGCCCCCGCAGGCGTCTATGCCGAAACCGAAACTGCAGGGTAAGGCAAAAGGAGCGTTTGTCTGCGGCATCCTTTCCCTCGTCTTTTGCATGGTCGGCATTGTCGGCTTGGTGCTTGGCATCATCGCCATCGTCTTCTCCTCGAAGATCATCAAGGAGCAAAGGCCCGCTGTCGATGGCCGCATGACAGCAGCTCGAGTTTGCGGCATCATCGGCGTCGTTCTCTCCGTTATCATCTTCATTGTCAGCCTTGCGGGCGCATTCAACACCATTGGCCAGCTCATGAACGGCAGCGGTTATACAATTGCAAAATCAGGGTCTGCAACGAGTTCGGCAAGTGTCAACATGGTCGATGACAATACGGCTATAAAGATGGCGGTCATGAACGTCATGGACAAAGCCCAGAACCTCAAAGACGATAGCGCCCGTATGCAGGTTATTGCAGATGGCATCAATTCGAATTACAAGACGAACGCTGGCGTTGAAATGAAACAGCTTGGCGTAGAGCCTATGACGCAGGCGAAATGGCTTGTCACCGATATGACCTATACGGTAGGGGATATCACCACCGACGGAAACGACGCGTCGGTCTCTGTCACGGCGAATACACGTGACGTCACTTCGTTTCTCTCCATGTATTCGGAAGAGATGACGCAGTTCATGAATTCCGACGAGTACAAATCACTGACATCGATGGATCAGTTCTACGCCATCGCTGGAAGTATGCTGGGGCGCAACATGGGCAAAACGGGCTTGAGCCCCAAGACATTCAATATCAAGTTAACGAAGTCGAACGGCAAATGGGTCGTGGCTGACGGAACGCTCGATACTGTGGTGAAAACCATATATGACTGGTCGAACCTGTAGGAAACGAGCTATCGATAGGTCGAGGCTGATTGTGCTCGCACGGTGCTAATACGTGCAGCTGGCAATGAACTTCTGGACATGCTCCATATGCGCTTCATCTGCTGTAAGCGTGAGAAGGATGTTTCCCTTTTGCACGGTATAGCTATATATGCCGCTCCACTTGGCATAGAAAACCGTGCTCGTATCTCCATCGATGCGACCGTCTGCAGGAGCGCCTGCGGCGACCATCGTCTGCACGGCTGTATTAAAGGCTGTTTTCGCTTCAGATTCGCTGTTGAGCTCGAAATAGGTTCCGCGCCCCACCAATGTCGACTTGCCGGCGTCTTCGTATGTGTAGAAATAGACACTGTCCTTTGCCTCGCTTGTCGCAGTTACTCCCATATCTTGAGCGGTTGTCACAGAGCTATTTGCCGGCATTGAATTCAAGAAGGTCTGTACCTTGGTGTCGTGATTGCTCGAACTTTGAGTGGACGAGGATTTCGACGATGTCGAACTGCTGCCTGAAGGTAGTTTTACAGACGATGAACCCACTGCTATCGATCCTAAAAACGTGTCGTATGAGCTTGAGTACGTTGGATACACGTCCGTCGCGCATCCGCATATGATCATGACAGCACTGCTGTCGAGTAAGATAAGCGAGGTTTTAAACGTATAGCTTTTGTTTTGAACCGTTGCTTTAAAAGAGGCGTTGTATGTTGGATAACCGTCGGTCTTTGTCGAAGTGTAGTCGATATTGGTCACTCCGTACTGCGCTCCAAGTGACTCGTAGGTGTTTTTCGCGATGCTGTCGGCCAAGCTGGTGGTGTTATAACCTGAGAGGTCGTAATCCAGCAGGTAGATTTCGTTTTTCTTATTTGCATCCAGATAATAGTGCCGTTCGGTGTCTGAGCTATCGTCGACGGTCCATGTGGGGCTGACTAGGTAATTCAATCCACCGAACGAAGCTGATTGATTTATGTTCGTGGCAGTCGACTTGGCCGTTCCAGTTGAGGTTATCGCGTTGAGTGTAATGGGAATGAGCGATATGTTCACGATGCCGATGAGGGCTATGATGACGGTGACGATGATCTTAGCCACTTTCTTCCAATTGGAAAGCCAGGTGAATATCAATCCGACAGGCCACAGGAATATCAGGAACAATACGATAACCTAGGTCTTTTGGTACCATTTCTGCTCCTGGACGAAAGCAGTTTGCGGCATAGCGTATCCTCCCTGCACGGGCATGCCGTATCCCATAGGTGCAGAGGTGACAGCTGGTTCGGGTGTTTGCGCTTGCGCTTGTTCAGGCGCGATGGGCTGCGTGTATTCCGCAGCAGGGGTTGTGTTTGTGGGGGTGGGGGTGGGCTGTTCATCGATTGATGGTCGTTGGGGATAAGCGGCAAATGATGATCCGCAGTTGTTGCAGAAACGAGCCCCTTCGGCGTTTTCGGTTCCGCAGGCTGGGCATTTCATAGTTTCCCCTTTCATCGATATTCGATTCGGCTTCTTTTTCAGTATGAGAATGAACGAATGTACAAACCATAGGCATACGCCCATTTGAAGAATCGCCGCATATCAAATCAGTTGTCTGTACGCATCGCCTGCACCAGAAGCTCGGTTCTTGATGCGACGCCTGATTTTGTCATCATGTTGCTGATGTGGTTGCGTACTGTTTTCTCTGAAATATAGAGTTTGGCGGCGATTTCGTTTGTTGTGCAACCGTTGTATAAAAGTGAGAGTATTTCGTTTTCTCGATCGGTAAAGCCGTGTTTTTCCCCGTAATCGGATATGGTTTGAGAAGCGCTTTTAGCTTGTTGCGGGGACGAAAGGAAACCGCCCCACCAAAAAAGCACGAGCAGCGAGGCAGAAAGCGTTATGGATAGAGCGATGGTGTATCCAAAAGGGAGCTTTGTAAGGAGTTCGTTCATCAGGATTGTTCCGATGATCATAAAGATCAGGCGCACGGCGCGTCCCATTCCCGCCCATAATGCAGGGTCAGCCATGCGTACGGCCAGGTGCGTAAACGGGACGGTGAAGAACATGATGGCGAATCCGGCGATCAGGGAATACACGCAGGCGTTGAAGAAGAGCATAGCAGCGTTATCTAAAAACATCAGTCCAACCGATGTAAAAAGCGTAGCTGCCAGGATGAAGACAGGCAGGTAGCGTCCATCGCGTATGTCGACGATGAATCCTGCAACGATAACACCGACAAGATACATGACGCGCGGAATCGCATAGAGGCTGATGACGTTTTCCGCGTTCAGCAAGACGAGCGCGCCATCGTTGATGCCTCCGGTGATCGATATAAGTGCCACTGCCGCGACCAAGATGGCAACGTAGCGTCGTGAGGGGGCTGGCAAATCCGGCTTGAATGCGTATGGGACGTCGGGAAAAGCGCTCGGCGTCTTCTTGAGCGTGAGATATGCCGTACCGCATAAGGCCAATGTAAGCACAGCTGCTTGCCCGGCACGTGATAGCGGAATCATCGTCCAGATAACTTGAATGCACGCTGCGGCTGCAATGGCGATTCCGAAGAAACGCCCCTGGAATTTCTCTCCGCGCAGCTCCATGGCGGCATAATAGTAGACAGAAGCTCCGATCATCCCCGATGCGAACAGGCAGATATCAGAGCAAAGCGTAAATGGCCAGATAGACGGTGCAAACATGAAACCAGCAAGGCTCGCCATGCTGAAGATGTAGATTCCGGCAATACCGATTGTTCGAGCGCGATGGCTTGACATTGCCTTTTGCAGAACGGAAAACAGGATGAAGCCTGCCGCTTGTGCAACTGAATACGACAGATGAATAGGCATGACCGAAGCATCGCCCCATAAGGCGATGGCCGTTTCATCAACGAGAACATCAACCGACAAAAAGTAGAAGGAGGCTACGACGAAGAGGGAGAATAGGCAGATATGTTTGCCGATCGCGTTTTTCACAGGCTGCCATCCTTATTCGTCATAGAATAACTTGACGAGTCCAGACCTGTTTGTAGTCGATGTCTTTTTGTAAACCGCCGTCAGGTGTCTTGAAACCATGCGTTCTGAGATGGAAAGCTGCGAGGCCACCTGCTTGAGTGGCATATCGCCGTCTAGGACCAGGGTAATCACATCGGTTTCGCGTTGCGTCAGCTGATAGCGATCTGAAAATCTCTCCATTCGATCTTGTATGCTTGGCGGGGCCTGCACAAGAAGAGCGTGCTTGTGAAATAGGCGAAAAGAGAGCGCCACGAGAATCGCGAAGAGCAAAAACATGAGGACAAGCGTGATGTATTGATTGTTCCATAGCCATCCAATGGCTGGCTGCAAGATGGGGTCTGCCAATCGTTGGAAGAGCACCCCAAGGCATGCAAGCACCGCAAAGCGAGCTCGATTGGAAACGATGTCGCAAAACGTCGTGAAAATAAACACCATGTAAAAACCCGTGAAGAACCATCCTGCCCCATAGAGCACTGCGGCAAGGGAGATTTCGCTGCGCAGAGCAACGAACAGGAGGGGAAACAGCATCGAGAACAACATGCAGACGAGCCCGTAGATACGGTTCTTGTCTGCGATAAAGCCGGCTATCAATATCCCGGGAATATAGAAAAAGCGCGAAAGCAGGTAATCAGCCCCGGATATCTGCAGATAGGGAAAATAGACTTCGTTGCCGATAGTCGTGAGGAAGGCGATGAGGATTAGGATTGGAACGAGTATAACCAGACTATGGCGAATATCGGTGCTTCCGACGTTGGATTTAGACACGGGTGCGGCGGAATCGTCATCTGCAGACTTGGCAGCTGAAGGTAACGGCGCATTAACGATGCTTATGCGTTTGCCAAGCACAATTGCGATAATGCCGAAAATGCTCAAGACAGCGACAGTAATAGATTGAGATATTGTGAATTCTGCGGTAAGAAACGTTATGGTGTATATGCCCAAATTGTAGATACCAACAACTGCGGCATATGCGATGCCTTCATGCTTCGGAGGCGCATAGGCAAGCAAAATGGCAAAATACACAGCCTGCAATGCCCCCATGGTAACGTTGTATACGATACCTGCCCCAATAATCCAGGCGACATCTGGCGATAAGAGCATAAGGGCCATCGATACGATCGAAAGCGCCATCAATATGCCAAAGGAGCGAGGTGACGAAGCCCATTCAAAACGTCGGATATACAAGATGATATAGACGACTATGCCGACCGATTGGCAGAGGTAGTTGAGTGTAAGAGTGACTAGACTAAGGGAATCGGGGTCAAGATAGACGGCAAGTACTTCAGATTGTGCCAGATAGGGGGTGACCACAAAGAATGCGATGATCGCGGCAAGGGCAAAATGAGCAATCCAAGCCGGCGATACGGCTTTATCTCGTTTTGTCTCCGCAGCAGTATCAGTCATTGCATCCTCTTCTTGACAGAGTCATATGGTATCACAGGCCCTGGCATGAATTCAGATTGAGCACCTCTACTACGCTCCATAATCGCCAGATGACATTGAAATTCAGTGTACAGAGAATGCCCGCTTCAGCTGAGCAATGATATTCTCTTCAAACTCAGCTGATAGCGGGCATTACGATGCGTCTGCGCACCAAGATGATTATCTAGTTGTTCGAATAAATCCCTTCATCTGCGTGCGAAGCGGCGAGGCGCTTGCGGGATTTGAAAGCCTCGAACGCGGCAAAGCCCAAAGCAGCAAAAAGTCCAAGAGCGTAGGGCGGTTGCGATTGGTCATCTGTCTTGGGTGTCCCAAGTGCTTTTGATGTGGCCTCATCGCTGCTGCTTGATTTTGTCACCGGATTTGCCGCGGTAATGACCACGTTCTTTGCAGAAGATGCTGTAAATTCACTTTGGGTGGTAATATCCGCATTCGTAGTCGTGATGATCTGGCCTCGTGTCATACCTCCGAATACATCAATGTTTTTGAGGGTGTAGTTGTTGATGTACTGGCCTTCGGCAAGGGAGCTGTTGATAAGGGTTATCGAGCCCGGACTGTTCTCAGTGCCCGCTGCAAACATTCCGGCATTGCTGCCATTGGCCTTGACTGTCGAATTATCTATGACAATCTTTGCGCCATCGAAACTTGTGGCAACGCTCCATGTCCACCATCCGGCATCGATGCCATTCGAATAGCTGGTTGAAGTGCCCGTGGCAGTTACGGTGGAATCTTTTATGGTGATATTGCCCATATCATTGCCCATCCATGTGCGGATGCCGCTTTCTGTTCCCGTTGCAGTAACAGTTGCCCCGTTTTGGATTGTGATATTGCCCCCCGAACTTTCTATGGCGGCGTTTTCTTTATGGGCGGTGGCTGTTGCGTTGACTGTTCCGCCATCGATGGTTATGTCGCCATCTGTTCCCAAATTCATGATCTTGCCTTCAGTTGATAGGGAAGAGTCCCCATCGCCCTTGAGCGTCAAATCGCCATCTTCGACAAGGATAGAATTCGCAGCATTTTCCTTGAGGGTGTTTTCGCCCGAATAGTCGATTTCGAGGTCTCCTTTGGCGCTGATGGCGTTGCCGCTGTAGTTGTTCAGCGTCATGTTATCGTCGCCATCCCAAGACCAAGTGCCGCCTTCTGCGCCAGATCCGCTTGCTGCTGACGTATATTCCTTGTCAACGGTAACCGACGAGGCGGCAAGTGCTTGTGCTGGCGACATGCACAAGACCATAAGGATTGCCGCACCAGCTGCGGCCGCCTGCCTTGCCCTGCTTTTTCGAATGCAATTCATTCCATTCCCCTTTCGATTGCCCAACTCTAGTTGAAGTATATCTGCCCATGCCGCATTCAAGATCGAATTAACGTTCATATGCGTGTCAAAGAGGGGTTCGGATTTACGAACCCCTGCCTTCACCTTGTCTTATGCGAGATATGTTTGGAACCGAATGCAACGCATGTCTTATCTTTGCATTGTGGAAATTCCCTTACGAAAAGGTCTGGGTCATCAAAGTAGTTTAGAATACGTCAGGCTCATAGCTTAGGGTAGGGATTTCCAAGCGCCTTTGCGAATCATTAACATACAAAGCCGCATATGGATAGCGATTTATGAAAAGGCAAAACGTGTATAGCAAGAATCAAGGCGGTCACTCGCGCTCAGAAGTCTCTGGCAAACGTGGCCAGAGCGCTTCGTATAGGGCATCTAGCTCACGGGGAAGTTCCCATGGACATTCGGCAGCGCGCACGGGCAACGGATCTGCGCAGAATTACTCGCGGGACAGATATAAGAGCCGATCGGGATCTCAACCGAATTCATCTTCACGTGGCGCCGCTGTGTCTCGCGCAAGCCATACGCGCGTCCCTGGTCAGAAGATGCCTCGTCAAGCATCCGGTGTTGGCTACAGTTTATCCCATAGCAAGATGCAGCAGCTAAAAAAGCGCCGTTCGAAGCGCAATGCCATCATCTGTGCGCTTGTGGCGCTACTGGCGTGCATCGGCGTGTTTCTCTGGTTCTTCCCACCTGTCTATGGCGTTACGGTTGACGGGAAACAGATCAATGTTCCTTCGAATTCAACACTTCAAAGTCTCGTCGACAGCAATTACGCATCTCCCAAGGCCGGAAACCTCATTGCCGTAGATGGCAGTGTCGCTCAAGAAGACGGCGGTGATCCATTCGAAGCAACTGTCAACGGTGAACAGACTAACGATCCGCAGATGCGCGTGACCCGTGATGCGACAATCAACTTTAGTGATGGAAACGATGTTGAAGAGTCATACACCGAGACCGTATCGACTGTCTCGTATACGTCGAGTACGCAAAGCGCGACGCCCGCATCCTACTATTTTGGCTCCATCCACCTGTATTCCGATGGTGAAAATGGGCAGCAGTCAAAACGTGTGGGCAGTGTATCGGGCAAAACCGTGACGATAGTGACAAAGCAGCCGGTGAATTCTGGTTATACCGCGCATACCGCCAATGTAGGCACGAATAAGGTTATCGCTTTGACCTTTGATGACGGCCCCTGGCCTGAGACCACTGAAGAAATCTTGAATATCCTCGAGGAAAACGACGCCCACGCAACGTTTTTCATGATAGGAAACCAGGTAAGCGAACATACCGATGTCGTGAAGAAGCTCTATGCAGCTGGAAATCAGCTTGCCACGCATTCGTACGATCACGCTGCCGGGACGGGACAAGGCGTCAATCTCACCTATATGTCGTCTGACCAGCAGATATCCGAGATAACGAAGGGCTTCGATGCTATTGAGAGCGTGATAGGAACCAAAATCAGCCATATTATGCGTGCGCCGGGAGGCAACTATTACGGATCGATTGTTGAAACGCTGCATCCCTATATCACGGCTGAAATTGGTTGGGATGTCGATACGAAGGATTGGAGCAAGCCTGGCACCGACACCATTATCAATAACATCGAGTCGGTAAAACCGGGCCAGGTCATCCTTTGCCATGATGGAGGCGGCAACCGCAGCCAGACGGTTGAAGCCCTCAAAGTTGCGATTCCCTACCTCAAGGCACAAGGGTACAGTTTCGTTACGGTAGATGAATTGCTCGCATATGGAAATTCGGGCTCGAATACCTCTAAATCCAGCTGATTGGCCTCTTGCAACCAAACTGTCAATTAAGCGATGACTTAAACGAATATACTGGACGCAGTATTCTGACTGTATTCGAATAGGGGTATTTCACATGAGCACCATTAAACTTGCGGTTCCGACTATGGGCAAGGCCGATCTTGATTCCGAACGAAGTGGCCATTTCGGTCATTGTGATTGCTTTACATTGATTACGATCGAAGATGGCGAAGTCAAGACCATTGAGGGTATCGACAATCCTCCTCACGAAGAAGGCGGCTGTCTGCGCCCGGTCATGCTGCTTAAGGACGCTGGCGCTACCGCTATCGTCGCAGCAGGGATGGGTATGCGCCCTATGATGGGTTTTGGCGATGCCGGAATCGACGTCTACTTTGAGAACATGACCCCAAACGTCGGCGCCGTTGCGCAACTGGTCGCGCAGGGCAAAGTGCAGAAGATGACTACGGAAGACACCTGCCATCATTGATGTGATGCAAGCCGTTCCCATGCTCGTGGAGGCTGAGGCGAAACTTGCGTCGCCTTTTCGATAAGCGCTTTGGCGTGCTCGGATCCATTGCCGTTGATATAGGTATCTTCGAACGCGCGCTGCGATAGGGGTCTTGAGAAATAGTACCCTTGGAAATATTCGCAACCCATCTCTACAAGCATTCTGACCTGTTCTTTTGTTTCGACTCCTTCGGTTACTGCAGGTATTTCGAGACGCTTGGAAAGATCGATTACCGATTTGAGAATCTTTTCGGCTCGCAGTTTTTCCTTGGAATCGCGTAAAAAGGCCATGTCGATTTTAAGAACGTCGAAGGGAATCTCTTTCAGCATGTTGAGCGAGGAATAGCCACTTCCAAAATCGTCCATTTCAACGATAAAGCCGAATTCGCGCAGATGGTCGATGATATCGAGACGATGCTTCATCTCGCTCATCATGCTAGCCTCGGTAATCTCGAGCCGTAGGTTACGCGGGTCGATTCCATGGAATGCGACCAGGCGTGTCAATGTTTCGAAGACATCTATGAAATAGAAGTCTTTAGGCGAGATGTTTACCGAAAGATAGTACGTATCGTGCCCGGCATCCTTCCATTCGCGCAATATCTTGCATGCGCTATCCCATAGAAATTCATCGAGCTGGGCGATCATGCCATTGCGCTCGAAAAGAGGGAGGAATTTGTCGGGAGACATGAAGCCTTCAGCCGGATGGTTCCAACGAGCGAGTGCTTCTGCGCCTTGCACCTTCCCATTAGCATTGACCTGCGGTTGCAGGTAGGGGAGTATCTGGCCTTGTCGCATTCCCTCGTCGAACGACCCTATGATGTAATGTTCCCACACGAGCCGCTTGCGCATGGAATCATCATAGAAGGACACGCGCGTGTTGTAATCGTTCTTAATGCTGTTGATGGCCATGATGGTTCGATCGAGCATCATGGCAACAGGCATGTTCTTATCAATGATTTCGTAAATGCCAACATGAACGATAGCGGAATACAAAACGTCATCGCGCAGATGAACGACTTCGCGGGGGATTTCGATGAATTCGTCAGGGTTGAAGTTGCTCTTTCTCAAGAACATCGCAAATCTGTCGGCCTCGAGACGACAATAAATCGTTGTTTCTGTGGCATGTTCACGCATCGCCCGGGCAATGGCGATGAGGACGCGGTCGCCCGCATCGTCTCCAAAGACATCGTTCACGATCTTGAAGTCATTAATATTCGAAGAGACGATGACGTAATCATGATGTGTGTCTTCGTCAAGACGTTCGCGAACGAGTTCCATGAAATGTGATTTGTTATACAGCCCGGTCAAGTCGTCATGGGTTGCGGCGTGCCTATTGGCTTCCGCTTGTTCAATTTCATTCGTTGTTTCGATGATCGTGAAGGCGGCTCCGATATTCTTGCCCCTTTTGTCGTCGATAGGCTGCTTTGTAAGGTTGTAATACCGCGTCTGCCCATTGGCTCTCATCTTCGTGAGTATGGTGCCCTTCCAATCTGCTAAGGGCATGCCAATCTGTTTGTTCATAAGGTCGAGTATGTCGTCGGAGTCGATATCGGTGATGCCAAGGAGATCTCTCGCTTTGTCGTTTGCGTAGATGCATTTTCTATCGGTATCAAATAAGACCATTGCCATGGTCATGTCTGATACGACATGAGAAAGCATGCGGTCAAGAGCGATAAACGGACGATAGTCGAGCATAAGGTATGCAACGAAAACCATGCAGAGCGCATACCCGACTATAGATGCGTCGATGTGGGTTTTGGAAAAGATATTGAAGGCGTTCCATAAAAGGACGATGAGCGGCACGATAATAACGAGCAGATAGCGTTCCAGAAGGAGATTGGAAGATTTGACTATCTTATAGACAACAAGGGGAATACTCACAATGAAGAGTGCATATGAAACGGCGAGGTGCACGAAATGCCATTGCAGCGAAATGAGACCATAATATTGCGAACCGTCTGCGAAAACGATCAGTTCGGTAGAGAACATGTGTCCAAACGCGAGATTTAAAAGGACGCAGCAGTTATCGATCAGGACGATGGCAAGGATGATCTTTTGAAAAGCGGTGTGCTTGAATGAAAACGAGCAGACGTTTGTGCAAAGTCCGATAAAGAAATAGAGAATCCAACTTGTGCCCAATAGATAGAGATAATATCCAGCTTCGCTTGCGGCTTGACTGAAGTTGCAGACGATTATCAGGTTCCCGATAACAGGAAACATGACGGCGATAACCAGGTTGCGTACGTCTTTGGCATGGGGACGAGTTGATTTGCAGGCTCGCACAAGGCATACGACAAGCAGTAACTCACAAATTGCAAGCACTATGCCGTAAGCTAAGAGCATCATTTGCCACCTAGGTAAGGTACGGAATGCTTGATTAACTATACTCCCTAATCAATATACCACCAATTGGCCTATTCATATAAATCTTCGATAAAGCCAGCACGCAGATGGAGAAATACAACATCGCTTCCGTTTTGGGTCGCATCGATATCAACGTCGGCGGCAATGCAAAAATCATGGTCGGCATCGGAGTCATGAAAAATCTGGCGAACATGCCAGACATGCTCCGATTCCTCATCTGCCTGATCGAGTATGAGAAACGCGAGCGATCGTGCGTCGGCATCGAGGAGGATTTCATCGTGCTCTGCATAGAATTCGTCGAGGGCTGCCCGCCAGCGTCCCTCTCCAAAGCCCGCCGTTGCGTCTAGGCGCCCAAGCTCGCGGACGTTTCCGCGCGAAGCAAGTTGCACGCGCCGTATGAGTGCGTTTCGCACCATGACGGTTAGGCCGTGTCGGTCTTCGATTAGCTGGTTCGTGGTTTTCAGGGGCGCTTCGGTATCCGGGCTGTCTGCATGCTCCCAGGCATCGACAAGGCTCGAGTCGATCGATTTAATCAGATAATGTAGCCATGCGATGATGTCATCGAGCTGTTCATCGCGTTTATCGAGCGGGATTGTCCGATTCAAAACTCTGTACGCATCTGAAAGATAGCGCAGAAGGGCGCCTTCGCAGCGTGTGATTGCGTACAGTTGTATATATCCGTTGAAATCAGCTGCGCTTTCTATCATATCGCGCAGGACCGATTTGGGTTTTAATTCGAAATCGCGCGCCCAGGGAACTTCATCGCAGTACTGACGAAATGCGGAGTGCAGCAGTTCATCAAGGGGCTTGGGATAGCTTATTTCCTGCACGCGATCCATTCGTTCGTCATAATCGACGCCTTCGGCCTTCATAATCGCTATGGCCTTCTCGCGCTCTCTTCGTTCTTGGGCCCTGAGAATTTGATAGGGGTTTTCCAGAGTAGCTTCGACCATCGAGATAAGATCGAGGGCGTATGTTTCGTCCGTGCAGTCGAGTAACTCTAAAGCGGCAAGCATAAAGGGGGCAAGAGGCTGGTCGAGGGCGAAGTTATCGGGCAGGTCGAACGTAGTGCTGTATACAGGATCGTCGGTATCGTCATCTTCTACCTGTACGACTTTTGCATCGATTAGAGTCTTGAATATCTCTTGTGCACGTCTGTGCAAGGCGGTTTTCTCTTCATCGCCCTGTGCTGAATCTTCTATGAGTTTATCGACGCGCGACCACGCATCCCCACCTTGCGCGACCTCTGCAAGCACCATCGCATGGGTGATTTTCATATGCGGCTGCAGCGCTTCGGGTTGTGCATCGATGAGCTTCTCAAAGTTTTGCCTATTCCATCCCACAAAGCCCTCGGGAGGCTTTTTGCGTTTGATCTTCCGCTCTTTCTTGGGGTCTCCATAAGCCTTGGCACGGGCCTTTGCATTTTCTATGTCATGTTCGGGCGCCTCTGCGATAACCAGGCCTTCGGTATCAAATCCTGCGCGTCCAGCACGCCCTGCAATCTGATGGAATTCTCGGACACGCAGTTTGCGTGTTCGTTTGCCGTCATATTTTGAAAGTGCAGTGAACACAACGGTGTGTATGGGCACGTTGATCCCAACGCCAAGCGTATCGGTTCCGCATATAACGGGCAGCAGGCCGTTTTGCGTGAGTTTTTCGACCATAAGCCGATAGCGGGGGAGCATTCCGGCATGATGGACGCCCACCCCATTTTGAAGAAGCCGTTTGAGCGTTTTGCCAAATCCCGTG
Organism: uncultured Coriobacteriaceae bacterium; assembly: GCA_964435565.1. Taxonomy (GTDB): domain Bacteria; phylum Actinomycetota; class Coriobacteriia; order Coriobacteriales; family QAMH01; genus QAMH01. The sequence goes on from CAYSZR010000005.1 coordinate 15,376, forward strand.
GAAAACGAAGTGCCCTTAAGGGCATCTTTTATGGCTTCGCGCTGTTGTTTGCTGGCAACACCATAGCTGGCAAGCGATTGGGCCGTTTTCAAAGCCGCATCTTGCGAAAAATGCACAAGGTAGAGTGGCGAATTGCCCTCTCGTATCGCGATTTCGACATTTGCTTCGAGTGGCGTTTCGGCATATTCGTATGTAAGGGGGACGGGACGCTGTGTGTTTGCAATTACCGTGACCTCGTGTTCGGTATGTTCTTCCAACTGCTTGGCAATCTGCTTCGTGTCGCCAAGCGTTGCGCTCATAAGCAAGAACTGGGTGTGAGGTAACGTGATGAGTGGGACTTGCCAGGCCCACCCACGATCACGATCGCCGTAATAGTGAAATTCATCCATAACCACACACGCGACATCGCAGGATTGGCCTTCGCGCAATGCTTGTCCGGCGAGAATCTCTGACGTACAGCAGATAACCGGCGCTTGCGGATTGATCGTTGCATCGCCAGTGATCATGCCGACGTTGTCTCGTCCAAGAACTTCGACGAGGCCGAAGAATTTTTCGCTCACCAATGCTTTGATAGGGGCGGTGTAATACGAGCGTTTTCCAGTTGCCATTGCCATGAAGTGCAGACCGAGGGCGACCATTGATTTTCCCGAACCAGTGGGAGTTCCCAAAATGACGTGATTTCCCATCATAAGGTTCATAAGCGAATCTTCTTGATGCGACCATAGATGCGTGTCCCGTCTGTTAAGCCAGTCGACAAAACGGTCAAACGCCTCATCGGGTGCGATCCAGTTCTCTGGTATAGATTCGTCGCCGTAATCCCACCAAGATGGCGACAATTCCCCCAAAGAACCGTAATCTGTCGTTGATTCGTCCATGGTTTCGATTGTAAAGTAAACGTATGGATATCTACACTGAAAGAAGGCAGTCGTGCAACGTGAAGGAAAAGTTATTGGGGGCGCACATGATGGCGAGATTGTCTCTTGCGAGGAATATGGGTATACGCCTGCCACGGTGAAGATATGGTGGATACGGGAATCTAAAGAGAAATTCAGCTACGAAGACGGTGAATTCCGCCCTTATGACGGTCCCGTTATATTTGGAACCGGCTACACATTCTAGTCTGGATGACAATGTATAGACGCGATGTGGCGATCTTTATTGGTAGAGGTCAGGCCGACGATGCGTGAATACGGGGATGCGGGATCGGACCGTCTCGATTATCTTGTAGTCGATAGGTGCTATAACCAGGTCTTCTTGCAGGGGTCTTGATTGCGCCACGACTTGGCCGTCGGGGGCGAAAACATAGCTTGTCCCAACATAGCCGTTATCGCAGCGGCATACTCCGGCAACATACATCTCGTTTTCAATAGCCCGTGCCCGAAGCAAGGTCTCCCATTGCATTTGTTTGGAGGGCCCATCGACCCATGCGGCGGGATAGAAGAGAAGATCACAGCCCTTGAGGGCAAGCTTGCGCGCAAGCTCAGGAAAACGCAGGTCATAGCAAGTGGCAAATCCCAAGTTTCCAAAGGGCGTTGCAGGTGGGTCGGGAACATGATCGCCTGCTGACATTCGCTTCGATTCGCTTGTCGTGCTCGAATCGAAGAGGTGGATCTTGCGATAGACGCTCTGCTGATTGCCATTCGAGTCGGTCAATACCAAAGTATTGTAGGGATTTCCTCCAGAGAGATTACGTTCGTTGATGTTGTACAGGACCCACAGCTTGTAGTGGGCTGCCAGCTGATCGATTGCATGGGCAAATGGGCCATTGAGTGGTTGGGCATCATCGATGAAGGCCTGACGTTCATCTTCGAATCTGGTCATAAGCGATTCGGGGAAGACAAGGATGTCTGCGCCCAACTCTTTTGAACGCATCGCGTATTTTTTGACCAGGGAAACGACGTCACCATCTTCAGGGTGACGAGTTTGTGCGAGGGCAATCGTGAACGTCATGAATCTATCTCCTCGATCGCGAACAATAAAGCCTGTCTTTGCGGTAGTATGCACACAGTTTACCTATTGGCTCTGCAACAGGAGGAGCAACATTGAAGAAAGATGTCCTTATCGCGGCGATTGAGTCGCTGAAAGAAGGAAAGACCCCTCAGATTACGGCTCACGACGTTCCGGCATTCAGTGACAAGATGACTGCTGGAAATGAGCACATGTCTCCTGATTCGCTTACAAGGATAATCGAGTCTTTGAGCCCAGCTGATATTCCAACGCTCGAGCGCGCGCTGCGCGCCATCGAAGAAAACGATCTTGCCTGGTTGGGCTTCAAGGTTGTTTTTGATTCCGCTGCCGCTGTGACAAATATCGACAACGCGGTTACCAAGAAGTACGGGGATACGGGATCGGCCGATGGCGAACCGCTCTTGTTCTTCTGTAACGACGATAAAGAGATCGTGGCATCTCGTGCATATTCGGATCGCGATAAGTTCCAGATGAAAGACGTCACGCGCGGACCTTCTATGCATAATGAACAGTTCGATGGTTTGACGTGGGCAAGCGTTGCGCTTTTCGATCCCATACATGTCTGGCTTCTGGGGGCATCGGATGTCGCCTGCGAGCTTGCGCCGCTTGCCAAGCATGTTGGCTTCGATGTAACCGTAATCGACAATGATACCGCCTATCTGAATGAAGAACGTTTTCCAACGGTCAATCGCATAGTGCTTTCTTCAGATGATTTTTCCGGTCTCGATAAATATCTTGCTTCGCCCAACGACTATGTCTGCGTTTTGACGCGCGGCCATATGTACGACCCCGAAGGCTGTGTTTGGGGCGAGCGGTGCAGCGCGCATTATGTTGGCATGATGGGATGCGCGGGTAAGAACAACAAGGTATACGATCTTGTGCGCGCGGCTGGCCTAACCGATGCGCAGTGGGAGCATGTCAAACGTCCCATCGGTTTGAAGTTCGGGGCAAAAAGTCCTGCGGAGCTTGCCGTCGCCATTGTCGCCGAGCTTATCGACGTTCGCTATAAGCAGCTCTACACTCCTGAAGCCCGGGCAAAGCACGAAAAGTGGCTCGGTAGGATATAGCGTTCATTTGCAATTAAAGGTAACCTTTAATTGCAAAAGGTAATGCGGGAGCATTTGCAATGAAGTGCATTTGCAATGAAGGGTAGCCCTTGTTTGTAAATGAGCTTGACGAAAAGCAGTACGATTAGAGGAGAAAAACGATGGGCGAAGTGCACGTCATGGACCATCCGCTTGTGTCCGATAAGCTGACGCATATGCGGGACAAGAATACGAGCTCGCTGGAATTCAGAGAGCTGCTCAATCAGATTACGCTGCTGATGGGCTATGAGGCGACACGCGATTTCGAAATCGTGCGCAAGAGTGTCGAAACGCCCGTTTCTGCGTCAGACTTTCCCGTGCTCAAAGAGGACTTTTTTACCATCGTCCCCATTTTGCGCGCTGGTATGGGAATGGTCGATAGTATGCTCAGGCTTCTGCCGATCGCGCATGTAGGCCATATCGGCCTCTATCGTGATCCAGAGACGCACGAGCCTGTCGAGTATTATTGCAAAATGCCCATTGGGTTCGAGAATTCCCAAGTTATCGTCGTTGATCCCATGCTCGCGACCGGCGGCAGCTCTTCAGATGCCATAACGATGCTCAAGAAGCGCGGAGCAAAACACATTCGCATGATGAATATCGTTGCTGCTCCTCAGGGAATCGAGACTGTTCGCTCGGCTCATCCCGATGTTGATATCTGGGTTGCTGCAATTGACGAACGATTGAATGACGAGGCCTATATCGTTCCTGGTCTTGGCGATGCCGGCGATCGAATCTACGGTACGATCTAAATATACGAGGCAAGAATAGAGGTCAGGGCTGCTTCTGCGTCCTGGCCTTTTCGTCTATCCGCAAAGTGCATAGACAAGTATGCCCGCGATGATGATGCCAAGGGCAATGACCTTGCGCGACGTGATCTTTTCTTGGAAGAAAACCGCCCCGAAGACCATGACGTAGATATAGCTCGTTGCTTCGAGAACGGGGCCGAGTGAAAGCGGTATGCCCTGATAGGCAAGAATGGTGAGCAACGTGCATCCTAAAAAGAGGATATAGGCGAAGATGACGGGCGCATTCAGATATTCGCGTAGCGGCGATGAATAGGTTTTAAGCGCCGCCTTTTTCAAAATCACTTGGCTTATGGCGCTCACGAAGACGCTTACGAGCAACACGCAGGAATATGCCAGCATCGTCGTGCTCATTTCGAATCGCCGCCTGTTTCATCTGTGGCATCGCAGCGCACGAACAGCACGATTCCGCAGATGATGATGATGGCGCCGACGAGCTTGCCGATGGTGATAGCTTCGCCGAAGAGGATAGCGCCCCAGAATATCCCCCATACGATGGTGATTGCTCGATTTGCATAGGCCGTCGTCAAAGGCAGGCGTTTGATGACCTGCTGCCAGCCAAGAGCGTAAATCCCAAGCATGACAAGCACGAGCGCGTAAAACAGAAAGAACTGCCAGCTTGCAAATGTGGTGTTAGCCGCTGATTTGCTGAAGACGTCGGAAAGCGCATAGAGCCCGAGCAGCACATGCAATCCTATAAGGACGAGCACGGTCGATTGTGGTTTAGACGTCCCCACGGGAGCCCGTTTGCTCGTCGTCGGAGCTTTTTTCGCGCTTATCATCGACCCAACGAATGACATATTGCGGCATCTTGTTTATAGATAGATAGATGCGGCCGACGTATTCGCCGATCATTCCTATCATGAGCATCAGAAGGCCGCCTATGAAGAGCAGCGCGACCATCAAGCTCGACCAGCCTTCGGCATCGCCCGGATTCAAGAGTTTTTCGATCAAGACGAAAATGATTCCCAGTGCGCCAAGAATGGAGAAGAAAAAGCCGAGCAACGAGGCAAAGCGCAAGGGCTTGACGGAAAACGCGGTGAATCCGTTGAGCCAAAGACCGATGAGCGAATGCATCGTGTAGCCCGATTTGCCTACCTCGCGTGCCCTGTGCGTGATGGGGACCGTTGTCCACGTATCGACAGACTCGAAAAGCAGTCCATCCACGTACGGATAGGGGTTTTCGTATTTTATGGCGTTATCGACGCACATGCGTGTGACCGCATAATAGTTCTCGATGTAGAGCCCTTTGGGAATATTCATGAACTTTCTGCTGCACCAGGCGTTGAACTTGCTGCCAAGATTTCTCCAACCGGCATGATGGCGAAGCTGATAATCTGCGTAGGCGATGTCGTATCCCTCGATAACCTTGTCAACGAGCTTGAAGACCTCATCGCCAGGGGTTTGCATATCGTCGTCGAGTACGACGACGATATCGCCTGCAACATATTTGAATCCTGCCATGATCGCGCGGTGTTGTCCGAAATTTCGAGCGAGGTTCACGACGACGAGATGTTCATCGTCTTCGGCTAGTTCGCGGAGTTTCGCCGCAGTCTGGCCCTCGTCAGGCGACCCGTCGTTTACAAGGATGATTTCATACGTAAACTCATCGGCGCGCGTTTCAAGTGCGGTTTCCAGTTCGCTAACGACTTCGCCGATCGTGTCGTGCGATTTATAGCAGGGAATGACGCAAGAAATGATCTGTTTTCTTGTTGAGGCCTCAGTCATGCTTTAATCCCGATCCAGAAAAAGTTTCGTAGCTTCAATCACCGTATCGCGGTCGGATTTCGTCATCCCGTAATACATAGGCAGACGTATAAGCCGTGCGCTATCGGTGGTCGTGAAGACATCCTGACCGGCAAAACGACCGAATTTCAATCCCGCAGGCGCCGAGTGAAGCGGGATGTAGTGGAACGTGGCGATGACGTCATGGTTTTTGAGCCAGACAAGCAGGTCGTCGCGCGTTTGAGCATCTTTGCATTTCATATAGAAGATATGGGCATTATGGACGCATTGGTCGGGTATCACGGGAAGCTCGACAAGCCCGCGTTTGGCATACGGGGCAAAGGCATCGTAATACGCGTGCCATGACGCCAGACGATTGTCGTTAATCTGATCTGCGACCTCAAGTTGAGACCATAAAAACGCAGCATTTAATTCACTTGGGATATAGCTCGACCCATAATCTATCCAGGAATATTTATCGACTTGCCCGCGATAGAATTGCGATCGGTTCGTACCCTTCTCGCGTAGGATTTCCGCTGGTAAATTGTATTGTTCGTCACGGATGAGCAGACATCCGCCTTCGCCCATTGAATAGTTTTTCGACTCGTGGAAGGAATAACACCCGAAATCGCCGATCGTTCCAAGGGCTTTGCCCTTGTACGTTGCCATAAAACATTGCGCCGCATCTTCAACGACTTTCAGATTATGGCGTTTAGCGATGGCCATCACGGCATCCATATCGCACGAAACGCCCGCATAATGCACAACGCAAATCGCCTTCGTCTTTTCAGTTATAGCCGGTTCTATCAATGATTCGTCGATGTTCATCGTATCCGGTCGAACATCGACGAAGACGATCTTCGCCCCGCGTCCGACAAATGCGTTCGCGGTCGATGAAAACGTAAAGCTCGGCATGATGACTTCGTCGCCGGCTTGGATATCGCACAGCGCGGCAGCCATTTCCAAGGCAGCGGTGCCGCTTACGGTCAAGAGGGCTTTCTGTGTGCCTGTGCGCTCTTCAATCCACGCATGGCAGTTCTTCGTAAAGGGGCCATCGCCTGACATATGACGGTTGGCCGCCGTCTGTTTCATATAGTCGAAAGAACTTTCGATGCAGATAGGTATGTTGAATGTGATCATTGCTTCCTTATTTCCCGCGATTCGAGCTATGAAGTCATTAGTATAACCGCGATTGACGTTCTCTTCTACGATAGCAAAGAATGAGTACTGTAAATACGGCGACGCCGGCAAGCGAGATGAGTCCTGCAGGGAGCAGATACGACGGCAGATAGTTTAATTCGATGTCGTGGTACCCTTCCGGCACTTCGATAGCCATAAACGCCGTGTTGGCTTTCTCTATCTTCACAGGCTTGCCATCGACAAGCGCGCTCCAGCCATCTTGGTAGGGGATGGAGAAATAGATATATTTGGATTCATCAAGGTCAACGCTTCCCGTAACCTTATTCGTAGAGACGACGAGGTCTTGCAGGGCGTTTTCCTTGAGAGCGTTAACTTGAGACGTGAAATTCGTCATAGGCTGACAGACGAATGAGGCGGAGTCGAAGGTGTAGCGGCCAGCGTTGGGAAACGTAATGGTGACCGTATGCTGCGCATCGTCGGAATACCCTAAATTCAGCGCCCAATTACTTTTGCCGCCGTACATGTGATAGCTCTTCGACCCGTTCGTTATCGCGGTATCGGTAAATCCATTATCTGCAGATACATAGAGGTTGTAGGTGTTCGGGACTCGGTAGGCGAAAGCCTCATTTTCAAGCGTCGAAAGCTCGTATTCCGAGAGCTCGCTTTTTTGATTGTCGCTAAGCATGGCGTAATAGGATAGTCCCGTGAAATTAAGGTTATTGAAATAGAGGTATGTCTCTGATTCGGTAAGGCCATCGATTGAGAACGTGATCGAGGACGAGCCTCCTGCAGAGAGAAGCGAATTGGTGCCTTCTAAGGTGATCCCGTTTGTCGAGACAATGCGTGAAGTGACATCTGTGCTGGTAAGAGTAGGCTGAATCGCGGTCACATCAGAGCTGGATTCTGCTGATGAATCGATGACGACGCCCTGAAGCAAGGCTTCCTGTTTTTGAATAGGGGATAGCTGGTCATAGACGCTTCGATCTATCGTATGGCTATAGGCATAGCCCATCGGAAGCGTGACGTCGCCTTCGTATGCGACCACTTCTTTATCGCGTACCGTGCCCTCTGCGGCGATGTTGGTGCTGTAGTTGTACGTTTTTCCCGTGCAATCCTGTGGAGCAAGCAAATATTTCACGCAAGAAAGGACTTCGAGCGATGAACGTGCGTCAAGATCACCGTAACTGAAATTAATCCATGCACCACAAACGCCGAGTTCTGTCAGATAGTGGTCGATCCTGTTGTTATATATGCTGTAATAGAAGTCCGTGCCATTCAGATGCTGCACGACACTGTCATTGCGCATGCGGGTCCATGTGCTTTGATTGCTCTTGAAATTCGGAAGCGCATCGTAGCGCCAAAACGTGTAATCATCGATGTTTGCTGCTACGTAGTTTGGAGATTTCTCCGTTAATAGTGTATAGGCGGTTCCTACTGGCACGCACGTAGACGCTCTTCCTCCTTCTTCGCTGTCGATGTAATAGAACGCGTTGATAAAGAGACAGAGCGTCGTGCAGAGCATCACGCCGACGCGACGCCTTGATTCACTTGATTTTTGAAGCAGCAGCACGGTCATTATGAGTACGAGCATCGCGACGAATGCGGCTATGACCTTTTCCGTGCGCGCGTAGTTATTGACGAACAAGATGACACCGAAGATAAGCGACCAGAAAATAAGGCCCCTGCGTTCGGAATCTGAAAGCGTTTCAAGTCGAGGCGCTGTGACGGTGATGATATAGCACACCAAAAACGAGAACGCCCATATCCACCTATTGGTTGCATAGTTAAAGCCGTTGAACAGGCTGCCAAAGAACGGAAGCAGCAAGAAGATGACGAAGACGATGAAGCAGAGCTTCAGTGCGAGAAAGCGGTGCTTTTGATAATACAGAAGGATGCAGCATATAAATGCAAGGCCGCCAAAGCCTATCGCGCAGTCGCTCCCTGCATCGGCGCTTGAAAGAAACCCGCTGATGAGCTCGCCGTAATAGGCTGGTTCGTAGAAGAGGGGAACCTGTGCGAGGGTGTCCGTCCCACGGTCTGTCCCAAGAATCGCGAGAGCGCTCGGGATAAGGGATATGGCAGATATGGCTGCACCGATCAGCAAGAATCCAAAAAACTTCGCAACCCATAAGAAGAACTTTGCAACGGTCATATGTTCTTCGACGGAAAATACGCGAACAGCGCAGTAGAAGAAGAGAAGGATAAAAGCTGCGTATGCTTGGTAAGAGCTGATGATAAGGAACAAGGCGCATGCGACGATGAAGACGTAGGGCTTCTCGCGTGCAAGAACCTTTTCAACTCCAAAAAGGAGGAGGGGGAACAAGATAAGGGGATTGACCCCCGCGGGCCATAACGAGCCGATAAGCGCGGGCATCGATAGCGCATAGACGAGTGCGCCGCAGATCACCGTGAATCGATGATTACCACGGTAGCGAGCATAGACCGAGAATGTGATACCTGCGAGATACCCGCGGACGATCACGAGAAAAGAGAACATGTATTCGGCGTATTGCGCCGGCACGAGCGCCGATGTCATATTCAGGGGATCCCAAAACACGTCAAGCGTTGAGAGGGTATCTGATCCGAACCCAATGGAATTTGACCAAAATTCGGGCTGGAACCCGTTTCCATCGAACAAATTAGTAACGATCGATCGAATCCAATCTCCCTCATAGATGAAATAGGGAAGATATTGTTCGAGACCGTCGATCAGCCAGATGATGTCACGTTCGCATAAGAGGAAGACGCCGTAGCATAGAAACGCCGTTATGACATAGCATACTGTGTAACAAATATAGTATGACCTGCGTTTTTTTACTGCGCTCGTACCCTCCCAGGACATTATCTGGTCTCTGGTTGAGCTTAGCCAAGTAATTGGAGATAGTCTCTTCATAGCGAACAAAGATTTTAGCAGAGAGTTAGGCGGAGTCTTTTGGGGATTCCAGGATGGCGCATGCATGCTTGCGGCGATATTCGTATATCGCGACGAACGCAAGTAAGACGATTATGCCAAGACAGCTTGTAAGGGCCCCTTCTCTTAAGCCGGGGGTGCTGTAGTGTAATTCGACACTATGGCTGCCCGCATCAAGTTCAAGTGCCATAAAACCAACGTCGGCTTTAAGAAGCTTTGTTTCGACACCATCGACGCTTGCAGACCAGCCCCGCGCATAGGGAATAGTCAAGACAAGCGCCTCTTCCTGGTCAAGTGATATGTCTCCAGAAATCGAATTCGTGTCTAAGACGATATTCTGGAGCGATTTGCTCCCTAGAATATCGAGGCGTTCGGTCCTTCCAGAGACGGGCTGGCTTACGATATCCATATCGTCGAATGAATATGTTCCAATCTGGCTAAACGATATCGTGATGGTCGTTGGTGCCTGTTCGGAAAATCCAAGCGGTAAAAGCCAGTTGTCCTTTCCGCCATACATCCAATGGTCGCGTCGTGTTCCCGTGAAGGAACGGAGGTCCGTATCAAGATCTGTTTTCGCCGAAACGACATAGTCATTGGGTTGGGCGGAAAATGACGCTTTCGCAAGGTCTCCAATGCTCGATGAAGAGCCGGTGCTGGCTGTATAAGCAAGGTTATAGAACTGTAGGTAGGTGTCACTGTCGCTCAGGGCCGAGATGGAAAGCGTGATAGAGCCGTTTTTGCGTGATGCGATGATCTTTCCATCGCTGTATTCGCAGCCATCTTGAGCAATGACCTGGTAATCTGCGTGCTGTGCCGTTGAGTCAGGCGTTATCTCTTGAAGCTCACTTGTCTCGTAATCGGTATTTTCTAAAACGACGCTTTCGGACAGGGCGTCTTGACGCTCGGCAAGTTCGAGGGAATCGAGGACGCTCCTTGATATTTTTTTTGCGCAGGTAAAGCCAAAAGGCACGCTTGCCTGCGACTGATAGATTCCGTATTCGGTCGATTGCGATGCAGAGCCCGCGACCGCTTTGTCGAAAGTGCCCGTGGCAAGCGGGGTCGATGAAAATCCCCAGGGTAATTCCTGAATATCTTCAGTGGCCATGATGTAATACTTCGTCGAGCATAACGCCTGCAGGATGGGGTTTGCTGCCAGGCTTGTGTACGAAACGTTCATGTTCGACCCTGGAATACCGAATTCGGTCATGAAGGAATCTGCAGCGCTGTTGTAGACGCTCACGTAATAGCTATAACCTCTGATCTCGTTTAAAAGATACGAGTTACCGAAGACGCTGACGGAATCTGGGTCCGCGTCGCAACGCCATACCGTGTCATCTTGAATCTGAGTTGCCAGGGAAAGGGGAGTCTGCGCTGTTTCTTCGTACATTTTTGCCCAAGGCGAAAGGGGCGTTGCGCTGTAACGCACGAGCGCGAATCCGCTTAACAGGGTACAGATACTCATACCAACGATCAGGATAGCTTTTGCATACGCGTTGTTTCGCATGACAAGGACTATGGTCACAATGCCAACGATAAGAGACGCGAGCGCTAAGAGGGAAAGTGCGAGCATGCCCTGTTTTTGTAGCGCAAATGATGCGCCGGCAATGAGCAAGAGGGGGACGCCGATAATCAATCCCGAAATTACGATAACGCGCTTTGAGCCGGCACCCTCAAGAAGGCGGGGAGTCATGCGCACAACGATATAGGCGACAAGCAGCGCATAGACGAATATCCACCTGTTGCTTGCATAATTGAAACCATTAAGCATGCTTCCGGCTGCTGGTATGAAAAGAAATGCGGTCGTTGCGACGAAAGCGACGAACAGCGGGCGCATCTCCTTTCTGAAGTTGCGGTTGAACACGAATAGCAAACAGATGACAATCGTCACGCCACCAAATCCTATACAGCAATCGCTGCCCGCATAACCAAAGCTCAGAAAGCCAATTGTCTGGCCAAGGATATAGCTGAGGCTGTAGAAGACAGGAACGCTCACCTGTGCGTTTGTTGTTCTGCTCGTGTCAAGCAATCCAATGACCGTTGGCATAAGAGCGACTGAGGCAAGCAAGACGCCCAAAACGATCGGTGCGAGGATCTTTGCAACCCAGCCAAAGAAGAAGGCGAGCGTGACTTTGCGGTCTGTTTGGAAGACGCGCCATATGCAATAAGCAGCGACGAATAAGATGATCATATAAGCGAAATACGGTGAAGCTGCAAATAGATAGAGCGAAGCTAGGATAAGGATATAGGGGCGTTGCCCACAGAAGACCTTTTCGATTCCGTAGAGCATGAGCGGCAGCGCAATGGCTCCCACAAAAGCCCCTGGCCATAAAAGGTCTTTAATAAGAGTCGCAGAAAACGCATAGGCGATCGATCCGACGAGACAGGGAAAATCAGCGTTGCCGCGTTTGCGTGCGAAGACGGAAAACAGGGCGCCTGCAACCCACATGCGTACAAAGAGCAGGGCCTGGTAGGCGAATTCGGCATATTGCGCGGGCACGAGGGCGGATACCAGATTGAACGGGTCGAAGAGTTGCTCGTAGGTGGCAACTATGGCATCTGCGCCCATGCCCATAGACCAATCCCACTGCTGAAGCGTCGGCGTACCAGCAAGAATGGAGGCGAATACGTCACGGAGCCATTGTCCTTCATAGGCAAACAACACGAAATACTGGCGGGTGCCGTCCATATTCCAGGAAACCGAGCCACCGCATGTGAAGAAGAAGGCAAACTCGAAGCATGCCAGGATAAGAAACACGCCTGAATAGGCGAGCCAGTATCTCTTGCGCGAATGACCGATTTGTAGGTGTTCTAAATCTTGTTCTTCTTGTACCATCTACGACCTTGTGTAGAACATACGTTTATTGCGCATTGCCGAAATTGATTCTATCAGAACGTCTTTGCCGCTTAAACAAACTATACTGGACAAGCGAATTAAGCCTTGCGTAAGAGAGGAACCCATAATGGGCGGTTTTTTCGGAGTTGCTTCGCATCGTGATTGCGTTTTAGATGTATTTTTCGGCGTCGATTATCACTCGCATCTGGGAACCAGACGCGCGGGGTTGATCTTTCATGATGACGATGGGTTCCAGCGTCAGATCCACTCGATAGAGAACACTCCTTTCAGAACGCGTTTCGAAACGGACCTGAAGGACTTCCACGGGTGCTGTGGTATCGGTTGTATAAGCGATACGGATCCACAGCCGCTCCTTGTCCGTTCGCACCTTGGTGTTTACGCCATCACGACGGTTGGCTGCATTAACAATGCGGATGCCTTGGTCGATCAGTATTTCTCCAAAGGCGATCGGCAGTTCATGGCAATGAGTTCGGGAAAGGTGAACTCGACTGAACTTGTCGCTGCGCTTATCAATCAGCGTGCGGACTTCGTCTCGGGTATCAAATTTGCCCAAGAGGTCATAGACGGCTCTTTGACATTACTCATCATGGATGATGCCGGCCGTATCATCGCCGCACGCGATTCTCTAGGGCGTCTGCCCGTCCTTATTGGCAAGAATGCCGACGGACATTGCGTTTCCTTCGAGTCGTTTGCCTATAACAAACTCGGGTATCTAAACGAGTACGAACTGGGGTCCGGTGAAATCGTCGAGGTCACCGCTGATAGGCATCGTGTCTTGGCACCAGCTGGCGACAAGATGAGGATATGCGCCTTCCTTTGGGTCTATTATGGCTATCCCAATTCCAATTACGAAGGTATAAACGTCGAGGTGATGCGCAACCGTAATGGCGCGATTATGTCTCGCAATGAAGAAGAACTCGGCGTCAAGCCCACGGTTGATTCTGTCGCCGGTGTTCCAGACTCGGGCGTGGGACATGCTATCGGTTATGCGAACGCATCCGAAGCTCCCTATGCTCGTCCCTTTATCAAATACACGCCTACATGGCCGCGTTCGTTCATGCCGCAAGACCAGTCCATCCGCAATCGTGTTGCAAAGATGAAGCTCGTTCCCGTCCCCGAACTTATCAAGGACAAACGCTTACTTTTGGTTGATGATTCGATCGTGCGGGGTACTCAGCTGCGTGGCACCGTCAACTTCTTGTATGAATCAGGAGCGGTAGAGGTTCATATGCGCAGTGCCTGCCCGCCGATCATGTACGGTTGCAAATATCTGACCTTTTCGCGCAATAGGGACGATATGGATCTGCTCGCACGACGGGTCGTTCAGTCACTTGAGGGTGACGAGGGACAAAAGCATTTAGATGAGTATGCCGACGCCACGACGCAGCGCGGTAAATGCATGCTCAAGACCATCTGCGAGGAAATGGGATTCGACAGCCTGAGCTATCAATCGCTTCCGGGCATGCTCGAAGCGATAGGAATCGATCCGTCCAAGGTCTGCACGTACTGCTGGAACGGTGAGGAATAGGGAAAGCTCGCTATAAAAGGGCTGCAAGGGGAAGAGACGTCAGTCCCATCCTTCGTCGTCGTCTTCCCAGTCGCTTGCGTCTGCCTGCGCTTTTCTTTGCATCATGCGGATCCGCTCGGCTTCCTGCTCTGCCGCCTTTTCCTCTTCGCGCATGGTGTCGTTATCGTATTTGTTGTTATTGAGCAGAAATTCGTGAAGTGCGAGGGCGTTGATGGCGTATCCGTAAAACGAGACGTTTTTGCCGTCAAGCCTGAAGACGAATTTGGCATTCCTGCCGACGCGATGCGCCACCTCGACCTGCGTCCATGTATAGTGCTTTGTTTTGCCTATCCAATTCGAGTAGTCGACTCCGTCTTGAGTAACGGTGATCTTCTTGTTCATGAAACAGCACATATAGTACAGCCCCAAGAAGACCGCTGCGGCACCGCAGATGCCGGTTATCAGGGACCCGAACGTCCCCGAGTTATCGCTGAAAAATGCATAAAGGATAATTCCGTCACCTGCGGCCACGAAAAGAAAGCCGGCGATGGCGTTCATGCGCACGCGTTCGGTGCAGGTTACTTTTGTCGGTACAACTGCCATCTACAAGGCCCCCTTGATGGCGTCGAGCAATTCGCCATAGGTTTCAAACGCTGGGATATGCGGATAATCTGCTTTGAGGGCATCGGTGGTCTTGAAAAGAAAGCCGGCCTTAGCGGTTTCGATCATAGACAGGTCGTTATGGCTATCGCCTGCACAGATCGTTTCATATCCCATTTGATTGAAAAGACCCGTGACGTCGGATTTCTTCTTTGCCTTGCGCATTTTCCAGTTGACGATTGACCCATCGGTGCCGACTTCGAGCTCGTTGCATAAAATTGTCGGCCAGCCAAGCTTGCGCATCAATGGAGTGGCAAATTGCGAAAATGTGTCGCTTAGTATGACTACCTGCGTTAAAGAACGAAGCTCGTCGAGAAATTCACGCGCGCCGGGAAAAGGATCGAGCCCCGCTATCGTTTGCTGTATCTGCGTGAGCTTGAGTCCATGGGCATCGAGTATGTCGAGCCTATAGCGCATGAGCTTGTCGTAATCGGGTTCGTCACGTGTGGTGCGACGCAGTTCGGGGATGCCGGTTGTATCGGCGAATGCGATCCATATCTCTGGTACCAAAACACCTTCAAGATCAAGGCATACGATGTTCATAGATTCATGTCCTCGCTTTCAGATTGCTATCAGCCGCGGTAATAGGCGCAGTTATTGGGGGTTTCGTCGACTTCCACCATAGAAACCGGAAAGCCCAGTTCGGTAAGTTTGCCATGGAAATAGGCTGCGAAGTTTTCGCTTGTCGTGCGCCAGGGTACGATGAAGAGCTTGAAGGTCTCACCTTCTAGCGCGGCAATGGTTTCGGGTGCGAGCGAGCCTTCTTCGACGATGAACATGTGGTCGAGTTCTTCTGTCAGCCCGCGCAAGGCGTGTTTGAAGTCGCCGAAATCGATGACCATATCTTTCATCTGACCCTCGCGCCTCAATTCGGGGACTTCGATCCATGCGACTACGCGCCAACGATGTCCGTGGAGGTTCTCGCATTTGCCGTCGTAATCGGAAAGAAAGTGCGCAGCATCGAAGCTACTCTCAGTTTTTAATCCATACATATGGTCGCTCCCGTCCTGTTCTTCGAAGTGAATATTCGCATTGGTCCGAGCGTGACGTGCGATGACTCGGCATATGTTTTCAAACCATGAAGTGCTCTCGACAGAATACCTGTGAATGACGCGAATATGAACGAGGGAAGATATATCGCCCAGACAATCGTCAAGAGCGGCAAGGTTTTCGCCGTAGTACTCGGGAAATGACAGTTTTGATTTGAGCATGCGGTGCAGCTGTGCCGGAGAATCGTATTCTTGTTCGTCTATGACAAGGTCGTACATTCAGTTCTCCTAATAGAGCTGTTCAAAGGTTTGATAATGATTTGAAGTATAGAAGATGAGCCCGTCGTTGGAATATACGATCCTTTCAGGGCCCCGAAATCCCGTACTGTAGTTTATATCGCACTCTTTCCAAGTGCGCTTTGGCGCATCTGGAAGGACCCCGTCATCGTTATGGAACGTCGATCCGCCAATACTCATTCCGGGGCATACGTCGGCAAGATTACCTTCGGAAGCGTCCCAGCCAGCTCGATGCGCCTTTGTTTTGGAAATGAAGTTTGCGGGGAGCTTTCCGTATGTGTGGATATAGAGCGCAACCTCGTCTTTCGACGTATATGCACTCTGTTCATCTACTGCGAAAGACGATTGCGCAACAGAGCTTCCCGACGCTGTCGAAGAGTCGCGAGTCGTGACTGTGCTTGCGCTACACCCGGCGAGACATACGCACGAGATAGCAAGCAGGGTGGTCAAGACATATACGAGAGCGTCTTTGAAGCGCCTGCGCATCGCTTTACTCCTGTGCAGAAGCTGCTTCGTCTGGATTTTTGACGACGATCTCCTGATTCTTGAGTGCGACACGCGAATGAGCGGGAACCGATTGCGTGATAAAGGAGTTGCCCGCTATGACGGAATCTTCTCCAATCACGGTCTCGCCGCCAAGGACGCTTGCATTGGAATAGATGGTGACATTGTCTTCGATGGTCGGATGACGCTTGATGCCCTTGAGCTTTTGGCCCGCGCGCAGGGAAAGCGCGCCCAATGTCACGCCCTGATAGATCTTCACGTGGTCGCCTATGATCGTAGTCTCTCCAATAACGACGCCGGTTGCGTGGTCGATGAAGAAATACTCGCCGATAGTTGCTCCTGCGTTGATATCGACACCTGTGCCGCTATGTGCGTATTCGGTCATGATACGGGGAATCAGGGGAACATCTGAAAGATGCAGTTCGTGGGCGATGCGGTATACGAAGATGGCGAAGAATCCCGGGTACGAGAAGATGACCTCTTCTTTAGACTGAGCGGCCGGGTCTCCATCGAAAGCTGCCTGGACGTCTTTCAACAGCATGCGCTGAATTTCAGGCAGTTTGAAGAAGAAATCAGAACAGACCTGTGAAGCTTGCTTGTTGATTTCGTCAAGGGGTTTTTCGTTTCCGTATTTGAAAAGCAGGGCTTCGGTGATTTCATGGTGAAGCGACGCTTCGATGCGGGTCAGAGTTTCGCCAATGAAATATTTCGGACCCGATTCGCAGGGGACTTCGGTGCCGAAATAGCGCGGGAACATGATTCGGCGAATATCTTTTATGACGTGTATGATGGCGTGTCTGTCGGGGAAATGCCATTCGCTTTGCGTGAAAAAGATCTCGTCTGCTTCGTAGTAGTTTTTTTCGATATCAGCGACGATATCGTCAAGTTTGCGGTTAAAAATAGACGGGCTCCTTGTCTCGCGCAGATATAGTGAGCTCACAATAGCAGAATATCCCTGCTAAACTTTGCGCTTTGACCGAACTGTTACACTGAGAGAACAAAAGAGCTGCCATATAAATGGGAAAAGCCCATTCAAGATACGCTTGAGGAGCATAGATGGACCAGAATCTGCCTGACGGCCAATCGGCCCAATCGCACGATGCCAATGAAAAAAAAGAAAGCACGGTTGCCGTTATAGCGGCCGTGCTGGCAAATATACTCGTCGGCGTCGTGAAGTTCGTCGCTGCTGGTATATCAGGTTCTTCGGCCATGATAGCCGAAGGCATTCATTCTATTGTAGATTCCGGAAACGGGCTGCTTATACTCTTGGGTATCAAGAAGTCGTCTAAGGATGCCGACCTTGAGCATCCCTTTGGCTATGGACACGAACTGTATTTCTGGACGCTTGTCGTGGCTATCATGATCTTTGCGCTGGGCGGTGGATTTTCGATATACGAGGGCATTCATAACATTATGGCCATAACCCCTCAGACCGTATTGGGCGACCCTACGATGAACTATATCGTTCTTGGCTGCGCCGCTGTTATTGAGGGCGTTTCGCTTTCAATTGCTCTCAAGAACTTCAATTCGGCGCG
Source organism: uncultured Coriobacteriaceae bacterium (assembly GCA_964435565.1). Lineage (GTDB taxonomy): Bacteria > Actinomycetota > Coriobacteriia > Coriobacteriales > QAMH01 > QAMH01. Next base: position 33,357 of record CAYSZR010000005.1, read on the forward strand.
AGGCTCGGTCAGGCCGCTGCGCTTCATACGCGAGGCAAAGGACCCGAGCCTTTTTACTGTCGTTCTTGAAGATTCTGCCGCCGAACTCGGTCTCATCTTCGCCTTCCTTGGCGTGTTTTTGAGCCATATGCTTGGAATGCCCGTACTTGACCCGCTTGCTTCTGTTCTTGTTGGCTTGCTTCTTTGCTCTGTTGCCGTCGTGCTGCTTGTCGAGACCAAGGGTCTGTTGATAGGCGAGGGACTTAAAGCCGCCGAACTCAAGCGTGTGGAACGCATCGTTGAATCCAGTCCTGACGTCATCGAATGCGGGCGTATCCTCACGCTGTATATGGGGCCGAAGGATATGTTGCTCACTGCAGATGTCACCTTTCGGGACGGTCTGACGCGCGATGGCATAGTCGCCGCTATAGACGCTATCGAAATGCAAATCGTGCGTGCATTTCCGCAGACGACCAAGATTTTTATAGAATCCGAAAGCTTTGGCTTCACATATGCACAATCGATCCGCGCATCCATGTATGATGCAAGCGCCCCGCTCTATATTGACGACGACCCAAGCGAATAAATAGAAGGCCCATAGCTTGCGTGGCAGGCGCGCCGCACGCTAGTCATCCTTTGTACGAACGGCTAAGCGCCCATAACCGTGTGCTATAGTAGGACGGTTCGAATACTGGGCGGAGGGCCGTTTTGCTCCAAGAACGAGACATCATCAGACACTGCGAATCACGCGTGCTTCGACGAGCACGAAACATTGCCCAGACGAGCGATGCAATTTTCGACAGGCAGTGCAAATACAAAACCGGGGATTCGATCAATACCCGGGTACGCGCAAAGGTCCAGAGTTCTGCTGACTGGCGCATTAATTACGATGTTGAGTTGACTCTTGAAGAAGAGGGCGGCAAGGTGCTCGATTATGCCTGCACCTGCGCAGCCTCACTTTCTAATTCCGGAATGTGCAAGCATGTCACGGCAGTTGCTCTCACGTTTCTTGATGTCCCCGCGAGCTTTTCGGGCCATGATTCGATTCGCAAGGCGCATTCTTCCGCTGGCATAGAAAAGCTCCTGTCCGCAACGGGCGGTTCTGCTGCACATGACGACCTGGTCGATGCTGCTCATAGCCTCATCGATCTTGAGCCCTGCCTTGTGTCCACGCAAGAGGGATGGAGCGTTCGATTCAGTGTTGTCGGCATCGAGGGCAAATACGTCGTTAAGGACATAGCTGCTTTTCTGACGCATTGCAAACGCGAAGAGGCCTTCTCATATGGTGAGCGCCTTTCGTTTTTACATAGACGTGCATCGTTTACCGATCGTGGCCAGAAGCTCATTTCCTATATTGAGCGGGCTATAGATATTCGCGAACAGATATCTTCCGACGCGCTCAATTCGTACCGTGCGAACGCAGGCGCATCGCGTAACGCTCTTCGCTTGTCTGTCCCCGAGGTCGTCGAGCTTCTTCAATTGAGCAGCGGCGAGTCGCTTTCGGTCGATGATTGCACGAAATTCAATCATAAGTCGACGCGTACCCGTATCGTCGATGGCAATCCGCCTTTGCGCGTCATATTTGAGAAATTAGGATCTGATGGCTATACCCTGTCCTGCGACGTACCGGCACAGATTATCGCCTATGCGGATTTCGCCTATGTATGGGCTGATGGGCTATTCTATCGCTGCGGTCCTGAATACTCCGCCGTACTGCCATTTTTAGAAAACGTGTACTGCAATCATGCCGAACACTCCTTCTTAAGCGCAAGCGACGCTTCTGGATTCTGCAGAAACGTCATGCCTGTCATAGAACGGTCGATTGAAATCGATTTACCTGAGGAACTCGAGCTCTTGCGTCCCAGGAACTGTGAAATCGAAATATATCTTGACCGCGAAGGCCGGACTTGTGTATGCGTTGCATACGCTGTCTACGACAGCGAGCGCGTTCCCCTTGTTGATCTTGCCGATATATCGCCCGAACTCGAATATGGATTACGCGACGAGGAACGCGAGGCTCATGCTCGTGCGGTTCTTGGCCGATATTTTCCCCTTGCCGATGGCCTTTCTTCGAGTGATGAAGATCATGGTCTGCGCGTGTCAGACGATGCCGATATCGCACGCATCCTTGCAGGGGGTATTTCTGATTTCAAGGAACTTGGCGTTCTGTATACGACGCCCGCGTTTGACTCGTTCATTTCGTCACGCCGTCCCAAGGTCACCTTTGGGCTTTCTTTGCACGCAGACCTTGTCAACCTGACTGCGTCTGTCGATGACCTGCCTAAAAAGGAACTTGCCGAACTCTTGGATTCATATCATAAGCTCAGGCGATACCATCGTCTGAGCGATGGAAGTTTCATCGACCTTTCGCAAAGCAATCTTGCCTTGGCAGATGAGTATGCATCTGAGTTGGGCATACAGGCAGCCCAGCTGCTTTCCAAGACGACGGAGTTACCGCTTTACCGTGCTTTCCAGCTTGATGGGCTTATACAGGATGCTCAGCGTGATCATGCGTTTTGCTCGTATGTCAAATCGATTGACGAGCCGGTTTCTGTCAATGCGTCCATTCCCAAGGGATTCTCTGGCGATCTTCGCCCGTATCAGCTTGAGGGTTTGAGGTGGCTTAATACAGTGTCTGCTATGGGCCTTGGTGGCATCCTTGCAGATGAAATGGGGCTTGGGAAGACGATTCAGCTCATCGCCTATGTTCTCGACCATCTCGATGAGATGCGCGCATACGGGCCAATGCTCATCGTCTGCCCCGCCTCCGTTGTCTATAACTGGACGGCAGAATTCGAACGTTTTGCCCCCGACGTGCGCGTCAACGCTGTCGCGGGATCGAAAGACGAGCGCATGGGACTGCTCTCCGCGTCGATTCCCGATAAGACCGATGACGTGCCCGCTTTCGATGTCCTTGTTACTTCATATGATCTTCTACGACGTGATATCGAAGCATACGAGCAGCTCAATCTATATGCCGTGACACTCGATGAAGCACAGTACATCAAGAATCACGCGACTGTTTCAGCTCGTTCGGTAAAAAGCCTCGATGCTTTACATAGATTCGCTTTGACCGGCACGCCTATAGAGAACCGTCTTTCTGAGCTCTGGAGCATCTTCGATTTTCTTATGCCCGGGCTCCTGAGCTCGTATGATTATTTTCGCACGCGTTACGAGCAGCCTATTCTTGACGGCGACGAACGGGCTGTCGAACGGCTGCAGGCCCTCGTGGGTCATTTCATCTTGCGCCGTATGAAGCAAGATGTCCTGACCGATTTGCCTGACAAGGACGAATCGGTTGTCTATGCGCATCTTGGCGAAGAGCAGATGCGTCTATATCTTGCCCTTGAACAGCGTTTGCGTGAATCGATTAATGCACGAAGCCGGCAGGCCTTTTCTGCAAATAAGATTTCCGTCCTTGCAGAGATCACGCGCCTTCGCGAACTCTGCTGCGATCCGAGCTTGCTCTACGAGGGATATCGGGGCGGGGCCGCAAAACTCGATACGATCATCGAACTCGTTGAAAGCGCCAATGATTCGGGCGAGAAAACGCTCGTGTTCTCACAATTCGTACGGTTCCTCGATATCGTCGCCGCGCGCCTCGATGAGCTGGATATTCCGTATTACACCATTACGGGGTCGACTCCCAAACGACGCCGTGTCGAGTTGGTCAATGCCTTCAATGGCGATGAGACGCCGGTGTTCCTTGTTTCGTTGAAAGCTGGAGGGACGGGGCTCAATCTGATTGGCGCATCTGTTGTCATCCATGCGGATCCCTGGTGGAATCTCGCTGCTGAAAATCAAGCTACGGACCGAGCGCATCGCATCGGTCAGAAAAAATCCGTGTCGGTATACAAGGTTATAGCCAAGGATACTATCGAGCAGCGTGTCGTCGCACTTCAACAGGCCAAGAGCAGGCTTGCGGATAAATTCGTGCGCGGCGACGGTGCACCGCTCGCATCCTTGAGCAGGGACGAGCTCCTCGAGCTTTTGCAGGGATAAACGTGGGCGATACGCGTACAGATAGAATCGAGCGGCTCGTGGGGTCGCGCGGCATCCAGACGCTTGCAGATGCCTGTGTCATGGTCATAGGCATTGGCGGTGTTGGATCGAATTGTACGGTTGCTCTTGCTCGTGCGCAGGTGGGCACGCTTGTCATCGTCGATTCTGATGTTGTCCAGAAAAGCAATATCAATAGGCAGGCCATTGCCTTCGAGAGCACCATTGGGCGCCCTAAGGTCGATGTCATGCGCGATCTGATCTTGGATATAAACCCCCTTGCAACGGTTCATGCGCTTCAAGAGCGGGTGCTGCCCGCTGATGTTGGTGAGCTTATGGAACGTTTCAAGGTAGATTTTTGCATTGATGCGCAAGACACCGTCGTCACAAAACTCGCGCTTGCCGCATATTGTGACGATCATGACATTTCGCTTTTGAGTTCTATGGGGGCTGCTAATAAGTTTGATCCGACGCAGCTCGAGTTTGCCGATATTTCCGAAACGAGGGTCTGTCCTTTGTGCCGCAGCGTCAGGAAACTCGCGCGTACGGCTGGTATCGAGCATATGCGTGTTTTGTATACCCCTGAACAGCCTGCTGATGTTGAAGCGCAGCAAGGTTCCACGCGTGGTGATAGGAGCGATTTGGGCACGATGTCGTATATGCCCGCAATCATGGGACAGATGCTTGCCGCACGGGCGCTTTGCGATTTGCTCGGAATCGAGTGGACATGATAATCCGCATCGAAGATACCGCAGACCATCGGCTTGATTGCTTCTCGAAGCTCACGGATTCCCAGCTCATGCATTATCCAGAAGGAACGTCTGGCATGTTTATCGCAGAGTCGAGACTCGTCATCGACC
>CAYSZR010000005.1:38204-47742 GCA_964435565.1 uncultured Coriobacteriaceae bacterium
GTCTCTCTTTTCGTCGAGGATCGTTGGTTCGAGCAGTCCGTTGACTTGATAGAACGATTTGAGGCATATGATCGCACGATTCCCATTCTGCGCGTGACACGCGATCAGATGCAGCAGGTGACGGGATATCAGATTACGCGTGGAGCGCTTGCGGCATTTATGCGGCCCCAACTTCCGCAACTTGAAGATCTCGTGCAAGACGCCCATCGCCTTGCGGTGCTTGAGGGAATCACCAATTTTACCAACATCGGCGCACTGTTCAGGTCTGCTGCCGCCTTGGGAATCGATGCCGTGCTCATTACCCCAGGCTGTCATGACCCGTTGTATAAGCGTGCCGCTCGTGTGTCTATGGGCACTGTATTCCAGGTCCCATGGGGGAGGATAGATTCCGTTCGCGAACTGAAGCCATACGGTTTCAAGGTCGTGGCGCTTGCTTTGGAACAAGATGCTGTCTCCCTTGAAAACCCACTGCTCAAACAAGAGGATCAGCTTGCCCTCGTCTTTGGAAGCGAAGGCACGGGGCTCAGTCCGGAAACCATCGCCGCCTGTGATTGCTCCGTTATCATTCCGATGGAACATGATGTCGATTCACTGAACGTTGCAGCTGCGAGTGCCGTTGCTTTCTGGGAGCTTCGATACGCGAAATAAGTTTGTATGTGGCTGCAATCGGGCTATTTCGGCATCCGGATGATGGTATACGGAGCAAGTGATTCGTTGCATGAGAATAGATAATCTTCCATCGCCCGATTGGAAATCTGAACGGGGACGGGTCCATTTTTGGAAAGATGGCAAAGGGCGGAAATCTTTATTTGATGCGGCGGGGTTTGCGGCGCGAGTGCTTCGAGCGGTGTTGAGCAGGTGAATGCATTGCGGCATCGTACGCGTATCGTATAGGTGCCATCGTCTGCGGGAATAGATTCCAAAACTTCTGCTGCCCATTCGGTTTTCTGCGATCGCTCGTCGCTTTGAGTTGCCTGATGGGCCGACCCATAGAAAAAGCCCGTCGAATAGGGACGATGCGACACTAGGTCGAGTTCGTTTTCATAGACCGCAGGGTCTTCGCCATCAAGAACATGGCGATAGGCGTTCACAACAGTTGCGACATAGAATGCTTTCTTGTTACGCCCCTCGATCTTTATGGAATCAATGCCTGCGGCTTCGAGATCGTGAAGATGCGAGAGCATATTTAAATCCTGGGCGTTCAATATGTAGCTACCGTTTTCATCTTGTTCGATGGGGTAGTGTTCGCCCGGTCTCTTTTCTTCTTCGAGCGTGTACTGCCAGCGGCAAGATTGCGTGCAATGCCCCGTCAGAGCGCTTCTGTCTGTTAGATAGTCACTGATCAAGCATCTTCCCGAATAGGCCATGCACATCGCTCCGTGCACAAAGGCCTCGAGTTCAAGATCGTCGGGAATCTGGGCGCGTAAACCTACAATCTGCTCTATGGACATCTCTCGGGCACAGACGATGCGTCGGGCACCCATGTCACGCCATACTAACGCAGTCTGGGCATTTGATACGCTTGCCTGCGTGCTTACATGCAAGGCGACCTGCGGAGCAAGATCACGAGCGAGTCGTGCAGCTCCTAAGTCACCGATGATGAACGCGTCGACACCGCTGTCGCGAAGCGCGGTGATGTAAGGGGGAAGGGCATGAATGTCATCTTCATGCATGACGATGTTGAGTGTGACGAATACACGCACGCCATGTTTGTGGGCAAAGGCGACAGCTGCGGGAATATCGTCGAGGGTAAAGTTCGTTGCGCGCTGTCGCATGCCAAAACGTTCGCAGGCAAGGTATACCGCATCGGCACCAAAACGCACGGCGTATTCGAGTTGTTCGCTGCCTCCGGCAGGGGCGAGCAGTTCCATATCCTCTTTGCCGCCTGTCTAGCTAGCTGATCGTGCGAAAGGGGAGGTTATGCGACGGATCGCGGTAACCACGAGCGCAATGCCGCCGGCGATTGTAAGCAGGCCGGGACCGGGAAGTATCAACAGGGGAATTCCGATTAAAACAAGTATGGCTCCCATGACGATTTGCAACGCAGACGCGAGCAGTGAAGGATGTTTGGAAGAACTGTCATGCTCGTGACTGTGATTTGCCTGACTTTGGGATGGTTCGTCTTCGATAATATAGGCATCATAATAATTATCGGTAGGCGTGCTGTTCGTCTTCGTCATCTTCGAATTCTTTCATCAGTCGATACGGTCAACGTTTAGATAAGTTTATATGCCTTGTTCCTTAAAAGCTGCTTAAACGCCAAATCGCCACAACCTCGTTACCTATCAACGTTTTTTGATGGATATGGATTATATATTGGCATATTTGACCTGTGGCGTTACAGGGAGAAGTAGAGTAAATTGGTAGCAATGTTTGAGCTTACGAGCTTTTCGACTAGAAAGTTGGTGGTTCTCATGGCAGCTCCCGCGACCGAGCATGTCCGAAACATCGTCCTTGTGGGTCAGGACGGATCGGGCAAAACCTCTTTGGCTGAGGCAATGCTCTACGTATCCGGAAAGACCCCCCGCATGGGCACGACGCACGACGGAAAGTCCTATCTCGACTTCGATTCTGAAGAGATCAAACGTAAGTTCACTATCAGCACGTCTCTTGCTCCCATTCCCTACAAAGATTATAAGATTAACGTCTTAGATACCTCTGGTCACCCTGATTTCATTTCGGATACTATTTCGACTATGACCGCAGCTGAAATGGCGATTTTCGTCGTCGACGCAGTCGACGGCCCCCAGGTTATGACAACTCGACTGTGGCGTGAGGCCAACGAAATGCGCCTTTCGCGCACGGTTTTTATCAATCATATAGATAAAGAAGGCGCCAATTTCGATACCTCGATGGCCACATTGCACGCGCGTTTCGGCTCGCGTTTGGGGGCTGTCAATATTCCTATGGGCGTTGGTCCCGATTTCAAGGGCGTCATTGACGTTATCCGCATGAAGGCCCGTTATAACGACGAAGGCGGCAAGGAACGTATCGAGGATATTCCTGCCGATTACAAAGACGTTGCAGAGGTCGCTCGTGACAAGCTGTGCGATCTTGTGGCAGAGGCTGACGATGACCTCATGATGAAGTATCTCGACGGCGAAGAGCAGCTTACGCAAGAAGAGCTTGAAGAACTGCTTGATAAAGCCATCGCCCAAGAGCTCGTCATTCCCGTCTTTGTCGGCTCTACGATCATTCTTCAGGGCGTCGCTGGCCTAATCGAGGATATATGCTCATATTTCCCGCACCCGCAATCACACGGCCGCTACCAGCTTGCAAATGGCGATTCGATTCGCGTTGATGAGAGCAAACGCCCCGGTGCATATGTTTTCAAAACCCTGTCTGATCCGTTTGTAGGCCGTCTGAGCTTTCTCAAGGTCATTGCCGGAACGCTTACGCCGGGTATGGAGCTAATCAATTCGCGAACGCAGAACAAAGAGCGTCTGGGGCATCTGTATGTGATGATGGGAAAGGAACCAACTGACGTCAAGAGTGCTAAGGCCGGCGACATTATCGTTGTACCCAAGCTCAACGAAACCAAGACCGGGGATACGCTCTCTGAAACGGGCGAAATCGCCGTCGATCATATCTTGCTTCCCGAACCACAGTATCCCGTCGCTATCGAGGCCGCGAATAAAAACGATGCAGATAAACTCGGCACCTTTATCGCACGTGCGGCCGAGGCCGACCAATCGATTCGCTATGCGCGCAACGAGGAGACAAGGCAGTCACTGCTCTATGCTCCGGGTGAGACTGCCATCAGCCTTCTGCTTGCGCGCCTGAAAGAGCAGACGGGAGTCGAGGCGGTTTTGCTGCCGGTGCGCATTCCTTATCGTGAGACCATCACCAAGGTCGCTGAAGCTCAGGGTCGCCATAAAAAACAGACTGGTGGTGCTGGGCAGTTTGGCGATTGCTGGCTGCGCCTGGAGCCTAATCCCGGCAATGGATACGAGTTTGTAGATGAAGTCGTTGGCGGTAAGATTCCCCGCAACTACATACCGGCTGTCGATAAGGGCGTGCAAGAGGCTATGGAGGAAGGGCATCTAGCCGGTTATCCCATGGTCGATATAAAGTGCGCTGTATATGACGGCAGCTATCACTCGGTAGATTCCAACGATATGGCCTTCAAGACCGCCGCCCGAATCGGCTTCAGAGCCGCATGCGAGAAAGCCGCTCCGATCCTGCTCGAACCAATGGCCGACATGTCCATTGCCGTTGGAGAGGAGTTTGCCGGCGCCGTTATGGGCGATATCTCGCAGCGTCGCGGACGTATCGTCGGTACCGATTCAGATGACTCGGGCGATACCATCATATTGGTGCGTGTGCCTTATGCAGAAGTCGTGACGTACACGAAGGACCTGCGGGGCTTGACAAGCGGAACGGGTACGTACACGCTCACGCTCAATGGCTATGAGCAGGCGCCTTTCGATGTGACCGAGAAGCTTGAAGCTGCCTATAAGGAAGAACGCAGCGGGAAGTAAGCTGGAATCTGTCTTGACGATGCGTCTAAAGCCGATTGGCCATATCGAAAGTCCCTATATGACCAAATTCGGCGTACCACGTCAGCCTGGGTTGGCGGATGCGATTGAATCTCGTCTCGTTTTCGAGCCTGCGTTCTCTTTGTCTGAAGATAAGCGCGGGCTCGACTGCGATGATTGGCTTGTCATCGTGTGGTCTTTCTCGCATAACCTTTCAAACGACAGTGACTGGTCTAGGACCGTACGTCCTCCGCTTCTGGGCGGGACGCAACGTATGGGCGTGTTTGCCACGCGGTCTAGTTATCGACCAAATGGCCTTGCATTGTCGTGCGTGCGCATAAGTGGGCTTGATACGGACGCTATTCGGTTCAAGGGCGGCGATATGGTTGATGGTACGCCTGTATACTATATCCAAAGCTATGACAGCGAAACGGACGCATATGAGGAGGCGCGGTCTGGATGGGCTGGTCAGCTCCCTTGGCCCAAACTGGATCGTGTCGAGATCCCGCATGATCTTATCGAACTCGTTCCAGTGGCTATGCGCGAAGGACTGTTGCAGGTGCTTTTGCAAGATCCACGGCCAGCTTATGCACGAAAAGGGCAGGAAGAGCGCGAATTTTGGACGGCGTTTGGAGATCAGGCGATCTGGTTTACGGTTGTAAACCGCGTAGCGCACGTTACACGCATAGAATGCATAGATTCGAAAGACGCGCTCTATATGAGGAAGACGGGAAATCTACCGCTATGAGAGCATTGCTTCAGCGTGTAATTAAAGCAAAAGTCAGTATCAATGGCGCGATGTGCGATGAAATCGGACAAGGCTATGTCATTTTTCTCGGCATTGGCGAACAAGACGACAATCATACGGCCGAGCGTCTGTGGAACAAGATTCGCAACGAGCGCATTTTTGAAGATGAAACGGGAAAGACGAACCTGTCGCTTCTCGACGTGAACGGCCAATGCATGGTTATATCGCAGTTCACGCTTTATGCGGACTGCAAGAAGGGGAGACGTCCGTCTTTCGACGCGGCTATGCCGGCTGCAGGCGCAAACGAGCTCTACGAATTTTTCCTCGAGCTCGTAGAATCGGATAGAGGCTCTGTTGCACATGGCGAATTCGGTGCGATGATGGATATAGAGCTTGTGAACAACGGGCCTTTCACTATCTGGCTCGACACCGAACAGTTTTGAGTTTGATGATTGAGCAAGAAGTCTAGCTTTCGGCCCCTTCGACCGTGATGATAGCGTTATCGACTAGATAGCGGCTGGCGGCGTATCGTGCAGCTACTTCGCGCAATGCGAAGCCACGTCCACTCGATTCCATCTCTCGTTTGACTGCCGCTGGGTTCATCGGGTTCATTTCTGCGCAGGCGGCATCGATGTCTTCGTCTGTGACCTCTAGACCAGCATATTCGAATAGGGCATCAAGCGCATAGTCGCAGCGGAGTGTCTGACGCGTCTGCATCATGATGCCAATCTTGTAGTTTTGCTCGCCACCTTGCTCCTCGATAAAGTCTGCAAGTGATTTTCCCTGCTGCGTAAGTTGGTTTTGCAGCGTTGCCTGAATCGAGGCGTAGGTGGATTCATAGGCTTCGTCGGGAATTTTGCCTTCAAGACGTTCGCCGAGCTTGGCCTGCGCAATGGAAAGTACCTGATTGTCATAGGCACGCAACATCTGCGTTTCATAGGAGGTGCGAACCTCTGCGCGTAGTTCGTCAAGAGAACTGTACAGGGGCATCGCGCGTTTGACCCATTCGTCGTCAAGCTCTGGAAAGACCTCTTTTTGGATTTCCTTGACCGTCACCTTGCAATCATAGGCGCGCATGAACGTGTTTCCGTCTTCGTCGAGGTCCTCTGCCTCGAAGCTGAATTCCTTCGTCTCGCCCACATCCATGCCGATGACCTGGCGCTCGAAATCTTCAGGCATGTAGCCTTTGCCCGTAGAATACACACGGCTGTCAGTGCTGATGCCGCTCAAGCGTTCGCCATCTTGAAAGACGTCTATAGCAATTAGACAACTGTCGCCTTGGCGAACGGGATGTGGTTCTGCGGTTTCGAATTCCGTGTACATGGCCATATTGGATCGAATCTCTGCATCGACATCGATTTCTGCCGGTTCATATGCCGGGACGGTGATCTCAACAGGCTCATACGAGTTCAAGGTGAAATGGGGTTTGGGCAGCACGTCGATTTGGAAGCTGAACGCCTGATTGCGTTTGGGTCCAGTAGGCGTCTGGGCCTTGGGTTGTGCAAGAGGGGTTATGCAGCGCTGCTCAAGAGCGAAGGGAATAAGCATATTGAGCGCCTGCGATTGCAAGATGGTATCGACATCGCCTATTTCGAGATGCTCGGCAAGTGCCTGCGCGGCTGATTTGGAAGGATCGGGACGCAGGCCGAACCTGCTTGCTACAGCTGCTTCAGCTCGATCGAGCGCTTTGTTCACTTCCTGAGCCGTTGCGGTAATGCTCAGATGCAAGGTTCCATCTTCGTTTGCCTTTTCTTTAACCTTCATATGCCCGATAACTCCTTTGTGTTTTCATATGTCTTTGCAGATATTATCAAAATAAGCTGCACTCTCAGTTCACCTATGGGCAACAAAACGTTCAGTCGGATAGCCCCATCTGCAAAAGATATATCTCTTCGCGCATTTCGCGGGCAAGCGTTCGCGGCAATCTGCCAGATTCACGTTTGTCTTGGATTTCGTCAAGTTCGAGTCGCAGGGCCTCTGCTTGAACATCTGCCATAAACGGCGGTTCGTCTATGTCAGATTCTTCCAGATGTAAGCTTCCGGTGTCTGTACGTACAACCTGTACTTCAAGTGGACTTTCTGGAGCAGAGACGTTGATGCCCTGAGCTTTGTCGAATGTCCTGAGCTGGGTGCGCAAGGTGACGAGTAAGGGTTTGTGTTCGCTTAACAGGGCAAGCGCAGCCATAGAACGCTCTTCATCCGGCTCGTGGCTTACAACCTCAAGATAATCGACTGCAATGCGTTCGGTCTCGATCTTGAACTCGAGTCTGCGACGTTGGCTATTGCTGCTTGACATGCCTTGTTTGAGCTTGTGCATCGTCGAAGTCGCGCCAGCGATCGGACGGGTCTGCGATTTTCTGGAAAGCAGGGTCTTCTTGTGCATGAGGAGTTTGATCATACGCTCGATCCGCTTTAGAAACTGTTCGCCCAAGCGTCTGTCGACGGCATCACGTTCAATCGCGTCTTGAACATAGTCGCGTTGCCGCACAAGAATCTCCTGGCGTAAAAAGCGGAGCTGACGAGGTGCAACGGTCTTGCGGCGTGCTGCTGCGAGACGCCGGTGATACATGCGCATGACGCGCCCGGTCGCCTGCTTGTTTTGCGCGTTTTGCTGACGTTTGAGACCGACGATGACATTTTCCAGGATCTCAATCTCGACGTCGGCATCAATCTCGACGCTCTCGTCTTCTTCTGCCTTGGGCGCGATAAGGGGAACGACGAAGTTTGCGAGCAGGAGGGTGACGACGATGACGCCGCAGGTCAAAAAAAGCAGCAAATCGCGTTGGGGGAACGCTACTCCAGCTGCTGTGACAAGTGGAATAGTCGATGCTATTGAAAGCGAGACGGCGCCTTTGGGACCGGCCAAAGTCGTAACAAGGGCGTTCAGCGCAAATTCTTTTTCCGGTTTCATGCGTTTTCCGGTTTCGGGGTTTGTCGATAGCAGATCGCATCCCAGTACCCACGCATAGCGTATGCCGACGATAACTGCGGTCATGACAAGCACAAGTCCAAAAAGCCAGATCAAGTTCGCTGAGTTTTCCTTCAAGGCAGGTGCAAGGGTCGACGAAAGGACGTAGCCAAGGTCGGTAAAGATGATGCCGTTTAGCACAAACGTGATAAGGCTCCATACACTTTGAGAAGTCATTGAAAGACGTGTCGAGAAGGTTTCAAAGCTGCGGCTGGATGGACTGATCTTCTGAGGGAAATATGCAAGGAGCAGGCCTGCAGCCACAACGGCGAGAATGCCACTTACATGAACTTGCGATGCGACGATATAGACGAGAAACGGGAGGAATATCTCGAAGCATACATGGAACGTGGCGCTTTCAACACCGGCCCTTCGTACACTGCGCATGACGATGAAGGCGGCTAGGCCTAATGCTAGTCCAAGGGCTATTCCGCCTACAAAATCGACTACGAAGGTTCGTCCTGCATCGGCAAGCGAGAAATCACCGGTAACTGCTGCGGCGATGGCAAACTGGAAGGAAACAACGCCCGATGCGTCGTTTAGGAGCGCTTCGCCTGAAAGCGACGCAGTCTGTCGCGTATTGAGTTTGATCGATTTGCCAAGCGAGCTTACTGCAACGGCATCCGTAGGACCAAGAGCCGCTGCAAATGCGAATGCAGCTGCAAGTGTCACCGTTGGAACGATCAGGTGCAGGACTACTCCGGCGAAAAGCACGGTGGCGATTACGAGACCGATTGCCAAAGATAGGATCGTGTTTTTGTTGACCCACAGCGCCCTGTTGTTGACATTACGCGATTCATCGAAAAGCAAAGGAGCTATGAACATGACCAAGAACAGTTCTGAGTTGAGCGTGAGATCTGTTGATAGGGGAACGAACAGATAGATTGCGACACCGATAATCATCTGCACGAGCGGTAATGATACGCGGGCAAGAAACTGATCGAGAACGGCCGAGATGAGCACAGCTCCAATTAATACGAGTGCGATAATCAGATATTCCATGTAAGCTGCTTCGCTTCCTTTCGTGCGTCATAGTCTGTTCATTAAAGTAACGCACTTTTGTTCTGCAATCGCCATATGCATGGAAATTCCCGAAACGAGAATACTTGGGAATGTCGTTGCGCTACAATGCAGATTCTGTTTGTCGGAAAAACGCATCAAAGGTACCCCAGCATGTTCATCGAAATACTCAAAGCGTTTCTTATCGGTCTTGTCGAAGGACTGACCGAATGGCTGCCCATATCTTCAACGGGCCATATGATCTTGGTCGACGAATTCGTGCACCTCGATGTCTCCACGGCGTTTCTCGAGCTGTTCTTGGTCGTAATACAGATAGGCGCCATC